>DAOTIG010000160.1:0-7002 GCA_035448065.1 Dermatophilaceae bacterium
GCAGGCCGAGGTCTTCGCCGCGGTCCGCAGCCACTACGACGTCGAGCGCGACGACGAGCTCAAGCTGCGCGACTTCCCGACCATCCGCTCGGTGGCCGGCTGGATCCGCAGCAAGGCCGGCCTGGCCGAGTCCACTGCCCCGCCCGGTGCCGGCTCGGGTGCCGCGCCCAGCACCCCAGGCTCAGCGGCGCCTGCCGCAGCCGCGACGCCGGCGGCTCCGTCGGTCGTCGAGGGAAGCCTCAGCGCCATCGACGCGCTGCCCCGCCGAGTTCCCGTCGCGATGCTGCGGCCTGGCCTCGACCGGTGCGTCGAGACCGGCGTGCGTCTCGACGGCGCCCGCGTGCTCGTCATGCTCGACGAGGGCGGGGTCGGCGAGGCTCTCGTCAAGCGGCTCGACAAGCTCGGCGCGACGACGCTGACCCTGGCCAGCGGCATACCGACCGACGAGCTCACCGAGCGCCTCGAGCAGTGGCTCGCCGACGGCCCGATCGCCGGCGTCTACTGGCTGCCGGCGCTCGACGACGAGGGCGACCACACCGCGCTCGACCTCGCCGGGTGGACCGAGGCGCTGCGGCGTCGGGTGAAGACGCTCTACACGACGATGCGTCGGCTCTGGGACGACGCTCCGTTCCTCGTGTCCGGCACCCGCCTCGGCGGCAAGCACGGCTACGACGCCGACGGCGCGATCGCGCCGATGGGCGGCGCCGTCGTGGGCTTCACCAAGTCCTACAAGAAGGAGCAGCCGGACGCGCTGGTCAAGGCCGTCGACCTGCCGCTCTCGCGCAAGACCGCCGCGCTCGCCGACATCCTCATCGAGGAGACGCTGCGCGACCCGGGTTGCGTCGAGGTCGGCCTGGCCGGTGGCAAGCGCTGGGGCGTCGGCTTCGCCGAGGTGCCCTTCCCGCCGCTGGGCGCCGACGGCTCCTCCGACGGCGAGGGCGGCCTGCCGTTGACCGCCGACTCGGTCTTCGTCGTCACTGGTGCGGCCGGCAGCATCGTCTCGGCGATCACCGCCGACCTGGCCAAGGCCTCGGGCGGCACCTTCCACCTGCTCGACCTCACGCCGAGCCCGGCCCCCGACGACCCGGACATCGCCGCCTTCGCGACCAACCGCGACGGGCTCAAGGTGACCATCGCCGAGCGGCTCAAGACAGCCGGCGAGCGGCCGACGCCGGTCGTCATCGACAAGGAGCTCGCCCGGATCGAGCGGCTGGCCGCCGCCCGTGCGGCGATCGCCGCGGTCGAGTCCGCCGGTGGCACGGTCCACTACCACTCGGTCGACCTCACCGACGCCGCCGCGGTCGCCGCCGCGATGGAGCAGGTGCGCGAGACGAGCGGCAAGATCGACGTCCTGCTGCACGCCGCAGGCATCGAGATCAGCCGCACCCTGCCGAAGAAGGAGCCGCGCGAGTTCGACCTCGTTTTCGACGTCAAGTCCAACGGCTGGTTCAACGTCTGGTCCGCAGCAGCGGGTATGCCGGTCGGTGCCGTCGTCGTCTTCTCCTCGGTCGCCGGGCGCTTCGGCAACCAGGGTCAGACCGACTACAGCGCCGCCAACGACCTGCTGTGCAAGGTGATGTCCTCGATGCGGCATACCCGACCGGCCACCCGGGGCCTGGCCCTGGACTGGACCGCGTGGGGCGGCATCGGGATGGCCACCCGCGGCTCGATCCCGCAGATCATGGAGGCCGCGGGCGTGCAGATGCTGCCGCCGGACGCCGGGGTCGCGTGGATCCGCCGCGAGCTGACCTCGTCGGCCTACAGCGGTGAGGTCATCGTCGCGGGCACCCTCGGCATGATGGCTCGCGAGTACCACGAGACCGGCGGGGTCGACCCGGCCAAGCTCGTCGGCGACACCGCGACCGGCCCGATGGTCGGCGAGGCCGCCTCGAGCGTCCACCACGGCCTCGTCGTCACGACGACGCTCGACCCGACCCAGCAGCCCTTCCTCTTCGACCACCGCATCGACGGCACCCCGGTGCTGCCCGGCGTGATGGGCATGGAGGCCTTCGCCGAGACCGCTCGGCTGCTGGCCCCCGAGGGCTATCGGGTCGCCTCGGTCGAGGGTGTCGACTTCCTCGCGCCGTTGAAGTTCTTCCGCGATGAGCCGCGCACCCTGCAGGTCACGGCGCAGGTCGAGCCCGCCGACGGCGGCGACCTGCTCGTGCGGTGCGCGCTCACGGCCGAGCGGCAGCTGCCCGGCCAGCCCCAGCCGACCCGGACGACCCACTTCACCGGTGTGGTCCGGCTCAGCACGGCCGAGGCCGAGCAGCAGACCGAGTCCCTGCCCGGACCCGACGGACACCCGTCGATCGGCAGCGACGACGTCTACGCCTTCTACTTCCACGGCCCGGCATACCAGGTCGTCGGTGAGGCGTGGCGCAGCGACGGCGACGAGGGCGCCGGCTCGGCGGCCCGGATGGCCGACCCGTTGCCGGACAACCACGTCCCTGGCGATGCGCCCTTGGTCAACGCGCCGCGGCTGGCTGAGCTGTGCTTCCAGACGGCTGGGCTGTGGGAGGCCGGCACCGAGCACCGGATGGCTCTGCCGACCCGCGTCGGCCGGGTCCGGGTGCTCGCCGACCCCGACACCGCGGTGCGGCCGCTGCATGCCTTGGCACGGCAGGTTGGGCCGAGTAGGTTCGACTGCGCCGTGGTCGACGGCGACGGCGCCGTGGTCATGCGGATGGACGGGTACGAGAGCATCGAGCTCCCGGCCCCCATCCCGACCGAGGTCCTCGGCGCCCTCGAGCAGACCTTCGGCTCCCGTGGTGCCACCGACAAGTCCTGATCGGAGACCTCGTTGAACGACATCACCCGGCTGGCCATCATCGACCGGGGTGAGCCGGTGGTGCGCGTTCTCGCCGCCGTCGGCAACCTCAACCGACGCGGCGAGGCCCGACGCCTGCAGACCGTCGTGCTCACCGACCACGAGCGCGACCGGGCCTGGTTCGCCCGGGACGCCGACGAGCTGGTGACCCTGCCGACCGGCGAGGTCGACGCGGCTCGCGTCGTCCGGGCGGTCACCGAGGCCGGCGCCGACGGCGCCTGGCTCGGGCTGGTGCCGTGCACCGACCGGGCCGAGCTCGTCGAGCAGCTCGCGGCTGCCGGCGTGCGGGTCGTCGGGCCGAGTGCCGACACGATCCGCACGCTCGCCGACCCGCAGCGGCTGGCCGAGCTGGGATCGCGGGTCGGCCTCGAGCCGCTGCCCGACGGGCAGCCGCACCGGATCGTCGAGATCGACGTGCTCGCCGACGCGGCGGGCACGGTGTGGACCCTCGGGCTGCGCGAGAGCTCGGTGACCCTGCACGGTCACCTCGTCCTCGCCGAGATGCCGGCTCCCGGTGTCCCGGACACGACGGCGGGCGCGATGGAGCACGCGGCCCGACGGCTGGTGCGGGCCGCGGCATACACCGGCGCTGGCGTGGTGCGCCTCGCGCTTGGGCCGGACGGCGAGTCCTTCTGGCTGCTCGACGCCGACACGCTGGCCCGGGCCGAGCACGCCCTCGTCGAGGAGACGACCGGGGCGTCGTTCGTCGGGCTGCGGCTGCGCCTGGCCGCTGGTGGCTCGCTCGATGCCACCGAGCCGCCGGACGCCAACGGCCACGCGCTCGAGGTGCGGCTGCTCGCCCTGGACCCGCAGCGCGCCTGTGCCCCGTCGGGCGGCGCGCTCGAGATGCTCGACCTGCCGGTCGGCACCGGCGTGCGGGTCGACGCGAGCCGGCGCGAGGGCGACCTCGTCGACGGTGAGAGCGACCCCGTCGTGGCCACCATCACCGCCTGGGGCCGCGATCGTGACGAGGCCTACGACCGCGCTCGGGGCGCCCTCGGGCGCACGACCGTCGTGCTCGAGCGGGGCGCCACCAACCGCACCTCCCTGCTGGCCCTGCTCGACCGGCTCGCCGAGGAGTCGCAGCCGGTGCCCGCCGGGTGGCTCGACGCCGAGCTGGCCGCCGGTCGACTGCACTCCCCGGCCGATCCGCTGGCCGTCGTCGCGGCCGCTGTGGAGGCCTACGAGTCGGACTCCTCGATGGTCAACGCGGCCTTCTTCGCCAGCGCCGCCCGCGGCCGGCCCGAGCACCCCGAGGCCGTCGGCACGCACGTCCAGCTGTCCTACCGCGGCAGCGACTACCGGCTGCGGGTCGACCGCACCGGCCCGCGCACCTACCGCGTGCGAGGCACGGCGACCGTCGAGGTCACCGTCGACAAGGTCGGCGCCTACGAGCGCCGGATGGTATGCCGCGGCGCTCAGCATCGGGTCGTGGCCACCGAGCAGGGTGCGGACTTCCGGCTCGAGATCGACGGCGTCGGACACCTGGTGAGCCGCGAGGACGGCGTCGTCGTCCGCACCGGCTGGCCGGCGCTGGTCTCCAACCTCCTCGTCGAGGCCGGCCAGCAGGTCACCGCCGGGCAGCCAGTGGCCGTGCTCGAGTCGATGAAGATGGTCACCACGGTGACCGCCCCCTTCGACGGCACGGTGACCTCGCTCGCGGTCGCGAACAACACCCAGGTCGAGCGGGGCGCGCCGTTGCTGCGGATCCGCTCGACGACCGACGGTGCAGACCACCCGGCGCTGGCCGAGAGCTCGGCCGAGGGCGGTCCGGACGAGCCGGTCGACCTGGCGAGCATCGCCGCCGAGAACGGCACCCCGGCCGGCAAGGACGCCGCCTGGGTCTACCGGCGGCTCTGCGACTACCTGCTGGGCTACGACCTCGACCCGGAGACCTTCAAGGCGCTGCTCAAGCGCCAGGGCGAGCTCGCCGCCGGATCGGCACCGGCCGACATTCACCTCATCGCCGCCGAGAACACATTGCTCGACCTGTTCGCCGACATCGGCGCGCTCTACCGCCCCCGCACCGAGGCCGAGGCCTCCGGCGAGGACCTGGCCAGCGCCAACACCCAGGAGTACTTCCTGGCCTACCTGCAGTGGCTCGACCCGGATCAGGCCGGTCTGCCGGAGCGCTACCGGCGTCGCCTCGAGCGAGCGCTGGCTCGCTACGGCGTCCGCGGGCTGACCCGCACCCGCGCCCTGGAGGCGGCGACGGTGTGGATGTTCCGGTCGTTCGAGCGGATCCCGGTGGTCGCGACCGCGGTCCTCGCGGTGCTCAACCGCCGGCTCACCCACCACGCCGAGCTCGCTCCGCTGGCCAACCACGAGGCCCGCGAGCGGCTCGACCGGCTGGTCACCGCGACCGAGGGGCGGGTCCAGAACGTCGCCGACCTGGCCCGCGACATCACCTTCCACTTCTTCGAGGAGCCGGAGATGCTGGCCGCGGCCGACGAGGCCAAGGCCGCGGTGCGGGCCAACCTTGCGCTGCTGCGTGAGAACCCGGCGCGCCCCGACCGGGGTGCCCTCGTCGACGCGCTGGTCGCCGCCCCGCACCCGCTGCGTGGTGACCTGCTCGAGGCGTGGCGATCGGCGTCCGCCGACGAGGCGGCATACCGGGACTGCGTTCTCGAGGTCTACCTGCGGCGCTTCTACCGGATCCGCGACCTGCAGGACGTGGGCTTCGAGGATGCCGCCGGCTTCCGGCTCGGCCACGCCGACTACGACCACGAGGGCATGCCGGTCCACCTCGTCGTCTCGTATGCCGCGCTCGACGAGCTGCCGGCGCTGGCCCAGGCGATCCAGGGCCACCTGCGCGGGGTGTCGAGCGACCCCGAGGTCGTCGTCGACGTCGTGCTGTGGCGCGACGGCACGCGTGGTGACATCGACGAGCTCGCCGAGCAGGCGCGAGAGCTGTTGTCGCACAGCGATTTCGGCCGGGTGCTGCACCGGCTCGACCTGACCGTGACGAGCCTCGGCGGCTCGGACGACCAGGGCAAGAGCACCCAGCACCTCACCTTCCGGCAGGCCGAGGACGAGAGTGGCGCGGTCGGGTTCGTGGAGGACACCCTCTATCGCAACCTGCACCCGATGCTCGCCAAGCGGATGGACCTGTGGCGGCTGGCGAACTTCGAGCTCACCCGGCTGCCGTCTCCTGAGGACGTCTACCTCTTCCACGGCCAGGCCCGCGAGAACCCCAAGGACCGGCGGCTCTTCGCGCTCGCCGAGGTCCGCGACCTGGTCAAGGTCCGCGACGAGCAGACCGGGATCGAGACCTATCCCCGGCTCGGCCGCGTCGGCCTGCAGGCGCTCGCCGCGATGCGCTCGGCGCTGTCGACCTATCCCCCGCGCGAGCGGCCGACCGCCAACCGGCTCGTGCTCTGGGTGCGCCCGACGTGGGAGATCCCGCCGTCGGAGTGGCCGGCGCTGGCCGCCAACTACCTGCCGCTGGCCAAGGGCGCGGGCCTGGACAAGGTCGCCCTGCACGTGCACGCAGTCGAGGACGACCAGCTCGTCGACAAGGTGCTCACCGTCGACGGCATCGGCCGCACCGGCACGACGATCCGCTTCGGCGACCCGGGCCCCAACCCGATCCGGCCGCTCACTCGGTATGCCCAGAAGGTGCTCACCGCCGAGCGGTTCGGCACGCCGTACCCCTACGAGATCGTGCAGATGCTCACGCCCGGCCCGGAGGACCCGTCGCCCTTCCCGCGCGGCACCTTCCAGGAGCTCGAGCTCGACGCCGACGGCGAGAACCTCGTGCCGACCGACCGGCCACCGGCGAGCAACTCGGCCCACCTCGTCGTCGGGCTGCTCACGACCTACACCGACGTCGTCCCCGAGGGGATGACCCGGGTCGCGATGCTCTCCGACCCCACCCAGGGGCTGGGCAACCTCTCCGAGCCCGAGTGCCGGCGGATCAACGCCTCGCTCAAGCTCGCGGAGATCGATTTGCAGCGGGAGGCGGCGCAGGAAGCGCCCATTCTGCTGCTGGACGACGTGTTCTCCGAACTGGACGACGGGCGGCAAAAGCAGCTTCTCGGCGCGCTGACGGGCTGTCAGAGCCTCATCACCTGCACGGAGCCGCCAAGGCTGCTGCGCAAAAAGGCGCTGGGCGCGGCGCTCTTCCCCATCGAGGACGGAACGATCGGAGGAATGGACAGTGCTTCTGCATA
>DAOTIG010000161.1:0-6919 GCA_035448065.1 Dermatophilaceae bacterium
GGAAGCGCCCCTGGTCGAGGTGGTCGGCGTGCTGATGGGTGACGACGATCGCGTCCAGCCCGGTCAGCTCCTCGAAGCCGGCCGAGAAGGAGCCCGGGTCGAGCAGGATCCGTCGGTCGGCGATCTCGACGAGCAGACAGGAGTGGCCCAGGTGAGTGATGCGCATGGCTGACACGCTAGCCCGGGGCGGGGGCCTGCAGCTGGCAGCGGGGTCAATAGGCTGGTCCGGACGGCAGAACCGGGCCGCCGCCAGCCATGTCCACAAGCCAGGAGGACCCCAGTGAGCGCACCCGTCGACCCCACGACCACCGCGGCCTGGCAGCGGCTCGGCGAGCTGCGCGACCAGCTGCAGCCGGACCTGCGCCGGTGGTTCGCCGACGACCCGGGTCGGGCCGAGCGGCTCGCCTTCGACTGCGCCGACCTGCGCGTCGACCTGTCCAAGAACCTGCTCTCCGACGAGATCCTCGCCGCGCTCGTCGAGCTCGGTGAGCAGGTCGACCTCGAGCAGCGGCGCGATGCGATGCTCGGCGGCGAGCGGATCAACGTCACCGAGGGCCGCGCGGTGCTGCACTCCGCGCTGCGCCGACCGGAGGGGCTGCAGCCGGCGCTGCACGTCGACGGCCAGGACGTCGACCGCGATGTCCACGAGGTGCTCGCCAAGGTCTACGCCTTCGCCGAGCGAGTCCGGTCCGGCGACTGGGTCGGCGTCACCGGCAAGCGGATCGAGACGGTCGTCAACATCGGCATCGGCGGCTCCGACCTCGGGCCGGTGATGATCTACGAGGCCCTCGAGCCCTACGTCCAGGACGGCCTGTCCTGCCGGTTCATCTCCAACATCGACCCCACCGACTCGGCGCAGAAGACCGCCGGTCTCGACCCGGAGACC
The DNA here is from genome assembly GCA_035448065.1 of Dermatophilaceae bacterium. Classification (GTDB taxonomy): domain Bacteria; phylum Actinomycetota; class Actinomycetes; order Actinomycetales; family Dermatophilaceae; genus Phosphoribacter. The sequence continues at coordinate 887 of DAOTIG010000161.1, forward strand.
ACCCTCGTCATCGTCGCGAGCAAGACCTTCACGACCCTCGAGACACTCACCAATGCCCGGCTCGTGCGCGCCTGGCTGCTCGACGGCCTCGTCGCCGCCGGCGCGATCGAGGACACCGAGCAGGCCCGCACCGCCGCCGTCGCCAAGCACTTCGTCGCCGTGTCGACGGCACTCGACAAGGTGGCCGAGTTCGGCATCGACCCGGCCAATGCCTTCGGCTTCTGGGACTGGGTCGGCGGCCGCTACTCCGTCGACTCGGCGATCGGCACCTCCGTGTGCATCGCCATCGGGCCCGAGCGCTTCGCCGAGCTGCTCGCCGGCTTCCACGCCGTGGACCAGCACTTCGCTGCAACTCCGTTGTCCCGCAACGTTCCTGCGCTCATGGGCTTGCTCAACTGCTGGTATGTCAACTTCCTCGATGCCCGCACGCACGCCGTGCTGCCCTACGCCCAGCAGCTGAGCCGCTTCGCGGCATACCTGCAGCAGCTGACGATGGAGAGCAACGGCAAGTCGGTCCGCTGGGACGGCTCCCCGGTGACCACCGCGACGGGCGAGGTCTTCTGGGGCGAGCCGGGCACCAACGGCCAGCACGCGTTCTACCAGCTCATCCACCAGGGCACCCAGCTCATCCCGGCCGACTTCATCGCCGTCGCCACCCCCGCCTACCCGCTGCGCGACGGCGACGTCGACGTGCACGAGCTCTTCCTCGCGAACTTCTTCGCCCAGACCAAGGCACTCGCCTTCGGCAAGACCGCCGACGAGGTCCGGGCCGAGGGCACCGCCGAGGCCATGGTCCCCGCGCGGGTCTTCGCCGGCAACCGGCCGACGACCTCGATCATGGCGCCGGCCCTCACCCCGTCGGTTGTCGGACAGCTCGTCGCACTCTACGAGCACATCACCTTCACCCAGGGCATCGTCTGGGGCATCGACTCCTTCGACCAGTGGGGCGTCGAGCTCGGCAAGCAGCTCGCCAAGCAGATCGAGCCCGCGGTCGCCGGCGACGAGGCGGCATTGGCCGCCCAGGACCCGTCGACCCAGGCGCTCGTGCGCTACTACCGCGAGCACCGCCGCTGAGCACGAGCGCCGACACCCGCCGAGCCTGGGGGCGCAGGCTCGCCCTCGGGTATGCCACCCTCTCGCTCGTCATGCTCGCGACCCGCCCGGCCGCGCCGGGCACCGTCGCCGGCACGGTGTCGATGGTCGCCCAGTGGCTGCTCGCACCGACCTTGGCCGTCGGGCTGTGGCTGGCCGTCCCCGCGCCCCGACCCCGCGTGGCCCATTGGGCGCTGGCCGCCCTCGCCGGCTGCTTCCTCGGCGATCTGCTGCCCTCGCTCGTGCCACGAGAGGTCGGCTTCCTCGCGATGGTCGGGCCCTTCCTGCTGGCCCAGCTCGCGTGGATCGGCGCCTTCCTCCCCTGGCGCCGGCACGCGCTGGCCGGCTGGCGGCGCTGGGTTGCGACGGCATACCTCATCGTCGCCGTGGCCCTGCTCGCGATCTGCCTGCCGGCGGCCGGAGGGCTTGCCGGCCCGGTCGTCGGCTACGCCGCGGCGCTGACGACGATGGCCGTGCTCGCCCTCGGTCCGAACCGGCTGACCGGCTGGGGCGGAGGGCTCTTCCTCCTCTCGGACGCCCTCATCGCCATCGATCACTTCGCCCCGCAGCTCGCGCCGCCCGCCGTCTCGGTCGCCATCATGGCGACGTATGCCGCGGCGCTCGGGGCGCTCACCACCGGCGTCCGCTCGGGCGCCGGCGATGACGCACAATGATCGGGTGAGGACCGACCCGGCGCAGCGAGGACTCCCCGTCCTGCGGACGGTCGCCGTGGTCGGCGTCCTCGTCGGCCTCAACATCGCCGATCACGTGCTCGGCTGGAGCTCGCTGTGGATCGGACCGGCTGGTGCCATGCTCCTCGTCGCCTATGCGCGCGCCTGCGGGCTCACCTGGCACGAGCTCGGGATGGCCCGGGCGACCCACGGTCCAGGCCTGCGCTGGGGGCTCGGCGTCGTCGGTGTCGTCGCCCTCGTCTATGCCGTCGGCGTCGCGATCCCCGCGACCCGCACCGCCTTCCTCGACGCCCGCTACCACCTGCCTCCGGCCCAGGTGCTGATCACGGCGCTGCTCGTCATCCCCGTCGGCACCGTGCTGCTCGAGGAGGTGGCCTTCCGCTCCGTGCTGTGGGGGATGTTGCAGCGGCACGCGCGCACCACCCGGGTGCTGCTCGCCTCGTCCGCCCTCTTCGGTCTCTGGCACGTGCTGCCCGCGCTGAGCACCGCGTCGAGCACCGCGCTCGGTGGGTTGACCGCAGTGGCCGAGCGCCTCGGCATCGGGCCGGCAGGCGCCATGGCGGTCGTCGTCGTCGCGACGGTGCTCTTCACCGCCCTCGGCGGGGTCGTCGCCGGTGAGCTGCGCCGCCGGTCCGGCAGCGTGCTGGCGAGCATGGGCATGCACTGGGCGACCAACGGCTTGGGCGTGCTCGTCGGCATGCTCGCCTGGCAGCTCGCCTGAGCCAGGTCGGGCGCTCGACCCGCATCGACCGCCGGATCACCCGTCGACGGCCAGCACGAACGGCAGCACCGCGTCGGCCCCGGCGGCGCGCAGCTCGCGCGCGGCGCACGTGAGGGTCCATCGCGACGAGACGAGATCGTCGACGAGCAGCACCGGGCCACCACTCGCCGCCACCGCCCTCGCGAGCTCCGGCCCCACGGCCAGCCGCTCCCAGACCCCGGCCAACCGGAAGGCGCTGTTGCCGCCCGGCTCGCCGGTCGGGCCGCCGTGCGCGAGGTCGAGCGTGCCGAGCAGCGGCAGCCGTCCGATCTGGGAGAGGGCGCCGGCCAGGGAGCCGACGAGCATCGGTCGGGATCGTGACGGCAGGGCGACAACGCCGACCGGGCGTTGCTCCCACGGCCATTCGCGCAGCACCCGCACGCACGCCTCGACGAGCGCCGCCGGCACCGGCTGGTCGGTGCGCAGCAGCTCCCGCAGCCGGCTCCCCCAGCCCAGATCGGAGAGCCGGGCCACGGCCCGACCCTCGGCCGCCTGCTCGGCGGCCGGGATTCGCCCCTTGACCGGCACGCCGAGCCGATCCATGCCGGTCGGCCACTGGGCCCGCACGTCGATCGGCACGCCGACCCGCTCGAGCGCCCCACGCGCCCGACCCACGGCGTCGTCCGGGACGTCCGCGGCATACCAGCGCCCGGCGCACGTGTCGCAGCGCCCGCAGGGCGCGGCCGTCGCGTCGTCAAGGCTGTGCTGCAGGAAGGCCATCCGGCACTCGGTGGTCGTCTCGTAGTCGAGCATCAGCCGTTGCTCGCGCCGCCGCGCCTCGGCGACCCGCTCGTAGCGCTCGGCGTCGTAGCGCCAGGGTTGCCCCGTGCCGATCCAGCCGCCTGGCACCCGGCGCACCGCCCCGTCGACGTCGAGCACCTTGAGCAGCAGCTCGAGCCGGGTCCGCCGGATGTCGACGGCCGTCTCGATGGCCGCTGTCGACAGCGCCCGGCCGGCCTCGGCGAGGGTGGCGAGCACGGCGCTCGCCTGGTCCTCACGCGGCATCGACACCGAGGCGAAGTAGGCCCAGATCTCGCGATCCTCCGGCCCGGGCAGCAGCAGCACGTCGGCGCGCTCGGTGGCCCGCCCGGCCCGCCCGATCTGCTGGTAGTAGGCGACCGGAGAGCTCGGCGCACCGAGGTGCACGACGAAGCCGAGATCGGGCTTGTCGAAGCCCATGCCCAGCGCCGAGGTGGCGATGAGCGCCTTGACCTCGTTGTCCCGCAGTGCCGCCTCGAGCCGCTCGCGCTCGGCCGGGTCGGTGCGCCCCGTGTATGCCGCGACGGCATGGCCGGCGGCGGCCAGCTCATGGGCGAGATCCTCGGCGCCCGCCACGGTGAGGGTGTAGACGATGCCGCTGCCCGGCAGCTCGGCGAGGTGGGCGAGCAGCCAGCCGAGCCGCTGCTCCGGACCCAGCTGGGGCAGCACCCCGAGCCGCAGCGACGCCCGGGCCAGACCACCCCGGATCGTGCGCACTCCCCCACTCGCGGCGCCCTCGGCGTCGGCCCCGACGGTGAGCTGTGCCTCGACGTCGGCGACCACCCGGGCGTTCGCGGTGGCGGTCGTCGCGAGCACCGGTATGCCGCGAGGCAGCTCGCGCAGCAGATCGCCGATCCGCCGGTAGTCGGGTCGGAAGTCGTGCCCCCAGTCGCTGACGCAGTGGGCCTCATCGACGACGAGCAGCCCGCAGCGCTGGGTGAGGTCGGGCAGTTGCTCGTCACGGAAGGCCGGGTTGTTGAGCCGCTCGGGGCTGACGAGGAGCACATCGACCTCGTCGGCGGCGAGCGCCGCCCGCACCTGGGGCCAGTCGGTGGCGTTGGCGGAGTTCATCGTCACGGCACGGATGCCGGCCCGCTCGGCGGCCGCGATCTGGTCCCGCATGAGGGACAGCAGTGGCGACACGATGACGGTCGGCCCGTGGCCGGCCCCGCGCTGCAGCGCGGTCGCGACGAAGTAGACCGCGGACTTGCCCCACCCGGTGCGCTGCACGACGAGCACCCGGGCGTGCTCGCGGACCAAGGCGAGCACCGACTCGAGCTGCCCCTCGTGGAACTCGGCGTCCGGTCGGCCGACGAGTCGGCGCAATGCCGCCACGGCCGCCTCGACGAGCGGGTCGGGTCCGGGCCGGTCACCGTGGACGACGGCTGGCGCGGCGGGCTCGGAGGTCGACATGCCGATCACCCTAGACAGCCGCACCGACAGCTCATCCGTTCGGTCATCTCCGCCGGAGCAGGAGATTCGGCAGCGAAAATCCGTCATGGCTGGTGGGGTGTCCCGTCTCATGATCGGCACCCCCGAGCCACCAGAAAGCGATGGACCACCCGTGACCCTTCGACTGATCAAGCCGCTCCCCGAGACCGCGGAGCCCGCCCAGCTGGCCGCCCTCGTCGACGTCGAGGCCGACGTCATCGACCTCGTCGGCGCTGCCGAGCGCTCCATCGCCGGCACCACCTACGGGCTGCGCGCCGCTGTCTCGAACGTCGAGCAGGCGATCGCGGCGACCGGCACCGAGATGTCCACGCCGGTCCGTCAGCGCGTCGGCAAGCTGCAGGTCCAGGTCCTCATCGACGAGTGCCTGCTCGTCCGCGGCAAGGCCCACACGCGCGAGATCGTCGACTACGTCGAGTCCCGCGGACGCGACCCCCGGCACATCGCCGACCTGCTCTTCGAGTCCGGCCTCTACGAGTTCACCACCGGCGGCACCTGGTCGCGCGCCGTGGCCCCGGTCATCGCTCCCCAGCCGCGTCGCCACCTGTCGCTGGTCCGCTGAGCTGCCGATCCGCACGCGCGGGGGCGCGGGCGAGGCTCGGTGAGTGGACGAGTCGGTCGGTACGCCGGGTTCTGTCCCGAGCGACCGTCTCCGGCCGCCCGGTGGCGGTCATCCCTCTCGGCCGGTCATTGCTGACCGGCTCTAGCGCTCTACCCGTCGGCTCGGGCGGGCCGCCCTCGAACGCCGACTGTCTGAGCTTGCTCCCGGTGGGGTTTGCCGAGCCGACCTGGTCACCCAGGCCGCTGGTGGTCTCTTACACCACCCTTTCACCCTGACCTCGCCGCCTGCCGAGCATGCTCGGTGGTCCGGCGAGGCGGTCTCCTCTCTGTGGCACTGTCCCGCGGATCGCTCCGGGTGGCCGTTAGCCACCACCGCGCCCTGTGGAGCCCGGACGTTCCTCGGCGTCCGGACACCCGAGGGTGGTCCGGACGACGCGACCGCCTGACCGACTCGTCCGCCGCCAGTGTATGCCGCCCTCTCCCCCCGAAACGACGCCATGGCGGCGTTCCGAGTGGGTGGCGGCGCTATACCGACGCCACCCGGGCGGAACGACGCCATGGCGGCGATTCTGGTGACAGCTCGCGTCGTCACCCTGTTCCATCGCGGGGTGTCGGACCGGCGGCATACGGTAGGGCGATGATCGATCACCTCGGCATCAACTGCGCCGACCTCGACACAGCGGCGCGCTTCTACGACACCGTGCTCGCCGTCCTCGGTCA
>DAOTIG010000162.1:0-6896 GCA_035448065.1 Dermatophilaceae bacterium
CGGCATGACGCCGTCGTCGGCGGCGACGACGAGGATCGCGATGTCGGTGACCTTCGCGCCTCGGGCTCGCATCGCCGTGAAGGCCTCGTGACCCGGGGTGTCGATGAAGGTGATGGCCCGGTCGACGCCCTCGTGCTCGGTGACGATCTGGTAGGCACCGATGTGCTGGGTGATGCCGCCGGCCTCGGTCGCGATGACGTTGGCGCTGCGGATGGCATCGAGCAGCTTGGTCTTGCCGTGGTCGACGTGGCCCATGACGGTGACGACCGGGGGCCGCGGCTGCAGCGACTCCTCCTCGTCCTCGTAGTCCTCGTCGAGGTCGATGTTGAAGGACGCGAAGAGCTCCTTCTCCTCGTCCTCGGGCGAGACGACCTGCACGTCGTAGCCGAGCTCGGCGCCGAGCAGCTTGAAGGTGTCCTCGTCGAGCGACTGGGTCGCCGTGGCCATCTCACCGAGGTGGAAGAGCACGGTCACGAGCGACGCGGGGTTCGCGTCGATCTTCTCGGCGAAGTCGGTGAGCGAGGAGCCACGCCGGACCCGGATGACCGTCGAGCCGTCGCCGCGAGGAACGGTGACGCCACCGATGGTCGGGGCCTGCATCTGCTCGAACTCTTGGCGCTTGGCCCGCTTGGACTTGCGCCCGCGCACCGGACGGCCACCGCCGCGGCCGAAGGCACCCTGGGTGCCACCGCGACCCGGACCACCGGGACGACCGCCGAAGCCGCCGCCACCGCCGCCGCCACCGGGACCGCCGGGACGACCGCCGAAGCCGCCGCCGCCGGGGCGACCCGGACCACCGGGACGACCGCCGGGAGCGGGCCGCTGACCCGGCCGCGGCACGGCGGCCCGGTCGGGCATCATGCCCGGGTTGGGGCGCGGACCGCCGGGGCGGGGGCCGCCGGGGCCGGCTGCGCCGGGGCGGGGACCGCCCGGGCCGGCAGCACCCGGACGGGACTGCGGGCGGGGCATGCCCTGGTTGGGCGCGAAGGGGTTGTTGCCCGGACGGGGCGCCCCCTCACGCGGCGGGCGACCCATGCCCTGGCTGGGCGCGAAGGGGTTGTTGCCCGGACGCGGCGCGCCGGGGCGGGGCGCCGGTCGCGGGCCCGGAGCCGACGGCGCGGGCGGCGTGGCCGGGGCTGCCGGTGCCGGCGTGGCGGCGCGTGCTGCAGGAGCAGGCGCCGGGGCCGGGGTCGCGGGGGCCTCGGTGCGGGCCGCCGGTGCTGCCGGAGCCACGGGGGCGGCTGCGGCTGCTGGGGCGGCCGGAGCCGGGGCAGGCGGGGCCGACGCAGTGGACGCCGGGGCCGACGCAGCGGGTGCCGACGGAGCCGCGGGCGCCGACGACGCGGGGGCGGCCGTGGCCGGCGCAGCGGGCGCCGACGGAGCCGCAGGTGTCGTCGTCGGCGGGGGCGCCGCACTGGCCGGCTTGGCCGGGGCGGCCTTGGCCGACGTGGCCTCGGGCTTGGGGAAGGTCTCCTTGACCTTGCGCACGACGGGTGGCTCGACCGTCGAGGATGCGGACTTGACGTACTCACCCATGCCGTTGAGGTGGGCGAGCAGGGTCTTGCTGTCGGTGCCGAGCTCCTTGGCGAGCGCGCTCACACGGACCTTTGCCACTTCTCTCCTGTCTTCGGCCCGTGCCGCGACAGGGATGCCTGTGGCTGGGCCGTTGCTACTGCTGGGGCTTGCTCATTGCTGAGTGCTCATCGGGTGCTCATCAGCGGGTAACCCACCTTGTGTCTGGGTCGTCTCGGACGTCGGCTCGTGCTGGTGCTGCCGGAGCAGGTATGCCGCGACCGCGGAGGTCTCGACCGGAGCCTGCAGGCGCAGGGCCCGGCCGAACGCCTTGCGGCGCACGGCCTGCTCGAAGCAGACGGAGACCGGATGCAGCCATGCGCCGCGCCCCGGCAGCCGGTGTCGCGGGTCCGGCAGGATCGAGACGGTGTCGTCCGTCGCCTGCCGCTGCGCAACCACTCGCACGAGGACCAACCAGCTATCCGTGCGACGGCAGCCGATGCACGTGCGCATCGGTCCCGCCGCCCGGAGTCCAGTCCGGTCGGTCGCACGAGAGTCTACCGTGTCCGCCGGCGGGCGCGCGCCCGCGGCATACCCCTTGCGCCGGCCCATCGGAATGCGACGGCACTCAGTGACGCGGAGCCGGTGCTGCCGGCGGAGCCTCCGCCGGGCCGGGCGCCGGCTCGGTGTCGGACCGGATGTCGATCCGCCAGCCGGTGAGCTTCGCGGCGAGGCGGGCGTTCTGACCCTCCTTGCCGATGGCGAGCGAGAGCTGGTAGTCCGGGACGACGGCTCGGGCCGCCCGCAGCTGGGGGTCGACGACGGTCACGGACAGCACCCGCGCCGGCGAAAGGGCGGCGGCGACGAACTCGCGCGGGTCGTCCGAGTAGTCGACGATGTCGATCTTCTCGCCGCCGAGCTCGTTCATCACGGCGCGGACCCGGGCGCCCATCGGCCCGATGCAGGCGCCCTTGGCGTTGACGCCCGGGACCTTCGCCCGGACCGCGATCTTGGTGCGGTGACCGGCCTCGCGGATCATCGCGGCGATCTCGACGGTGCCGTCGGCGATCTCCGGCACCTCGAGCTTGAAGAGCGCCTTGACGAGGTTGGGGTGGGTGCGGGACAGGCCGATCTGTGGCCCCTTGAGGCCGCGCTTGACACTGACGACGTAGCACCGGATCCGCGCCCCGTGGGGATAGCTCTCCCCGGGCACCTGCTCCGCCGACGGCAGCAGCCCCTCGACCGTCCCGAAGTCGACGAGCACGTTGCGCGGGTCGGACGACTGCTGGATGACCCCGGAGACGATGTCCCCCTCGCGACCCTTGAAGTCGCCGAGGATGGCCTCGTCCTCGAGGTCGCGCAGCCGCTGGACGATGACCTGGCGGGCGGTCGAAGCGGCGACCCGGCCGAAGCCCTCGGGGGTGTCCTCGAACTCGGGCCCCGGCTCGCCGCGGGTGGGGCGCTCGTCGTCGGTCGGAGGCAGCAGCTCGCCCTCCTCGCGGGCCCACACGACGACGTGGCCGGTCTTGCGGTCCAGCTCGACGCGGGCCAGCTTGAACGAGCCGTCGGTGCGGTGGTAGGCCACGAGCAGGGCTTGCTCGATCGCCGGGATGAGCTGGTCGAGGCTGATGTCGCGCTCGCGCTCGAGGGCGCGCAGGGCGGCCAGGTCGATGTCCATCAGTCGTCCTCCTCCGGGTCGTCCAGACCGTCCGGGTCGTCGAGGTCATCCAGGTCGTCGAGGTCCTCGTCGCCGTCGAGGGCGTCCACCTCGTCGAGGTCGTCAGCGGCGGCGTCGTCCTCGTCAGGCAGCGCCCCGAACTCGACGACGACCCGGCCGCTGCGCACCTCGTCGACGGCGATCTCGCGGGGGGCGCCGGCACCGTCGGCGGGGGTCAGGACCACCGTGTCCGGGAAGACGGCACTGATCCGTCCCTCCGCGGTGCTGCCGTCGGCGAGGGTGAGGCGGACCAGTCGGCCGACGTTGCGGCGCAGGTGGCGGCGCTCGGTGAGTGGCCGGTCGACCCCGGGCGAGCTCACCTCGAGCACGTAGGGCCCAGATCCGGTCGAGGAGTCGGCGTCGAGCGCGTCCGAGACGGCTCGGGTGGCATCGGCGACCTCGTCGAGCGACAGTGGCGCGACCCGACTGCTCGGGTCGTCGGCGGCGACGGCATCGAGGCTGCGATCGACGAAGACCCGCACGACCGAGCGCTTCCCGGCCGGCGAGACCGTGACGTCCTCGACGACGAAACCGGCGGCCGCCAGCGGCCCTTCGACGATCGAGCGGATGTGCGTGGCACGCATGCCGCCCACCTCCTGCTCTTCTCGAATGCCCGCGCGGCACGGGGGCCACGCCGGACGGGCGAGGCCGGGCTCCACTGTAACCGTGCGTGCCATGATCCTCGGGTGTCCGAGCACGGTATGCCGTCCCGCCGCGAGGTCGGGCGCGTGCTCGGACTGCTCGGGCTCGGGTCGGCGGCTGCCCTGGCCGGCTGCGGCCTTCGACTGGAGGACGACGCGCCCACGATCCCGTTCGTGCCACGGCGGACGATCCCCGACGAGGCCCTGCTTATCGCGGCGCGCCGGCGCGCCGATGCCCTGGCCCGACTCGCCGCCCAGGTGCCGGGGGCCGCGGAGGCCGCCGCGCGGCATACCCGGCAGGTCGACGTCCTCGACGCGATCCTGCACGCGGGTGGGGTGCCCGCCGACCTCGTCGTGCCCACGACGAGCCCGACGGCGAGCGGATCCAGGGCGTCGAGCTCCGCGGTGACGACAGCGCCAGCACCGGTGACTCCGGCCGATCTCGGCGCTCGCGAGGCCGCCCTGCCGGCTGACGGTCTGACGTCGGGGACGACCCAGCGCACGCTGCTCGCCTCGATCGCGGCTCACGACAGCGCCACCGCGGCCGCGCTGGGGGTGCCGGTCGCCTGGCCGGCCGGCGACCCCCTGCCGGCTCCGGCTGCCGACTCTCTGCTGGGCAGCACCCGGGCGGCGGCATACGGGATCGAGGTGGCTGCCGCCCGCACGCCGGCGGGCGCGCGGGCGGAGCTGCTCCAGGCGCTGGCCGAGCTGCGCCGACGCGAGGCTGCGCTCGCGGCGCTCAGCACGACACCCGCGCCGGCGGGATATGCGCTGCCCAGCGGCCTCTCCCCCCAGGCCCTGGTGACGCACGTCCTTGGCGTCCTGGTCGACCAGGGGCTTGCGCCGCTCACGCACGTGCCGGCCGGCTCGAGGGCGGTCGTGGAGGTGATCCGGCTGCTGGCGGACGCGGTGGCCCTCGCTGCCCGGCACGGGGTGCCGCCGACGCCCTTCCCGGGGCTGCGGGAGTGACCGCGTGGACCCGCTGCTGACGTAGCGTGGGGCGATGGCCAACCGACTCGCGGCGGCGACCAGCCCCTACCTGCTGCAGCACGCCGACAACCCGGTCGACTGGTGGGAGTGGGGCGACGAGGCCTTCGCGGAGGCCCGCCGACGGGACGTGCCGGTGCTGCTCTCGGTCGGGTATGCCGCGTGTCACTGGTGCCATGTCATGGCCCACGAGTCCTTCCAGGACGAGCAGGTCGCGGCGGCGCTCGCCGACGGCTTCGTCGCGATCAAGGTCGACCGTGAGGAGCGACCGGACGTCGACGCGATCTACATGACGGCGACGACCGCGCTCACCGGCCAGGGTGGCTGGCCGATGACGGTGCTCATGACCGCCGAGGGTGAGCCCTTCTGGGCCGGGACCTACCTGCCCCGGGGTGCCTTCCTCGCGCTGCTCGCGTCGGCCCGCGAGGCGTGGCGGAGCCGCCGGGCCGAGGTCGACGACAGCAGCGCGCGGATCGCCGAGGCGGTGCGGGCGGCGGTCGCACCGACTCCCCCGCAGCCGATCACTGAGCAGACCTGCACCGTTGCGCTGCAACGACTTGCCGGCTCCTTCGACCGGGTCAACGGGGGCTTCGGCCGAGCACCGAAGTTCCCGCCGTCGATGGTGCTCGAGTTCCTGCTGCGCCACCACGCCCGCACCGGCTCGGCCGCCGCGCTGGCCATGGTGGACGCGACCTGCACGGCGATGGCGCGCGGAGGCATGTACGACCAGCTCGGCGGTGGCTTCGCCCGCTATGCCGTGGACGCCGAGTGGGTGGTGCCGCACTTCGAGAAGATGCTCTACGACAACGCTCTGCTCGCCCGGGTCTATGGACACCTTTGGCGGGCAACGGGATCCGCGCTCGCCGAGCGGATCGCGCGGGAGACGTGCGACCTCATCGTCCGAGACCTCGGCACGCGCGAGGGCGGCTTCGCGGCCTCGCTCGACGCCGACACCGAGGGGGTGGAGGGGCTGACCTACGCCTGGTCCCCCGCCGAGCTCGTCGAGGTGCTCGGCGCCGAGGACGGCTCCCGTGCCGCCGCGCTGCTTGAGGTGACCGAGGCCGGCACCTTCGAGCACGGCCGCTCGACGCTGCAGCTGCGGTCCGACCCCGACGATCCCGAGTGGTGGGCGCACACCCGCGGGCGGCTCCTCAAGGCTCGCGGCCGCCGACCGCAGCCCGCTCGGGACGACAAGGTGGTCACCGCGTGGAACGGCCTGGCGATCGCCGCGCTCGCCGACGTGGGAGCACTGCTTGGCCACCCGGCATACGTCGCAAACGCTTGCACCGCAGCGGAGTTGGTGATGACGCGGCACCTCGTCGACGGTCGGTTGCGACGGGCGTCCCGGGACGGGGTGGTGGGCTCCGCGCTCGCGGTGGCCGACGACCACGGCGACCTCGCCGAGGGGCTGCTCGCCCTGCACCAGGCCACCGGAGCTGCGCGCTGGCTGGCCGCGGCGGGCGAGCTCCTCGACAGCGCCCTCGAGCGCTATGCCGCGGGGGACGGCGCCTTCCACGACACCCCGGACGACGGCGAGCGGCTGGTCGCCCGGCCGCACTCGGCGGCCGACAATGCGGAGCCGTCGGGGCAGTCGGCCCTCGCCGGGGCGCTGCTCACCTATGGCGCGCTCACCGGCTCACCACGTCACCTGGCGGCCGCAGACGCTGCCCTCGAGGTCGCTGGGTCGATCGCCGAGCGCGAGCCCCGGTTCGCCGGCTGGACCCTTGCGGTGGCCGAGGCCAGGCTGGCCGGTCCGCTCCAGGTGGCGGTCGTCGGCACGGGCGAGCGCGCCGCGCAGCTGCTGCGGGTCGCCCGGGCGAGCGCCGCTCCCGGCCTCGTAGCCGTCGCCGGCGAGCCCGACGCGCCGGGTCTGCCGTTGCTCGAGGGGCGCCCGCTCGTCGACGGTAAGCCCGCGGCATACGTCTGCCGTGGCTTCGTCTGCGAGCGGCCGATCACCGACCCTGAGCGGCTGCGCGTGGCCCTGGCCACCGGGGATCCGTAGCGGAGGATCGCGGCGAGGGTGGTCCACTCGGCGAGGG
>DAOTIG010000163.1:0-6836 GCA_035448065.1 Dermatophilaceae bacterium
GGTGCCCCATCCGTCGATCTCGGTGATCTTGTTCTTCTTCATGAGGAAGTGGACGCCCTTGACGATGCCGGCCGAGACCTGCCGCGAGCGGGCGTGGGTCGGGCCGTAGGACATCGTGGCCTCGCCCTCGATGCCGTACTTCGCCTTCTCGTGAGTGAGCACGTGGGCCAGCTCGGCGTTCTTGAGCAGCGCCTTGCTCGGGATGCACCCGACGTTGAGGCACACGCCGCCCCAGTACTTCTCCTCCACGACAGCGGTCTTGAGGCCCAGCTGCGCGCAGCGGATCGCTGCGACATAGCCGCCGGGGCCGGCACCGAGGACAACGACGTCGAAGTCAGCCATGCCGGCCAGCCTAGTGGGGTATGCCGCCCGGTGTTGCGGTGCGGTGCAGGTCGCGGAGGGCGGCATACACCTCGGCGCTGTGCCGCAGCCGCGCCGACTCCTCGTCGGTGAGCTCGCGACGCACCGTGGCCGGGACGCCCGCCACGAGGGAGCGAGGCGGGACGACCGAGCCCTCGGGCACGAGGGCGTTGGCGGCGACCAGGCTGCCCGCGCCGACGACCGCGCCGTTGAGCACGGTCGAGTGCATGCCGACGAGCGAGCCGTCCTCGACGGTGCAGCCGTGCACGACCGCCGAGTGCCCCACCGTGACGGACCGGCCGATCCGCACCGGTGAGCCCGGATCGGCGTGCAGCACCGAGTTGTCCTGGATGTTCGAGTCCGGTCCCACGGTGATCCGCTCGCGGTCGGCGCGGATGACGACGCCGTACCAGATGCTCGCGCCCGCCTCGACGACGACATTGCCGACGACCGTGGCGGTCGGCGCCACCCACGCGGTCGGGGCGATCTGGGGGGCGTGCTCGCCGACCTCGAGGATCATCAGATGCCCGACTCGGGCGTGCGGACCAGGATGCAGCGGCACTCCTCGCAGCGCAGCACCTCGTCCTCGGCGGCGGCCTTGATCCGGCTCAGGTCGACCTGGTTGAGCTCGAGTCGGCACCCACCGCAGCGGCGTTGCTTGAGCTCGGCCGCCCCGACTCCCCCGCCACCGCGGATCTTGTCGTAGAGCGCGAGCAAGGGTGCGTCGATACGAGGCGCCACTCCCGAGCGCTCGCCCTCGACCGTGCCGTGCTCGCCGTCGATCCGGGCCAGACCGGCGTCGCGGGTGGCCTCGAGCTCGGCGATGCTCGCCGCCAGCGTCGCGCGCTCGCCGTCGAGGCGCCGCACGTCGGACTCCAGGGTCTCGGCCCGCTCCATCACCTCGAGCTCGATGTCCTCCAGCTCGGCCTGGCGCCGGGCCAGCGAGGTGAGCTCGTGCTGCAGGGCCTGCAGGTCCTTGGCGGTGCCGGTGCCGCTGTCGAGACGGGCCTGGTCGCGGGCGGCACGGTCGCGGACGAGCTGGACGTCGGCCTCGGCCTTGGCTACCTCGCGCTGCACGTCGGACAGGGCGGTCTGGGCGAGCGCCAGCTCGCGGTCGAGCGCCGCGGCCTGGATGCCCAGCTCCTTGAGCCGGGCCAGCTCGGGCAGGGTCGCCCGCGCGTGCGCGAGCTGGCCGAGCCGGGTGTCGAGCTCCTGCAGGTGGACGAGCAGGGTCTGCTGGGCGGGATCGGCTTTCAGGAGCCACCTCCATGCTCAGGTGGGTCGGCGTTGGCGCCGATCACGAAGTCCCACGGATCGGTGCGCAGCCGCGACACCGACAGCTCCACCGTAGTGCCCCGCTCGCCGAGGTGGGCGAGCGCCTCGGCCAGCCGCCGGGCGGCGAGGTCGAGCCATACCGCCTCGCTCGCCCAGTGCCCCGGGTCGACGAGATAGGGGGGCCCGAAGGAGGTCTCCTCCCGCGCTTCGAGTGCCGGGTGGTGGCGCAGGTCGGCGGTGACGTAGACATCGACCCCGCTGCGCCGCACGGCCGCGAAGCGGTCGTCGCCGGAGCCGCCGAGCACGGCCACGCGGCATACCGTCGCGGTGGGGTCGCCGGACACCCGGATGCCGACGTTGGTGCTCGGCAGGCGGCGGGCGAGGCCCTCGACGAAATCGCGCAGCGGCAGCGGCTTGGCGAGCCGGCCGATCCGGCCGAGCTGCTGACCCTCGTCGAGGTCGAGCGGCTCGAGGTCGGTCAGCCCGCACGCCTCGGCGAGCGCGTCGCAGACGCCCGGGTCGGCGACGTCGGCGCTGGTGTGGGCGCAGTAGATCGCGAGGTCGCCGACGACCGCGGTGGTCACGATCCGGCCCTTCGCGCTCGTCGTCGCGACCGAGTGGATGCCGCGCAGCAGCAGCGGGTGGTGGGTGAGCAGCAGGTCGGCACCGTCGGCGATGGCCTCCTGGACGA
The DNA here is from genome assembly GCA_035448065.1 of Dermatophilaceae bacterium. Lineage (GTDB taxonomy): Bacteria > Actinomycetota > Actinomycetes > Actinomycetales > Dermatophilaceae > Phosphoribacter. The sequence continues at coordinate 2,327 of DAOTIG010000163.1, forward strand.
CGGCCAGCGTGGGGTCCAGCGCGAGCCGGATGTGCTGGACCTGCTGGTCCGGGTCGCCGGTGACCAGGCCGACCCGGTCCCACGACATCGCCGTCCCGGGCGGGTAGAGCCCCTCGATCGCCTCGACCGCCTCACGCAGGGTCACCGCCATGCCCGGAGTGTATGCCGCGTCCGCGGCCGCTCAGCCGGGCGCCGCCGGGGCCGCACGAAACGCCCGCTCCCAGTGGGCGTTTCGTGCACAAGGCGTCCCAGGAGGCGTAGTGGGCCCGGCCGGTCTCGAACCGACGACACCCGCGGTGTAAGCGCGGTGCTCTACCAGCTGAGCTACAGGCCCCGTGGGTCGCCAGGCGGCGACCCGGCGGACATTGTGTCAGGCCCGAGCCGACGGGGTCGCCGCGTCTCCCTGCTCGGCGCGCAGGTCCGCCAAGGCGGCGCGGTAGGGTGCAAAGTCGCGGTGCTCGCCCGGCGGGTTGACCGCGGCATACCGGATCCGGCGGTCCCGGTCGACGAGGAAGGTGGCGCGGGTGGCGAAGCCCTTGTCGGCCAGGAAGGCGCCGTAGGCGCGGGCCACCTCGCCGTGCGGCCAGAAGTCCGAGCAGAGCGGGAAGAAGTAGCCCTCCTGGTCGGCGAAGACGCGCAGCGCGTACATCGGGTCGCACGACACGGCGAGCACCTGGATGCCGTCGTCCTGGAAGTCCTCGAGGGTGTCGCGGATCTCGCGCAGCTCGCCGGTGCAGATGCCGGAGAAGGCGAAGGGGTAGAACACGACGGCCACGTTGGACGAGCCGATGAGCTCGGCGAGCGACTGCCCGACGCCGTGCTGGTCGCGCAGGGTGAAGTCCGGGGCGAGGTCACCGACCTGCAGCGCGTGGCTCATGCCGCCAGTATGCCGCGCACCGCCGACCGCGCCGGCGGTCGTTCCGCTCAGCGGCGCTGCCCGCGAGGGGCGACCAGCCGAGCCAGCGCCCAGGACCGGGAGAGGTTGGCCCCGCCGGCGACGTGCAGCCCCGCGGACAGCGCGGCATCCTCGATGTCGCTCGGCTCGACATGCCCGTCCTGGCCGGCACGCGGCGTGGCGAGCAGCAGCAGCCCACGGTCGACGAGGTTGGTGAGCGCGTCGACGAGCGTGTCGACGAGGTCGCCGTCCTCGGCGCGGTGCCACAGCAGGACGACATCCGCGCCGTCCCCGTAGCCCTCGTCCTCCAAGGGCGTCCCGGACACCCCCTCGATCGCGGACCGCAGCTCCTCGTCGGTGTCGTCGTCCCAGCCGAGCTCCTGCACCACCTGTCCGGCAGTCACTCCCAGCCTCGCGAGCGCCGCCGGTGCGCCCGCCTGCGCCGGCCCGTCCACCTGCACATCCCTCCGTCGCTCGAGACCCGGCCTGCCGGATCTGCTGTCCCTCCAGGCCAGCATGCCGCAGGAGACGGTCCGGTGGGGGGACTGTCGTCACGGCATACCGCGTCATCGGGTGGACCGCAACTGTGACGTAGGCCGCTTTGGGGTAGAGGATGGGTCCCGTCACCCCGACGAAAGGACTCCCGCTGTGGCCACCCCCTCCGGTCCGATCCTCAACGGCATCCCGAGCCAGCTCCCGGACACCGATCCCGAGGAGACCCAGGAGTGGCTCGACTCGCTGCAGGGGGTCATCGACGAGCAGGGCCGCACCCGAGCGCGCTACCTCATGCTGCAGATGCTCGCCCAGGCGCGGGCCCAGCAGGTGGGCGTGCCGTCGCTGACGACGACCGACTACATCAACACCATCCCGCCGGAGCGCGAGCCGTGGTTCCCCGGCGACGAGGACATGGAGCGGGCCTACCGCCGCTGGATCCGCTGGAACGCCGCGGTGATGGTGCACCGCGCGCAGCGACCCGGCATCGGCGTCGGCGGGCACATCTCGACCTATGCCTCGGCGGCGACGCTCTACGAGGTCGGCATGAACCACTTCTTCCGCGGCCAGGACCACCCGGGTGGCGGCGACCAGGTCTTCTTCCAGGGTCACGCCTCCCCCGGCATGTATGCCCGCGCCTTCCTCGAGGGCCGCCTGACGGAGACCCAGCTCGACGGGTTCCGGCAGGAGCACAGCCACGTCGTCGACGGCGTGCCCGTCGCGCTGCCGTCCTATCCGCATCCGCGCCTGATGCCCGACTTCTGGCAGTTCCCGACCGTGTCGATGGGCCTGGGCCCGATGAACGCGATCTACCAGGCCCAGTTCAACCGCTACCTGCACAACCGCGGCATCAAGGACACCAGCGACCAGCGGGTGTGGGCCTTCCTCGGCGACGGCGAGATGGACGAGGTCGAGTCGCGCGGCGCCCTGCAGTGGGCCGCCAACGAGGAGCTCGACAACCTCACCTTCGTCGTCAACTGCAACCTGCAGCGCCTCGACGGCCCGGTCCGCGGCAACGGCAAGATCATGCAGGAGCTCGAGGCCTTCTTCCGCGGCGCGGGCTGGAACGTCATCAAGGTCATCTGGGGCCGCGGGTGGGACCCGCTGCTCGCCGGTGACCGCGACGGCGCGCTCGCGCACATCATGAACCAGACGTCCGACGGCGACTACCAGACCTTCCGGGCCAACGACGGCGGCTACATCCGCGAGCACTTCTTCGGTCGTGACCCGCGCACCAAGGCGCTTGTGCAGAGCTGGAGCGACGACGACATCTGGTTCAAGCTGCGCCGTGGTGGCCACGACTACCGCAAGGTGTATGCCGCCTACCGCGCCGCCGTCGAGCACACCGGTCAGCCGACGGTCATCCTCGCCAAGACGGTCAAGGGCTTCACCCTCGGCTCGCACTTCGCCGGTCGCAATGCCACGCACCAGATGAAGAAGATGACCCTCGATGACCTCAAGGGCTTCCGCGACCTGCTGCGCATCCCGATCACCGACGAGCAGCTCGAGGCCGACCCCTACCAGCCGCCCTACTACCGGCCGTCCGAGGACGACCCGGCGCTGCAGTACATGCTCGAGCGCCGTCGCCAGCTCGGCGGGTCGCTGCCGAGCCGACGCGCGAGGCACGAGCCGCTGCACCTGCCCGACGACGCGGCATACCGGGACATGGCCAAGGGCTCGGGCAAGCAGGCGGTGGCCACGACGATGGCCTTCGTCCGGCTGCTCAAGGACCTCATGCGCGACAAGGAGTTCGGCAAGCGGATCGTGCCGATCATCCCCGACGAGGCGCGGACCTTCGGCATGGACTCGTTCTTCCCGACGATCAAGATCTACAACCCCAACGGGCAGAACTACACCCCGGTCGACCACGAGCTGATGCTGGCCTACCGCGAGTCCGCCCAGGGGCAGATGCTGCACCTCGGCATCAACGAGGCCGGCTCGCTCGCCGCCTTCACCGCGGTCGGCACGTCGTATGCCACGCACGGGCAGCCGATGATCCCGATCTACGTCTTCTACTCGATGTTCGGCTTCCAGCGCACCGGCGACTCGATCTGGGCGGCCGCCGACCAGATGAGTCGGGGCTTCCTCATCGGCGCGACGGCCGGCCGGACCACGCTCACCGGCGAGGGTCTGCAGCACGCCGACGGGCACAGCCCGCTGCTCGCGGCGACGAACACCGCTGTCGTGCACTACGACCCGGCATACGCCTACGAGATCGCGCACATCATGAAGGACGGTCTGCGCCGGATGTACGGCGAGCCGGCCGACCCGCGCGGTAGGGACGTCATCTACTACCTCACCGTCTACAACGAGCCGATCGTGCAGCCCGCCGAGCCCGAGGCGCTCGACGTCGAGGGCGTCATCAAGGGCATGTACCTGCTCAAGCGCGCGGACACGACCGGGTGGACTCACGAGGCCGCTCGGGTGCAGCTGCTCGCCTCGGGTGTCGGGGTGCCGTGGGCGCTGGAGGCCCAGGAGCTGCTGGCCCGCGACTTCGGGGTTGCGGCCGACGTCTGGTCGGTGACCTCGTGGGGCGAGCTCCGCCGCGACGGATTGGCTTGCGACGCAGCGGCGTTCGCCGGTGCCGACGAGCCGCCGGTGCCGTTCGTCGCCCAGCAGCTGCGGGACGCGCCCGGCCCGGTCATCGCGGTGTCCGACTACATGCGTCAGGTCCAGGACCAGATCGCGCCCTGGGTGCCCGAGGAGTTCCACTCCCTCGGCGCCGACGGCTTCGGCTTCTCCGACACCCGCGCGGCGGCCCGGCGGTTCTTCAAGATCGACGGCCCGTCGATCGCCGTGCGCACCCTGCAGGTGCTGGCCAAGCGCGGCCAGATGCAGCCCGGCGACCCCAAGCGGGCCGCCGAGCTCTACCGGCTCGACGACGTCACCGCCGGCACGAGTGCGAACGCCGGGGGCGACGCCTGAGCGGCACCCGCAGCCTTCCGGGTGGAGGTATGCCGCTGGGTCCGCGACCCGGCGGCATACCTCCACAGCGCCGTGGCGCGGCATACCCCATTTGAAGTTATGCATGCGCGTGCATAGACTTGCACCGTGTCCAAGGTCCTCACCTCCCTGCCCGTCGGCGAGCGCGTCGGCATCGCCTTCTCCGGAGGTCTCGACACC
>DAOTIG010000164.1:0-6723 GCA_035448065.1 Dermatophilaceae bacterium
CGGTCACCGAGAGCCAGGGGCGCATCCACACCTCGGCGGCCGGCGTGCTCGTCATGCCCGAGCTTGACGAGGCCGACGACGAGATCGAGATCGCCCCCGCCGACCTGCGGATCGACGTCTATCGCAGCAGCGGCCCCGGCGGGCAGAGCGTCAACACGACCGACTCGGCGGTGCGGATCACCCACCTGCCGACCGGCGTCGTCGTCTCGTGCCAGAACGAGAAGTCCCAGCTGCAGAACAAGGAGTCGGCGCTGCGGGTGCTCAAGGCCCGCCTGCGCCAGGCGGCGCGCGAGGCCGCCGAGGCCGAGGCGTCCGCGGCGCGGCGCAGCCAGGTGCGCACCGTCGACCGCTCGGAGCGGATCCGCACCTACAACTTCCCCGAGAACCGGATCGCCGACCACCGCACCGGCTTCAAGGCCTACAACCTCGACCTTGTCCTGGGCGGCGAGCTCGACCCGGTGATCCAGTCGTGCGTCGACGCCGACGAGGCCGAGCGGCTCGCCGCGGCGCAGGGAGCCGGCGAGTGACCGACCGCGTCGTTGCGCACGAGCGGCGTCCGGCGATGCGCGACGCCGTGCGGGCGGCGACGCACACCCTGTCCGCAGCCGGGGTCGCCTCGGCCCCGGTCGACGCCCTGCACCTCGCGGCGCACGTCCTCGGGGTCGAGGTCGCCGAGGCCCGCCGGCTGATGATCCTCGGCGGGCCGAGCCTGCCCGACGACTACGCCGACCTCGTCGAGGAGCGGGCCCGCCGGGTGCCGCTGCAACACCTCACCGGAGTGGCTCACTTCCGCGGGCTCACCCTCGCGGTCGGTCCCGGCGTGTTCGTGCCACGTCCGGAGACCGAGACGCTCGTCTCGCTGGCGATCCATGCGCTCGACCGCCCCGGTATGCCGCCCGCTCCCGTCGTCGTCGACCTCGCGACCGGCTCGGGCGCGATCGCGCTCGCGCTGAAGGACGAGCGGCCGGCCGCGCAGGTGCATGCCGTCGAGGTCGATCCGCTCGCCCACGGCTGGGCGGTCGCGAACCGTGACCGGCTCGGGCTGGATGTCGAGCTGACCCTCGCGGATGCGCGGGCGGCATACGAACAGCTCTGCGGCACAGTCGATCTGGTGACCTGCAACCCGCCCTACATCCCCGACGACCAGGTGCCGATCGACCCCGAGGTGCGCGACCACGACCCGGCGCTGGCGCTCTACGGCGGCCCCGGCGACGGCCTCGACCTGCCCAGGCAGCTGGCGGCCCGGGCGGCGGCGCTGCTGCGCCCGGGCGGGGTGCTCGTCATGGAGCACGCCGACCAGCAGGGTCCCGGTCTGCTGCGCTCGCTCGCGGCGACGAGCGCCTGGGCCGAGGCCGCCGACCACGCTGACCTCACCGGCCGCCCCCGAGTCGTCGTCGCCGTGGCGCGCGGCTCACGTCACCCTGCGCGGCATACTGACCTGTCGTGAGCGAGGTCTACGACTGCACGAGCGACGCCGGCCGGGTCGACGGGGTGGCGGCCGCCGCCGCTGCGGTGCGGCGCGGCGAGATCGTCGTCCTGCCGACCGACACGGTCTACGGGGTGGGCTGCGACGCCTTCTCCGTCGACGCGGTGCAGGCCGTGCTCGCCGCCAAGGGCCGCGGCCGTGAGATGCCGCCGCCGGTGCTCGTGCCCGGTCCCCGCACGGTCGACGGGCTGGCCCGTGAGGTCCCCGAATATGCCCGCGCGCTCATCGAGCGCTGCTGGCCCGGCCCCCTGACCCTCGTGCTGAAGGCCCAGTCGAGCCTGCAATGGGACCTTGGCGACACCAACGGCACGGTCGCGGTCCGGATGCCCGACAACGCGGTGGCGCTGGAGCTGCTGCAGGCGATCGGGCCGATGGCGGTGACCAGCGCCAACACGACGGGCGTGCCGGCCGCGACGACCGCGCAGGACGCGCAGGCCCAGCTCGGCGAGTCGGTGGCCGTCTATCTCGACGGTGGCCCGTCGCCCGAGGGCGAGGCCTCGACCATCCTCGACTGCACCGGCGTAGCCCCCGTCACGCTGCGCCAGGGTGCTCTCTCGCAGCTCGAGATTGACGCGGTGCTGGCGGCCGCCGAGCAGGCGCGCTCCGAGGCGGCCGCGCAGGCGCAGCAGGAGGCGCTGGCCGCCGCCGAGCGGGCTCAGCGCGCCGCGCGGCGGGCCGAGGCCGAGCGCGACCGGGCGGCCGACCCGCGCAGGGGCGCCGGTCCACGAGTGGCCGGCTCGCGCCGCCGTCGCGACTGAGCGCCGGACGCGAGTCCGACCGACTCAGCGGGACAGCTCGACCGGCTCGACGCCGAGCTCGCGCAACAGTGTGCGGACCCGCTCCTTGATGTCGTCGCGGATCGGGCGCACCGCCTCGACGCCCTGCCCGGCCGGGTCGGCGAGCTGCCAGTCGAGGTAGCGCTTGCCCGGGAAGAAGGGGCAGGTGTCGCCGCAGCCCATCGTGATGACGACGTCGCTGGCCTGCACCGCCTCGGTGGTGAGGATCTTCGGCTTCTCGTGCGAGATGTCGATGCCCTCCTCGAGCATCGCCTCGCGCACCGCAGGGTTGATCGTCTCGGCCGGCGCAGAGCCGGCCGAGCGCACCTCCACCGCGCCACCGGACAGGTGGTGGGTGTAGGCCGCGCCCATCTGCGAGCGGCCCGCGTTGTGGATGCAGACGAAGAGCACCGAAGGGCGGGAAGCATTGTCAGACATGGGGGTTGGCCTCTCAGGGTCGGGTGCGGGGACTGCGCTTGCGAGGTGACTCGAAGGGTATGCCGCCTCGGCGAGCGAGCCGAGACCGGCCTGGCCCGTGGGCTCCTGGGCGAGCAACGGCAGGACGGCCATCCGGTCGGCGAGCTGCTCGACCCTGGCCAGCTGCGGCGCCTCGGCATGGGCCCGGGCCGCGAGCAGCGGATCGTCGGTCTCGGCCGCCGCGAGCGAGGCGTTGACGACCCAGGCCCACGGGCGGATCCCGGCCCGCTCGAGGTCGGCCTGCAGATCGGCGGCCTCCTGGACCGGGGTCGCCTCGGGGAGCGTCACGACGACGACCCGGGTGAGGGTCAGATCCTGCAGGCGCATGAGCGGGGTCACCACCCCCTTGCCGGAGCCGAGATTGCGCACGATGTCGCGGTGGTAGGAGCCGGTCGCGTCCATCAGCAGGAGGGTGTGCCCCGTTGGCGCCGTGTCGACGACGACATGCTGACGCCGCGCCTGGCTGACCAGGTGCGAGAACTCGCCGAAGACCGCCACCTCCTCGGTGCACGGTGAGCGCAGATCCTCGACGAGCCGGGCCCGCCCGGCCTCGTCGAGCTTCGCGCCCTTGGTGGCGAGCACCTTGTCCCGGTATGCCGCGGTCGCCGCATGCGGGTCGATCCGCGACACCGTGAGCTCGGCGTCACTCGCCCCGGCGAGGACCTCGCCGAGGTGATCGGCCGGATCGGTCGTCGACAGGTGCACCGTTCGACCACGCTCGGCCAGCGCCAGGGCCAGGGCTGCAGCGACCGTCGACTTGCCGACGCCACCCTTGCCGACACAGAGCACCAGACCGTGGTCGAGGGCCGCGAGCTCGTCGACCAGGCTGCGCAGCCCCGGGTAGCGTCGAGCGCCTCGCGCCGGGCTCGCGACCGTGCCGGAGTCGCTGGCAGCCGACCCGGCAGCGAGCAGCCGCCGCACCGCAGCATGTCCGACGACGGTCTCCGCGCGCAGCGGCACCACGGTGCGGAGGAGCGCGACGAGCCGCGGCGGTATACCCGCCAGCGCAGCCTGCTCGCGCGCGTGCACGGCGACGGCGAGCGGATCACCGCCCGGCCCCGGGTCGGGCAGCACGGCATTGACGACGAGATGCTGCTCGATGATCCCGATGTCCGCGAGCTCGCCCGCGGTGCGCGCTGCCTCGGCCAGCGCCGAGGGCTGGGCCCGCGCGACGAGGACGAGCCGGGTGAGGGCCGGGTCGGACAGCCGGGCGACGGCGGTGGCATAGCTCGTCCGCGCCTTGTCCAGCCCCGCCAGCGGGCCGAGACAGGACGCATCGCCCTGTCCCGCCTCGAGGAAGCCGGTCCACTCTCCGGGCAGCTGCAGCAGCCGGATCGTGTGGCCGGTCGGTGCCGTGTCGAAGACGATGTGATCGTATGCCGCGGTCGCCGCGTCGTCGGCCAGCAGCGTCGTGAACTCGTTGAAGGACGCGACCTCGGTCGTGCACGAGCCGGAGAGCTGCTCGGTGATCGCGGCGATCTCGGCGTCGGGCAGCAGCCCGCGAACCGGTCCGACGATCTTCTCTCGATAGGCCTCGGCCGCCGCCTGTGGGTCGATCTCGACGGCGTCGAGTCCGGGGATGGTGGGGATCGGCGTGATCCGCGCACCGATCGAGGTCTCCAGGACCTGGCTCAGGTTGGAGGCCGGGTCGGTCGACACGAGCAGCACCCGAGCTCCGCCTTCGGTGAGCCGGAGCGCCGTGGCGCAGGCCAGCGAGGTCTTGCCCACGCCCCCCTTGCCGGTGAGGAAGACGTAGCGCGGCATACCGACGAGGAAGCCCGGGTCCGGCTCAGCGGACATGCAGGCGCTCAGCAGCAGCTCGTCGTCGAGCCGCCGCCGCAGCAGCCGGAGCCGGCCGCGGCGGCTGCGGTGAGCCCGAGGTCGGCACGCTGGCCCTCGCCGGTGTCCCGTCCCGCGAGCCGCAGCAGCTCCGCCCGATCGGGGTAGCGCCCGGTCGCGACGGTCACGCCGTCGACGAGCACCAGCGGCAGGCCCGCGCTGCCGGCGACCGTGAGGAAGCCGGCCACCGCCGGCTCGGCGACGAAGGCGGTCGGGTCGCTGGCGAGGTTGTGTCGGGCGATGTCGACGCCGAGGCCCTGCAGGTGGGCCAGGTCGGCGGTGAAGGTGACCAGGGCCTGGTCGACGTCAGGGCCGCAGACGCCGGTGGTGCAGCACAGGGCAGGCTCGAAGACCCGGATGGTGGGGCCGGTGGTCATGACGACCTCCTGGTCGTGGTGGGGGAGCGGCGGGCGAAGCCGCGGCGCAGCGCGAGGCTGACGTAGACCAGCCCGACCAGCACCGGCACCTCGATGAGCGGGCCGACCACCCCGGCCAGGGCTTGTCCGCTCGTTGCGCCGAAGGTCGCGATGGCGACGGCGATGGCCAGCTCGAAGTTGTTGCCGGCAGCGGTGAAGGCGAGCGTCGTCGTGCGCTCGTAGCTCATGCCGAGCGCCGTGCCCAGCAGGAAGCCGCCTCCCCACATGACGGCGAAGTAGGCCAGCAGCGGCAGCGCGATCCGGGCCACGTCCCACGGCCGCTGGGTGATCTGATCTCCCTGCAGCGCGAAGAGCACGACGATCGTGAAGAGCAGGCCGTAGAGCGCCCACGGTCCGATGCGTGGCAGGAAGGAGCGCTCGTATGCCGCGCGCCCCCACCGTGCCTCGCCGATCCGCCGGGACAGGTAGCCGGCCAGCAGCGGGATGCCGAGGAAGACGAGCACGCTCTTGGCGATCTGCCAGGGTGAGACGTCGAGCCTGCTGGACGCGTCGGTGGCCAGGCCGAGCCAGCCGGGCAGCACGCTGAGGTAGAACCAGCCGAGCGCGGCGAAGGCGATGACCTGGAAGATCGAGTTGAGCGCGACGAGGACGGCGGCGGCCTCCCGGTCCCCGCAGGCCAGGTCGTTCCAGATGATGACCATGGCGATGCAGCGGGCCAGGCCGACGATGATCAGCCCGGTCCGATAGGCCGGCAGGTCGGGCAGCAGCAGCCAGGCCAGGGCGAACATCAGCGCCGGACCGATCACCCAGTTGAGCAGCAGCGAGGCGAGCAGCATCCGTCGGTCGCCGGTCACCGTATCGAGCCGGTCGTAGCGGACCTTGGCGAGCACCGGGTACATCATCACGAGGAGCCCTAGGGCGATGGGCAGCGAGACGCCGTCGAGCTCGACCGCGCTCAGCGCGCTGCCCAGCCCGGGGACCAGGCGGCCGAGGATCAGGCCGGCGAGCATGGCCGCGCCGATCCACACCGGGAGGTAGCGGTCCAGGGTGGACAGCTTGCTCGCGATCGCCTGGTTCTCCGGCTGGCTCTGGTGGGTGTCGGTCGGCACGGCGTCCTTCGCGGCTTCATGACACATGGACATGTGTCGATATGAGCCTAGCAGCAGTCGCCGGGGCCGGGTGCGGGCAGGTCGAGGAAGGAACGCACCGCCGTGAGCGCCTCGTGGCGGGCGGTCCAGTGCACCCACCGGCCGCGCTTCTCCCGAGCGACCAACCCGGCGGCGTGCAGCTTGTGCATGTGGAAGGAGAGCGTCGGCTGGCTGATGCCGAGGGCATCGGGCAGGTGGCAGGCACACGCGGTGGCGGCCTCGGACTGGGCGAGGTAGCGCAAGAGGCGCACCCGGGTCGGGTCGGCGAGGGCCTTGAAGACGTCGGCGAGCGCGCCCGCCTCGTCGGCCGGGAGCAGCTCGCAGTCGGCGCCGGGGCAGCAGGTGTCACCAGCGCCCGGGGCGCTCGGGGTGTCGGGGACGAGCTCCGTGCCGGCCATGACCGGCCAGCCTAGGCCTCGCATCGACAATCGTCCATGTATGCCGCGCGCTCCCCGCCCCCGCCTATTACGAAACGACGCCATGGCGTCGTTTCGACTGGATGGCGTCGATATACCGCCGCCATCCACCACGAGCGACGCCATGGTGTCGTTTCGAGAGGGGGCAGCCCGGGCCGACCTCCCCGGGCCGACCTCCCCGGGCCGACCTCCCCGGGCCGACCT
>DAOTIG010000165.1:0-6667 GCA_035448065.1 Dermatophilaceae bacterium
ACCCACCCGATCTTCAAGGACGGCGCCTTCACCTCCAACCGGCGCGAGGTGCGGCGCTACGGCCTGCGCAAGGTCATCCGCAACGTCGACCTGGCCGCCGAGCTCGGGGCGCACACCTTCGTCATGTGGGGTGGACGTGAGGGCGCGGAGTACGACGGCGTCAAGGACGTCAACGCCGCCCTCGACCGCTACCGCGAGGGCATCGACACGGTTGCCGGTTACATCAAGGAGCAGGGCTACGGCCTGCGGATCGCGATCGAGCCCAAGCCGAACGAGCCCCGCGGCGACATCTTGCTGCCGACCGTCGGCCATGCCCTCGGCTTCATCGCCGAGCTCGAGCACGGTGACATCGTCGGGCTCAACCCCGAGGTCGGACACGAGCAGATGGCCGGTCTCAACTACACGAGCGGCATCGCCCAGGCGCTGTGGTGCAACAAGCTCTTCCACATCGACCTCAACGGTCAGCGCTCCATCAAGTACGACCAGGACCTCGTCTTCGGTCACGGCGACCTGCTTTCGGCCTTCTTCACCGTCGACCTCGTCGAGAACGGCTTCGTCAACGGCGGCCCGCGCTACGACGGCCCGCGGCACTTCGACTACAAGCCCTCGCGCACCGAGGACTACGACGGGGTGTGGGCCTCGGCCGCCGCGAACATGAGCACCTACCTCATCCTCAAGGAGCGGGCCGCGGCATACCGCGCCGACCCCGAGGTGCAGGCCGCGCTCGAGGCGAGCCTGGTCACCGAGCTGGCTCAGCCGACCCTGGGCGAGAACGAGACGCTGGCCGACCTGCTGGCCGACCCCACGGCATACGAGGATGTCGACGCGGACAAGGTGGCCGAGGCGGGCTACGCCTTCGTCGCGCTCAACCAGCTCGCGGTCGAGCACGCGCTCGGCGCGCGCTGACCGGGATCCGGTATGCCGCGCGGCAGCTCGCGCACGCTGGTCGCCGGGGTCGACTCCTCGACCCAGTCGTGCAAGGTCGTCATCCGCGACGCCGTGACCGGTGAGCTGGTCCGGCAGGGTCGGGCGGCGCACCCCGACGGCACGTCCGTGGACCCCGAGCACTGGTGGACCGCCTTCCTCGATGCGGTCCACCAGGCCGGTGGCCTCGATGACGTCGCCGCGCTCTCGGTCGGAGGTCAGCAGCACGGCCTGGTCGCGCTCGACGCCGACGGCACCGTCGTGCGAGATGCGTTGCTGTGGAACGACACCCGCTCCGCCGGTGCAGCCGCCGACCTCGTCGCCGAGCTCGGCGCGCCGACCTGGGCCGAGGCGGTGGGATCGGTGCCGGTCGCGTCCTACACCGTCACCAAGCTGCGCTGGCTGGCGGAGCACGAGCCCGAGCTGGCCGCGCGCGTCGCCGCGGTCGCCCTCCCCCACGACTGGCTCACCTGGCGGATCGCCGGGCACGGACCGGGCGGTGACCTGGCGGCCCTGGTCACCGACCGCTCCGACGCCAGCGGCACCGGCTACTGGTCGCCGACGACCGGGGACTACCGCGCCGATCTCTTCACCCGGGCCCTCGGCCACGACGCCCTGCGGCCCCAGGTGCTCGCCCCGCACGAGGCCCGCACCGCAGGCGCCGACGCCCGGTGGCCCGAGCTGCTGCTCGGCGCCGGGGCCGGCGACAACGCGGGTGCCGCCTTGGGGCTGGGCATGGGCCCGGGCGACGTCTCGGTCTCGATCGGCACCTCCGGCGTCGTGTGCGCGGTGAGCCCCGTCCCTGCTGCCGACCCGACCGGTCTGGTCAGCGGCTTCGCCGATGCGACCGGCCAGTTCCTGCCGCTGGCCTGCACGCTCAACGCCGCCCGGGTGCTCGTCGCGGCCGCCACCACCGTCGGCGTGCCGGTCGACGGGCTGTCCGACCTGGCCGCGGGCGCCCCCATCGGCACCGACGGCCTGGTGCTCGTGCCCTATCTCGAGGGCGAGCGCACCCCCAACCTGCCCGACGCCACCGGAGCGCTGCACGGCCTCCGGCTGGAGACCGCCACCGCCGCCCATCTGGCCCGGGCGGCCGTCGAGGGCGTGCTCAGCGGGCTCGCCGACGGGCTGGAGGCGCTCGAGGCCACCGGCCTGCAGGCCCAGCGGGTGCTGCTCATCGGCGGTGGCGCCAAGGCCGAGACGCTGCGGCGCAGCGCGCCCGCCGTCTTCGGCCTGCCGGTCGAGGTGCCGGCCGCGGGTGAGTACGTCGCCGACGGGGCGGCCCGGCAGGCAGCCTGGGCGCTCACCGGCGCGCTGCCGGACTGGCAGCTGGCCGCCACCGAGCGCTACACAGCGACCCCGGCCGACCTGGCGGCTGGGCAGCAGCTGCGCGAACGATACGCCCAGGCGCGAACCCGCTACCTCAAGCGCCCCTGACGAGCTCCGAAGAGCCGCCCCAGAGGAATCGGGGTCAGCGCGCGGCGGCCTGCAGCGCCTCGACCTTGTCGGTGCGCTCCCAGGTGAAGGCGTCCTCGACGCCGACGGCCGTGGTGCGGCCGAAGTGGCCGTAGGCCGCCGTCGGCCGGTAGATCGGGCGGAGTAGGTCGAGCTGGTCGACGATCGCGCCGGGGCGCAGGTCGAACACCGTCGTGATCGCCCGCTGGATGGCGTCGACCGGCACGCTCTCGGTGCCGAAGGTCTCGACATAGAGGCCGACCGGGTGGGCCGCGCCGATCGCGTAGGCGACCTGGATCTCGCACCGCCTGGCCAGGCCTGCCGCGACGACGTTCTTGGCCACCCACCGGGTGGCATAGGCCGCCGAGCGGTCGACCTTGCTCGGGTCCTTGCCGGAGAAGGCACCACCACCGTGACGAGCCATGCCGCCATAGGTGTCGACGATGATCTTGCGGCCGGTGAGGCCGGCATCGCCCATCGGGCCGCCGATCTCGAAGCGACCGGTCGGGTTGATGAGGGTGCGGTAGGAGCTGATGTCCAGGCTGGAGCCGGCGTCCTTGAGCTCGGCGAGGACCGGCTCGATGACGTGCCTGACGATGTCGGGCGCGAGCAGCCCCTCGATCGACACGTCGGCGGCGTGCTGGCTGGACAGCACCACCGTGTCGAGGCGGATCGCCCGGTCGCCGTCGTAGCCGATCGTCACCTGGGTCTTGCCATCGGGACGAAGGTAGGCGAGCTCACCGCTCTTGCGGACGGCGGTGAGCCGCTCGGCCAGCCGGTGGGCGAGGTGAATCGGCAGCGGCATGAGCTCGGCGGTGTCGTCGCAGGCATAGCCGAACATCAAGCCCTGGTCACCGGCACCCTGCTTGTCGTACTGGTCGATCGCGCTGTCGACCCGGTTCTCGTATGCCGTGTCGACGCCCTGCGCGATGTCCGGGCTCTGCTGGCCGATCGAGACCTCGACGCCGCACGACGCGCCGTCGAAGCCCTTCGTCGAGGAGTCGTAGCCGATCCGCAGCACCGTGTCACGGACGATCGTCGGGATCTCGACGTACGCCTCGGTCGTCACCTCTCCGGCGACGTGCACGAGACCGGTCGTCACCATCGTCTCGACCGCCACCCGGGAGCGCGGGTCCTGGTCGAGCATCGCGTCGAGGATCGAATCGCTGATCTGGTCGCAGATCTTGTCCGGGTGACCCTCGGTGACGGACTCGGACGTGAACAGACGTGCGGACACGTTAGTGATCTCCAGCTGGGTGATAGGGGCGGCCGAGGCGGCCACCGGTGAGTCTATGGGCTCGGCAGCAGCGCGCCGACCACGTCCCACAGCGCGGCGGCCACCTCGTGCTTGCTCGCGGGGCCCACCGTCGTCTCAGGTCCACCGGCACGGCGCAGGATGTGGACCGTGGTGGTGTCGGCACCGAAGGTCTTGTCGACGCCGACCTCGTTGGCGACCAGCAGGTCGCAGCCCTTCCGGGCCAGCTTGGCGCGCGCGAGGTCGAGCACCGAGCCCGACTCGTCGCCCGTCTCGGCGGCGAAGCCGACGATGAGCGGCGTCGGAGCGGCACCCCGGTCGGCGACCAGGCCCGCGAGGATGTCCGGGTTTCGGACCAGCTCGATCGTCGGCGCCGAGTCGTCGGCGGTGCCGTCGGCACCGACGCCGTGGCTCTTCTTGATCTTGGCCGCGGCGTAGTGCTTGGGCCGGAAGTCGGCGACCGCGGCGCACATGACGATGACGTCGACGCCGGTGCGGTGCTCGCGGACCGCGGCCTCCAGGTCCAGGGCCGACTCGACCGGGACCACGGTGAGTCGCTCCCGGTCGGCCACGCTCGACAGGTTGCAGGCGACGAGGGTGACCCGCGCGCCGCGCTGCAGGGCCACCTCGGCGAGCGCCATGCCCTGCTTGCCCGAGGAGCGGTTGCCGAGGAAGCGCACCGGGTCGAGGGGCTCCCGGGTGCCGCCGGCGGTCACCAGCACGTGCACCCCGGCCAGTGGCTGCTCCCCCGCAGGCTCCGTCTCGGCGCCCTCGACGACGGCGAGGCACGCGGCATACAGCTCGGCGGGCTCGGGGAGCCGGCCGGGACCGGTGTCGGTGCCGGTGAGCCGGCCGGAGGCAGGGTCGACGACCGTGGCGCCGCGGGCGCGCAGGGTGGCGACGTTGGCGCGGGTGGCTGGGTGCTCCCACATCTCGGTGTGCATCGCCGGCGCGAACACGACCGGGCAGCGAGCGGTCAGCAAGGTGGCGGTGAGCAGGTCGTCGGCCTGGCCACTGGCGGCCCGGGCGAGCAGGTCGGCGGTGGCCGGCGCGACGACGACGAGGTCGGCCTGCTGACCGATCCGGACGTGTCGCACCTCGTCGACGGCGGTCCACACGTCGGTGGCCACCGGCTGCCCCGAGAGGGCCGCCCAGGTGGGCTCGCCGACGAAGCGCAGGGCCGCCTCGGTCGGGACGACGACGACCTCGTGTCCCGCCTCACGGAAGAGGCGCAGCAGCGAGGCCGCCTTGTATGCCGCGATGCCGCCGCTCACGCCGAGGACGACGCGCACGGGCTCAGGCTCTCGTCCGGACCGGACCGGTTGGCCGTCGGCTCACTCCTCGGTGGCCTCGGCGGTGAGCAGGCCCTCGTTGATCTCGCGCAGCGCGATGGACAGCGGCTTCTCGTGGACCTCGGTCTCGACGAGCGGGCCGACGTAGTCGAGCAGGCCCTCCTGCAGCTGGCTGTAGTAGGCGTTGATCTGGCGAGCGCGCTTGGCGGCGTAGATGACCAGGGCGTACTTGCTGTCGGTGGTCTCGAGCAGGTCGTCGATGGGCGGGCTGGTGATCCCGATCGGGTTGGCCACGGTTCCGGACACGTCAGATCTCGATTCGGCAGTCGTCTGGTGAGGTGGGCCGGGCCGCGGGCGGCAGGCTCACAGTCGCGTGGGGCGCGAACCCATCAATGATACGAGCTCTTCGCTGGCCCGCCTAACGTCGTCGTTGACGATGGTCACGTCGAACTCCTCGGCGGCCGCGAGCTCGCGCCGCGCGGTGGCCAGGCGCACCTCGCGCTCGGCCTGACCCTCGGTGCCGCGACCGACGAGGCGGCGGACCAGCTCGTCCCAGCTCGGCGGGGCGAGGAAGACGAGCAGCGCCTCGGGCATCGTCGTGCGCACCTGCCGGGCGCCCTGCAGGTCGATCTCGAGCAACGCCGGCCGGCCCTGAGCCAACGCCCGGAGCACCGGGCCCCGTGGAGTGCCGTAGCTCGCTCGCCCGTGCACGACGGCATACTCGAGGAACTCCCCCGCGGCGACCAGCCGGTCGAACTCGCCCTGGCTGACGAAGTGGTAGTGGACGCCGTCGACCTCGCCGGGACGCGGCTGGCGGGTCGTCATCGAGACCGAGAGCCACACCTGCGGGAAGTGCGTGCGGACGTAGGCGGAGATGGTGCCCTTGCCGACGGCGGTCGGGCCGGCAAGCACCACGACCCGCGGGCCGCCGGTCGACGAGAGCTCGGTGGCCTGGTCCGGCTCGCCGGTCACCGGTCGAATCGGGCGACGAGCGCAGCGGTCTGGTTGACCCCGAGTCCGCGCACCCGACGCGACTCGCTGATGCCGACCTCGGCCATGATCTGCCGGGCCCGGACCCGACCCACACCGGGGAGCGACTCGAGCAGGGCGGAGACCTTCATCTTGCCGATGACCGGGTTGTCCTTGCCGTCGGCGATGACGTCCGCGAGCGAGCCCTGCGAGTACTTGAGGCGGTTCTTGACCGCAGCCCGCTCCCGTCGGGCGACCGCGGCCTTCTCGAGCGCAGCGGCCCGCTCCTCGGGAGTCAACTCGGGCAGGACCACGTCACGTCTCCTTGTGGGCACGTCGGATGTCGACGCGATGCGTCGGCGCTGACGACGAACCTACCGAGGGCCATGGCGCCTCGCAATGCGCGCCCGGGCAGCGGTCAGTCGCGAGTCGCCAGCGCCGCGCGCAGCGCCTCGGCGGTCCGCTCGGCGGCGCCTGCCAGGGCTGCGACGTCGGGGCCGGCCCCGAGCACCTCGCGGCTGCTCGCCGCGAGCACATTGGGCAGGGCCGCGCCGAAGACCCGGCCGAGATCCTCGACGGTGCCACCCTGCGCTCCGACACCCGGGGCCAGCAAGGGGGCGTTGGCTGCGGCGAGGTCGAGACCGAGCCGGTGCACGGCATCGCCGACGGTCGCGCCGACGACCATGCCGACCGAGCCGAGCTCGCCGGCGGCCCGGGCCGCGGCGTTGTCGGCGGTGACGCCGTCGACGACGTGCCCGGCGACGCTCCGCCC
>DAOTIG010000166.1:0-6594 GCA_035448065.1 Dermatophilaceae bacterium
AGCCTTGACGGTTCGCTCGCCAGCTCGGCATCAGCGAGCGCACCGTCAAGGCTCACTTGGGCTCGCGGGTGTCACCCCACGCCGTGGTCGCGGGCCCAGAGCGCGGCGCTGGTCCGGTCGGCCACGCCGATGTGCCGGAACACGCTGCCCAAGTGAGCCTTGACGGTGCGCTCGCTGATGCCGAGCTGGCGAGCGATCTGCTTGTTCGCCAACCCTTGCGTCACGAGCTCGAGCACCTCCCGCTCCCGGGCCGAGAGGGCGCCGGCCGGATCAGCCGGCTTGGCTGATGGCAGCAAGGCCCGGGTGACGCGCGGGTCGATCGGGGCATGGCCGGCGGCTGCCGCCCGAATGGCCGCCAGGACCTCGCCCGGCTCGCTGTCCTTGAGCAGATAGCCGATCGCCCCGGCGGCGAGCGCGGCCGTCACCTGCTCGTGCGCGACGAAGGACGTCAGCACGACGACCGGCCCGGCGAAGCCGGCCGCTCGCAGTCGACCCATGCCCTCGATGCCGTCGACCCCGGGCATCGAGAGGTCCATGAGCACGAGATCCGGGCCGGCATCGAGCACCACCTGCACCGCCTCGGCGCCGTCGGCGGCCTCGCCGACCACCCGCAGGTCACCAGCGGCATCGATGATCCCGCGCAGCCCGGCCCGCACCAGCCGGTGGTCATCGACGAGCACGACGGTCGTCACGGCATACCTCCATCGTCAGTGTCGTCCGGGGTGAGCACGAGGCGCCAGCGGGTCCCCTGCCCAGGTGCCGACGCGAGCTGCAGCAGCGCGCCGTGGTCGCGCGCCAGGTCGGTGACCATCCGCAGGCCGAGGTGTCCTGGCTTGGCCCGGCCCGTGTCGACGTCGAAGCCGCGGCCGTTGTCGCTGACGACGAGCTCGTATGCCGCGCGCGCGCCGGCCGCCGACGGCGGCACCGGGTGCAGCGCGACGGAGACCGTGCACGCACCCGAGTGCTTGACGACGTTGGCCAGCGCCTCCCGCGCGACCGCGTAGACGAGCCGCTGTGAGGCTGGGTCGAGGGCCTCGACGTCGGCGCGGTCGACCTCGACGTGGGTGGTCACCCCGCGCGATCGCAAGGGCCCGACGAGGTCGACGAGGGCGGCGAGCAGGCCGGCGTCGGCGAGCCGGTCGGGGTAGATGTCGACGAGCAGCGAGCGGAGGCTGGCCACGCCGGAGCGGACGGTGGCGGCTGCCTCGCGGATGTCCTCGGCGAGCCCGGATTGCCCTGCGGCAGAGGCCTGTTGGGCGGCACCGGTGATGGCCAGGGAGCTGGCCACGAGCTCTTGGACCGGTCCGTCGTGGATCGTCGCGGCGATCCGACGGCGCTCGGCGTCGGACGCGTCGACGGCCCGCTGGAGCAGCTGCTCGCGTTGCCGCTGGGCGTCGCGGAGGCGGTCCAGGACGCGCCACAGGATCGGCGCGAGCAGGACGAGCAGCAGGAGCAGGCCGCTGGCGATGAGTCCGGCGAGCCCCCGCCAGAGGTCGTCGGTGCGGTCGCGGACCGGCGTGTACTCCCCGTAGACCTCGAAGAGCAGGACCTGCCCGCTCGGTGCCCAGACGGGGCGATAGACCTCGAGCAGCTTGCCGCCATAGCGCTCGTACTCGTTCTCGGTGCGGTCCAGCTCGGACACCTCGGCGCGAGTCTGCTTGCTGCGCAACGCCTCCTGCTGGTCCGCACCCAGGGGGAAGCGCTGCCCGACGAGCCGTTGCTCGTCGGCGTAGACGACCATGCCGTCAGCCGTCCACAGCTTGACCCGGACGATCCGGTTGGGCAGGACGCTGTCGCGGATCACCTTGTCGAAGGCCTGGTATGCCGCGGGGTCGCCGGCGAGCAGGCCGTCGGTGATCGCCGGCTGGACGACCCCGGCGAGGACGTTGGCCGTGTTGGCCGCATCGTTGACCGCCTCGCGCTCGGCCAGTCGGCTCGCGGCCACTGAGGTCGCGGCGAGCACGAGACCGAGGACGACGAGGGCGGTCACGGCGAGCTCCAGCATGATCCGGCCGGGCCGGGGGAGCTCGCCGAGGGACCCGTCGGCACGTCGGGATCTGGACCCACCACCCGGCTCACGGGCCGCCGCCGCGAGAGTGACCCAGGCCGGCGCCTCGGGCCGACGCGGCGACGCCGCCAGCGCCGAGTCGGGGGGCTCGGCACCGGCGGTCGCCGGGGCAGGACTGCTGCTGATGAGTGCTCCTGGTCAGTCGTCGGAACCGTGGCCGCCGGAGCCATTGTCGTCGCCGGCGTCGTGTCCCGCACCGTCGTCGCCGCCTCCCGAGCCCGAGGAGCCCGAGCCGGAGCCCGAGGAGCCCGAGCCGGAGCCCGAGGATCCGGAGCCCGAGGACCCGGACCGGTCGTCGGTGGTCCGGGTGCCGGTCGAGGTCCTCGTGCTCGTCGTGGTCGTCGGGCTCGTCGTCGTCTTGGTGCCGGACGAGGTCGTCGCCGACGAGCTCGAGGTGCTCGAGCTGCTGGAGCTGCTGGAGCTGGGAATGCTCGTCGGGTCGTCCGCCCCATGCCCGCCCGAGCCACGGTCGTCGCCGGCCTCGGTGCGCTGGTCGCGAGGCGTCGCTCCGCCTCGGTCGTCGGGGATGGTCGGGGCGGGGGTGGCGCTGCTCGAGCTGGAGCTCGAGGAGGTGGGGCCGGCCACCGGCACGGACTGCGCGAAGGACGCGTTGCCGAGCAGGCCGAGAGTGGCGGGGGCGATGGCGATCGCTGCGGCGGGGAGCAGGAGCAGGCGCTTCATGGTCGGGCCTTCCGTCGGGGTCGGATGCAACACCCCAACGGTGCGGTCCGGGCCAGGGCAGCCGCCATTGGGCGATGGTCGTAGGACCAGGTCGCCGACGCCTCGGTCAGTGCCAGCCGCGCTCGTCCGGACCGCCAGGCAGCGCCGCCTGCGGGTCGTAGGGGGTGCGGCTGAGCCGGAAGCTCGCCACGTCGAGCCAGCCTGGTCGGCCCGCTGCGTCGCGAGTCACGACGAGCGGCTCGCCGGCGAAGTAGCCCACCCGACCGACCCACCGGTCCGGGCCGGCCGCGGCGAACCCGGCCGACCGCGTCCCGACCGGCCCGGCCACCGTCAGCTCCAGGCCACCGTCGGGGCCACCGGAGATGACGTAGGGCATCGAGCCCCAGTACCACGCCCCGACGAGGTCGAGCACGCCAGCCTGCCCAGGGTCAGCGACAAAGGGCTTCGTCGGCACCGGCTCATGACCCTGGTATGCCGCGAGCAGCGTTGCGCCGCCGCCGAATCCGGTCGTCGCCGAGCCGAGCGTCACGACGACGTCACCCGCCTCCGGGTCGGTGCGCAGCTCGCAGGTGAAGCCCGGCACCGAGCCGGTGTGACCGGCATACCGACGTCCTTCGAGGTTCCACACCTGCAGTCCCAACCCATGTCCGCCCACCCAGGCCTGCCCGGGCAGGTCCGAGACGCACCAGGGCTCGCGCATCTGCTCGAGCAGCTCGGTGCCGAGCGGGCCGTCGGTCGCGCCGCAGAGGAAGGACCCCCACGTCACGAGGTCGCGGCAGGTCGACCACAGCTCGCCGGCCGCTCCCATCGCGCGATAGTCCTGCACCGGCTCGGCATGCAACAGCGCGGCGTGCGGATGCACCGCCCAGCCGACTGCCGAATCCGACTGCGACCGAAGGCGGCTCGTGCGAGACATGCCGAGCGGATCGAGCAAGTCGCGACGCAGCACCTCCTCCCACGGCGCGCGGTGGTGCGTCTCGAGGAGCCGGCCGAGCACGGCATACCCGACGTTGCTGTAGTGGTACTTGCGTCCGGCGGCGAAGCGCCGGGTCATGCCCTGGTCGACGAGCTGCTCCCAGGAGAGACCCGGCGAGCGCTCCCACCAGTCGCCGTCGGTCTCGGCCTGCAGACCCGAGGTGTGCGAGAGCAGCTGCGCGACCGTCGCGTCGGCACATGGGGCGTCGGGAACGGTGTCGGCGACCCTGTCCCCCAGGCCGATTCGGCACTGTTCGACGAGCCGCAGCACGGCGACGGCGACGAAGGTCTTGCTCACCGACGCGATCCGGTATGCCGTGTCGAGCCCGGGCGCCTCGCTCCCCTGCCCCTCTGGTCGCCCACCGATGTGCCCGACACCACCGGCCCACACCACCGCGCCACCCCGAGCGACGGCGGCGGCCAGCGACGGCTGCCGGAAGGTGGCCTGAGTGGTCGCGAGCCAGTGGTCCAGTGCTGCAGCGGTCTCTGGCCGCACCGACATGCCGGCCACTATCGGGTGGTCGCCTTGCGCACGGTCGTTTTCGCCGTCGATGTCTTCGCCGTCGCCGCCTTCGCTGGGACCGTCCGCTTCGCCGTCGTCTTCTTCACCGAGCGCTTGCGGGTCACCGGGCCACGGGCACGCTTCTCGGCGAGCAGCTCGAAGCCCCGCTCCGGCGTGAGCTGCTCGGGGTCGTCGCCCTTGCGCAGCGTCGCATTGGTCTCGCCGTCGGTGACGTAGGGCCCGAAGCGGCCGTCCTTGACGACGACCGGCTTGCCCGACACAGGATCAGCGCCGAGCTCCTTGAGCGGCGGCGCCGCGGCGGCCCGGCCGCGGGGCTTGGGCTGGGCGTAGATCGCCAGCGCCTCGTCGAGGGTGATGTCGAAGAGCTGCTGCTCGCTCGCGAGCGAGCGGCTGTCGGTGCCCTTCTTGAGATAGGGGCCGTAGCGGCCGTTCTGCGCGGTGATCTCCACCCCCTCGGCGTCCACGCCGACGACCCGCGGCAGCGACAGCAGCCGCAGGGCGGCCTCGAGGTCGATCGTCGCGAGGTCCATGTCCGTGAACAGCGACGCGGTGCGCGGCTTGGCCTTGGCCGCCTTCTTGGCGCCCTTCTTCGGCTTCTCCGTCTCGCCCGCCCCGTCGGTCTCGGCCTCGGGCAGCACCTCGGTGACATAGGGGCCGTAACGGCCGGCTCGGGCGATGACCTCGTTGCCCGACACCGGGTCTCGGCCGAGCACCCGCCCGTCGTCGCTGGCCACCTCGAGCAGCTCGCGGGCCTTGGCCGGCGTCATCTCGTCCGGCGCGAGGTCGTCGGTGATGGTCGCGCGGCGCGGCGTGGCCTCGCCCTCTGCGCCTTGTGCGCCCCCCGACAGCTCCTCGACGTAAGGGCCGTAGCGGCCCACCCGCACGACCATCCCGTCGCCGAGCGGGATCGTCGAGATCTCGCGGGCGTCGATCTCGCCGAGGTCGTCGACGAGGTGCCGCAGCCCCTCGACCGACTCGGCCTCGTCGCCGAAGTAGAAGCGCTGCAGCCAGGCGACCCGCTCCTCGTCGCCGTTGGCGATCCGGTCGAGGTCCTCCTCCATGCTCGCCGTGAAGTCGTAGTCGACGAGCTCGGTGAAGTGCTCCTCGAGCAGCCGGGTGACCGCGAAGGCGAGCCAGGTCGGGATGAGCGCCGAGCCGCGGGTCCGCACATAGCCGCGGTCCTGGATGGTGCCGACCGTCGCGGCATACGTCGACGGCCGACCGATGCCCTTCTCCTCCATCGCCTTGACGAGCGTCGCCTCGGTGTAGCGGGGCGGCGGCGACGTCTGGTGGCCCTCGGCGGTCGCGCCGAGAACGGTCATCGGCACGCCTTCGGCGAGCTTGGGCAGGCGCCGCTCCTGCTCGTCCTCGCGCGCCTTGGCGATCCGCGCCTCGTCTTGTCCTTCCTCGTATGCCGCGAGGAAGCCGCGGAAGGTGATGACCGTGCCGCTCGCCGACAGCTCGGCGGCGCGCGCGCCGGCCGACGCGGCATACGAATCGTCAAGCGTGGCAACGATCTTGACGGTCGCGGTGGAGCCAGTGGCATCGGCCATCTGGCTGGCGACGGTGCGCTTCCAGATGAGCTCGTAGAGCGCGAACTCGTCGCCGCGCAGCTCGCCGGCCACCTGCGCCGGGGTGCGGAAGCGGTCGCCGGCGGGCCGGATCGCTTCGTGCGCCTCCTGCGCGTTCTTCACCTTGGCGGTGTAGATGCGCGGGGCGGACGGGACGTACTCGGCGCCGTAGAGGTCGCGCGCCTGCTGACGCGCAGCGCTCAGGGCAGCCTGCGAGAGCGTCACCGAGTCGGTGCGCATGTAGGTGATGTAGCCGTTCTCGTAGAGCCGCTGCGCGACCCGCATCGCGTTCTTGCTCGACATCCGCAGCTTGCGGGAGGCCTCCTGCTGCAGCGTCGAGGTGGTGAACGGTGCTGCGGGACGGCGGGTGTAGGGCTTCTCCTGCACCGAGGAGACCCGCACCGCGCCAGCGTCGGTATGCCGCAGCGCAGCCGCCACCGCCTCGGCCCGCGCCTCGTCGAGGTGGACCGCCTGGCCGGTGAGCCGGCCGTCGTCGGCGAAGTCCCGACCGGTCGCGACCCGGGTGCCGTCAAGGGCACTGAGCCGGGCGACGAAGGGCTCGCGGGAGGCCTGGGGGGTGACCTCAGCCTCGACATCCCAGTAGGACGCCGCGACGAAGGCCATCCGCTCGCGCTCGCGCTCGACGACCATCCGCGTCGCGACCGACTGGACCCGGCCGGCGGACAGCCCCTGGCGGACCTTGCGCCACAGCACCGGCGACACCTCGTAGCCGTAGAGCCGGTCGAGGATGCGGCGGGTCTCCTGGGCGTCGACGA
>DAOTIG010000167.1:0-6565 GCA_035448065.1 Dermatophilaceae bacterium
GCGCGGCCCGGCAGCGGGCCCGCAAGATGGGGCTGGACCCCGCGCTCGTCGTGCACGCCAAGCCGATCGGCCCGGACTTCACCTTCTTCGTCGTCTACGGCTCGACGAGCCACCTGGTCAACCTCGACGAGGTCACCGTGCAGGAGCGCGAGTTCCCGCTGCTGGCCGCCAAGGAGGTCAACCAGGCGATCCGCTCCCGGCTGCGGCGCAAGCTCGTCGTCGTGGGCGCCTGCATCGGCACCGACGCGCACACGGTCGGCATCGACGCGATCCTCAACATCAAGGGCTTCGCGGGGGAGAAGGGGCTGGAGTACTACCGGGAGATGCACGTCGTCAACCTCGGGGCCCAGGTGCTCGTGCCCGACCTGGTGGCCCGGGCCAAGGCCGAGCGGGCCGATGCCGTGCTGGTGAGCCAGGTCGTCACCCAGCGCGATGCGCACATCCACAACACCACCCAGATGTCGGCGGCCTTCCGCGAGGCCTTCCCGGCCGGCCGGGTGCCGCTGCTCGTCGCCGGCGGGCCACGGTTCGAGGAGGGCAGCGCCGGGCAGCTCGGCGTTGACCGGATCTTCGGGCGGGGCACGACTCCTGGCGAGGTCGCGAGCTATCTCGTGCACGCGCTCGTCCCTCCCGCCACCCCGAAGCCGCAGAGGAAGGCGTCATGACCGATCAGCCGCAGCAGCCCACCCCCGGGGAGGACCCGCGCGTCGGGCTCGTCGTGGTCCACCGGCGCTACGTGCCCTACAGCCACGCCCACTATGCCGGCAACCTCGTCGACGGGGCCTACTCGCTGGCCGCCTTCGGCGACGTCGCCACCGAGCTGGCGATCCGCAGCGACGGCGACGAGGGGCTCTTCGCGTCCTACTCGGACGTCCAGTTCCGGGCGCCGGTGCGGGCCGGCGACGTCCTCGAGATCGAGGCTCGGCTGGTGCGGGTCGGCCGGCGGTCGCGGGAGATCGCCTTCGAGGCCCGGGTGGTATGCCGCGGCACCCCCGAGCAGGGTGTCTCCAGCGCCGCCGTACTCGACCCGCCGATCGTCGCGACCACTGCGACCGGGGTCGTCGTCGTCCCCTGACCCCGCACGCCGAGCGGACCATCCCACGCCGAGCGGACCATCCCAGGCCGAGCGGATGGTCCACTCGGCGTGGGCCGGTTCGGGACGGCCGGTCCACAGTCCGGACGCCTCCGGCGTGTCGCCACGCGACACGCCGAGAGCCGCGAAAATCTCTCTCGGATAGGCGGATTCGTCGGTCGCGCTGACCTGCGACGATGCGCGAAACCGCAGGTGAGCGGCCGGTTGACAGAGCGTGACGGACGAGTAAGTTCTCCCGTGGTTGTCCGCCGGGTGGCTCAGGTGGCTCGCGGCGACCACGGTCCGACGCGGGGGTCGTCGGCGGCCAGCGCGCGCGGCCGCCGCTTTCCAGGCTCGCCGGAAGGACCGGGGTCGTGCCCGCACACACGAGTGGCGGACGGCAGTCGTGCCCGCGCGGCCTAGTAGACAACAGCCGCTTCCGTGCCTCCTGCACGTGAGCGGCTGGTCCCAACGGCCGCGCGGGCATCGCTGTCTCCGGACGCAGTTCAGTTCGAGGTGCCCGGCGGCGCGGTGTCGGACGGTCCCCGCCCCGCGAAGTAGGCTCACCCGGTGCGTCGCCTGGTGTCCGCCCTCGTCGGTGGCCTTGTCCTGTCGCGCGCCTTCCCCGCCCCCGGCTGGTGGTGGCTCGCCCCCGTCGCCGTCGCAGTGCTCGCCCTCGTCACTCGCGACTCCGGAGCTCGCCGGGGCGCCGCCGCCGGCTTCGCCTTCGGGCTCGGCTTCTTCCTGCCCACCCTGCAATGGGCGGCCACCGACTTCCTCGGGATCATCCCGTGGCTCGGCCTGTCCACGTTGCAGTCCCTGTATGCCGCGCTGCTCGGCGCCGTGTGTGGCTGGCTACAACAGGGCCAGGTCCGACCGCTCGTCGTCGCCCTGGCCTGGCTGGGCCAGGAGGCGCTGCGCGATCGCACACCGTACGGCGGCTTCCCGTGGGTGCGTCTGGCGCACAGCCAGGCCGACGCGCCGACTGCCCACCTTGCCGCGCTCGCCGGCATTCCCGCGGTGACCTTCGCCACCGCGCTGGCCGGGGGGCTGCTCGCGGCCGGCGGTTGGGCGGCATACCGGAGCTGGCGGGAGAGCCAGCCCACCGGTCGACGGGTCGCCATGCCCCTGGCAGGCGCGCTCGTCGTGCTCGGCGTCGGAGCTCTCGTGCCGCTGCCGACGGACGGCCGCTCGGTCGACGTGCTCGCGGTGCAGGGCAACGTGCCGACGGCGGGCCTTGACTTCAACGCCCAGCGTCGGGCGGTCCTCGACAACCACGTGACCGGGACGATCCGGGCAGCCGAGCGGGGCCGGGCCGACGGCCTGCCCGCGCCAGACCTGGTCGCCTGGCCGGAGAACGCCTCGGACATCGACCCGTTGCTCAACCCCGACGCAGCCGCCCAGATCGCCGCGGCGGGCGACGCGGCGCAGGCTCCGGTGCTGCTCGGCGCCGTCCTCGAGCAGCCCGCCCCGAAGGTCTCCAACGCGACGATGCTCTACCGCCCCGGCGAGGGCTTCGTGCAGACCTACGTCAAGCGGCATCCGGCGCCCTTTGCCGAGTACATCCCGAACCGCGAGCTCTTCCGGCTCTTCTCCGGCGCGGTCGACCTGCTGCAGCGCGAGATGGCCTCGGGCAGCACGCCCGGGGTGTTCCGGGTGCCGGCGCGCAGCGGGGGAGAGGTGGTCATCGGGGCGACCATCTGCTTCGAGGTCGCCTACGACGACCTGGTCCGCGACACCGTCGTCGGCGGGGCGACCTTGCTGCTCGTGCAGACCAACAACGCGACCTTCGGCTACACCTCGGAGTCGGTGCAGCAGCTGTCCATCTCGCGGTTGCGCGCGATCGAGCACGGCCGCTCGGTCGTGCACGTCTCGACGGTCGGTGTGAGCGCGCTCATCCTCCCGGACGGAACGCTGCTGCAGCCGACGTCGTTGTACACCGCGGCGACGCTGCGCGCCGCCTTGCCGATGCGCTCGGCATCCACCCTCGCCACGACCCTCGGGCCGTGGCCGGAATACTTGGGGATGCTGACGCTCACCTTGCTCGTGCTCATGCGAGCCGGTCGCCTTCGCGATCGGCCCCGGAAGGACTGACCGCACCTATGACCTCGCCCTCCTCCGGCACTTCTGACTCCTCCGCCGAGCCGGATCGCGGCCCCCTGCACCGGGTCGTCGTGTGCATCCCTACCTATAACGAACGGGAGAACCTGCCGCGCATCGTCGCGCGGGTGCGGACAGCCGTGCCGGCCGCCGATGTGCTCGTCCTCGACGACAACTCACCCGACGGCACCGGCGAGATCGCCGACTCACTGGCCGAGGCCGACCCCCAGATCCACGTCCTGCACCGCACCGGCAAGCAGGGGCTCGGCGCGGCATACAAGGCGGGCTTCGCCTGGGCGATCGAGCGGGGCTATGACGCCGTCGTCGAGATGGACGCCGACGGCTCGCACCAGCCCGAGCAGCTGCCGGCGCTGCTGCGCGCGGCCACGAACGCCGACCTCGTCGTCGGGTCACGGTGGGTCAAGGGCGGCTCGGTCGTCAACTGGCCCGCCCACCGCAAGCTCATCTCGGTCGGCGGCAACGTCTACGTCTGGCTCATGCTCGGCCTGCCGGTGCGCGACGCCACCGCAGGCTTCCGCGTCTATCGGACCTCGGCGCTGCGCACCATGGACCTCGACGCGGTGAGCTCCGCGGGCTATGGCTTCCAGGTCGACATGACCGCCGAGCTGGTCCGGCACGGACTGCGGGCGGTGGAGGTGCCGATCGAGTTCGTCGAGCGCGAGGTCGGCGTGTCGAAGATGAGCCAGGACATCGTCACCGAGGCCTTCGTCAACGTCGGCCGGCAGGGCGTGGCCAAGCGGGCCGGCCAGGTCAAGGGCCTGGGCCGCCGGCTGGCCCGACGCCGACGGGAGGGCGTGTGGCACAACGCGTGACGCCGGTGGGGACGAGGCGACGCCGCTGGCCGTGGCTGCTCGCCCTCGCCCTGCTCGTCGTGCCGACCGCCGAGATCGCCGTCATCCTCGCGGTCGGGCGGACCATCGGCACCTGGCCGACGGTGGCCCTGCTCATCGTGGAGTCGGCGCTCGGGGCCTGGCTGGTCAAGCGTGAGGGCAGCCGCACCTGGACCGCGCTCGCCCAGGCGATCAACTCGGGCCGGATGCCGTCGCGTCAGCTCGCCGACTCGGCCCTGGTGCTCGTCGGCGGCACCCTGCTGCTCACTCCGGGCTTCCTCACCGACATCGCGGGCTTCTTCTTCGTGCTGCCGGTGACCCGGGCGCTCGCGCGCAACGTGCTCGAGCAGGTGGTGACCCGTCGGCTGCTCGGCGGCCTGATCACCGTGCGCGGGGAGAGCCCGCCCGATCCGTATGCCGCGCCCGGCACCGTGGGTGGTGCCCGCCGCTCCGCCGCCGCGGACGACACGATCCGGGGTGAGGTCATCGAGGGCGAGATCCTCGAGGACGACCCGCCGCGCGATCGATAGCCGGACGCGCGCTCGCCGACCTCCAGCCCTGCATCGAGCCACCACGACAGCAGACGGCCCGGCCCCCTGGGGGGCCGGGCCGTCCGGCGTGCTGGTGAGGTCGAGACGTCGAGGTCAGGCGGAGCGCTTCTCGCCCCGAGAGGCCCGCAGCAGCTCGAGCCGCTCGGCGAGCAGCTCCTCGAGCTCGGGGATGGAGCGGCGCTCGAGCAGCATGTCCCAGTGGGTGCGCCCCACCCGGGCGGGCTTCGGCTCGGGCTGGTCGGTCTCGCCGAGCAGGCGGGCGGCAGCGCCACAACGGCACTCCCACATCGCGGGGATCTCGGCTTCGATGCTGAAGGGCAGCTCGATGCGGTGCCCCTGGGGGCACACGTAGACGGTGATCTGACGCTCGCTGGGGACGACGTGCTCGTCAGACTCGAGGCTCAGGGCGCCCAGACGGGTGCCACGCAGTGAACGGTCGGCCATGGGTGTTCCCTCCTGACACGGAGCGCGGAGGGTCGACGGGTCGGTCGATCGGGGAGTCCCCCCTGCTCACGTAACTTGACGCTCCAACGCCTTGAGGGGTTGCCTTTGTTCCCGGCCTTTCGGCAGCGACTCAGATCACTCTTGGGACCTCGTTGCCGGCCTGCACGATCCCCTCCCGCATCCGGACCCGGGAGAGCAGCACGCCGCCGAGCACGAAGAAGACGACGAGGGCGAGAATAGCCGATCGATAGGACAGCGTCGCCTGGTACACCAACCCGAAGATCAGCGTGCCGAACCACGACGTCCCGCGCTCCATCGCCTGGTAGAGGCTGAAGTACTCGGCCTCCTTGCCGTTCGGGATGAGCTGGCTGTAGAGCGAGCGGGACAGCGCCTGGGTGCCGCCGAGGACCATGCCGATGGCGAAGGCGAGCGCGAGGAAGAGAACGAGTGACTTGGCCGGGACGAAGAAGGCCGTGATGACGATCAGGGTCCACACGCCGATGCCGTAGAGCACGGTGCGCCAGGCCCCGATCCGTGCCGCCACGGACCCGAAGAACCGGGCGCCGAAGAATGCCGTGAACTGGACGAAGAGGAAGATCGCAAGCACCGTCGTCTGCGGGAACTCCAGCTCAACGATGCCGTAGAGGCTGGAGTTGCCGATGACGGTCTGGATGCCGTCGTTGAAGAAGAGGTAGGCCAGCAGGAAGAGCTTGGTCTGCGGGTAGTGGGTCGCGAGCTCGCGGAAGGTTGTCGCCAGCTGACGCAGGCTGCCCCGCACGACGCCCTGGCCGGGGGCCACCGGTGCGGCCACCGTGCCGGTGACGTGGCTCAGGCCGCGGACCGGGATGATCGTGAAGGCGGCCCACCACAGGCCGGCGGAGAGCAGGCTGATTCGGGTCGTCGTGCCTCGGTCCATGCCGAGCGAGGGGCCAAGCGCGTCGAGGGCGAAGTTGAGGGCGAGCAGCAGACCTCCGCCGAGATAGCCGAAGGCCCACCCCTTGGAGGAGACCCGGTCCCGGTCGTCGGGCGCGGCGATCCGCACGAGCAGCGAGTCGTAGATGACGAGCGAGGCGCCCAGGCAGATGTTGGCGATGACGAAGAGCACCACTCCGAGCTGCCAGTTGGTGCCGGTGATGAGGAACATGAGGATCGCGGCGGCTGCCCCGGTCCATGCGAAGCCGGCGAAGAGCTTCGTCGGATGGCTCGAGCGGTCGGCGATGGCGCCGACGAAGATGAGGAAGATCGCCGACACGATGGTCGAGAAGGTGGCTGTGTAGGCCACCAACGAGCCCGGCGACACCGGCACGCCGAGGATGGAGAGGGTCGCGTCGCAGCGCGCCGAGTCGGCCAGGCCGGGGCAGGCGGCCGCCGTGGCCACCGAGGTGAGATAGGGCGAGAAGAGGACCGTCGCGGTCGTCGTGACGTAGGCGGAGTTGGCCCAGTCGTACCAATACCAGGACTTGTGCTCGCGGGTCTCGTGGAAGCTCGGCACGGTGTCCCCGCTCGTCGTCATGGCGCGAAGGCTAGTGCCCGGGTGGGCGCGGCAG
>DAOTIG010000168.1:0-6559 GCA_035448065.1 Dermatophilaceae bacterium
CGCGGCGCGCACCGCCCGGGTCCGCGGAGCCCTCGAGCGCTCGCTCGGCGAGGCCCAGCGTGGCCTCGCCGCCGCCGTCGCCACCGCCCGCCGCTGACCTCCTTCGCCCCAATCACAGGGGTGCAGGCGGTCGCTACAGCGCCACTCCGACGAGCACCGGCTCGGGCACCAGCCGCACCCCGAATGCCCCCTCGACCCCGTCGCGCACCTCACGAGCCAGCGCGACGACGTCCGCGGCCGTCGCCGCGCCCCGATTCGTCACGGCCAGCGTGTGCTTGGTCGACAGCGCGGCCGGTCCGGGCAGGCCATGTCCCTTGCCGAAGCCGGCCCGCTCGATGAGCCAGGCCGCGCTCGTCTTGACGCCGGCTGCGGCCGGCCAGCGCGGCATACCCGATGCGTCGACGGCGACGCCGAGGTATGCCGCGACGCGCGCCTCGAGTGTGTCCCAATCGGCTTGCGGGACAATCGGGTTGGTGAAGAAGGAGCCACAGCTCCAGGTGTCGTGGTCGGCGGGGTCGAGGACCATCCCGCGACGGCGGCGCTGGGCCAGCACCGCCTCGCGGGCGTCCGCCAGGGGCACCCGGGCACCGACCGCCACGCCCAGCCCGGATGCCAGGTCGACGTAGTCCACCGGTGCGGACAGGTCGGCGAGCGGCAGCTGGAAGACAACGTCGAGGACGACGAGACGCCCCGCGGCGCGCTTGATCGCCGAGTCCCGGTAGGCGAAGCCGCAGTCGCTCGCGGCGAGCGTGCGCACCTGTTGCGTGGTGCGGTCCCAGACCCGCACCTGGGCGATCGTCTCGGCGACCTCGTGGCCGTAGGCGCCGACGTTCTGCACCGGGGTCGAGCCGGTCGCTCCGGGGATGCCGGAGAGCGACTCGATGCCGGACCAGCCCTCACCTACCGCGCGGCATACCAGCTCGTCCCAGGGCTCGCCGGCGGCAACCCGGACGGTGGCCCCGGAGCACGCGTCCCGCGACTCGATCTGCATGCCGCGCGTGGCGACGTGGACGACCGTGCCGGGGAAGCCCGCATCGGCGACGACGAGGTTGGAGCCGCCGGAGACGACGAGCAGCGGCTCGTCGGCGTCGTCGACCTCGCGCACCGCGTCGACGAGCTCGTCGGTTGTCTCGACGGTGACCAGGCGGGCGGCCGTTCCGCCCACGCGCATCGTCGTCAGCGGCGCGATGGGCGCGCCGAGCTGCTCCCGCACGTCAGGCGCCGTCGGCTGCAGCGGTGTCGAGCCGCACCACCGCGACGGTGCGCCCGAGGACCTTCTCGCCGCGGCAGGTCGCGGCCAGCTCGACGGTGACCTCCCCTGTCTGGGCGTCGACCTTGGTGACCTTGCCGGTGATCTCGACGTCCGCGCCACCGTCGTAGGGCACGACGACCGGCGCGGCGAACTTCGCCGAGTAGGACAGCACCCGCCCCGCGTCGCCGCACCAGTCGGTGACGACGGTGCCGGCCGCGCCCATGGTCCACATCCCGTGGGCGATGACGTCGGGCAGGCCGACGCTCGTCGCGAAGCGCTCGTCCCAGTGAATCGGGTTGCGGTCCAACGAT
This sequence comes from Dermatophilaceae bacterium, assembly GCA_035448065.1. Lineage (GTDB taxonomy): Bacteria > Actinomycetota > Actinomycetes > Actinomycetales > Dermatophilaceae > Phosphoribacter. The sequence continues at coordinate 1,564 of DAOTIG010000168.1, forward strand.
GCTCCGGCATATTGCACGAGCCGGGCGCGGTCCACATGGACCGTGCGCGCCGGCAGCAACTGGCCCACCTCGACGTCGGCGACGGTGCGCATCAGGCCTCCTGCGCCCGCACGACGATGAGCGAGCTCGTCGTCGTCACCGGCTCGCCGTCGACGGTGAGCTCCACGCTCGTCGAGACCATCGCATTGCCGGCGACCTCGCGCACCGAGTCGACCCGCAGCCGGCCGACCACCGCGTCACCGGCCTGCAGCGGGCGATGGTGGACGAAGGACTGCTGGCCGTGGACCAGCCGGCCCAGGTCGACCCCGGCCTCGGGGTCGGTGTAGAAGTCGAAGTCCCGCATCTGCCCGAGCATCACCGCGAAGGTCGGCGGGGCGACGACGTCGCGGTAGCCGCGCTCACGGGCCACGGCCGGGTCGGTGTGCACCGGGTCGGTCGCGCCGATCGCATCGGCGAACTCCTTGATCTTCGCGGCGCTGACGACGTAGGGCTCGCTCGGTGGGTATTCCCGCCCGACGAAGGCTGCGTTGACCGGCATGCCCAGAGAGCCTAGACGGTATGCCGCCCCGGCTCGCCTGCCGTGCTCACCGGAACGGCGCCGACGCCGCGTCGAGCCGGGCCACCTGCTCGGCGCTGAGCCGCAACGCGGCCCCGGCGAGCAGCGCGGGCACCTGCTCGGGGCGGCTCGCCGAGGCGATCGGCGCGGCGACCATCGGCTGGGCCCGCAGCCAGGCCAGGGCGACCGCGACGGGAGTGCTGTCGGTCTCGGCGGCCACCGCGTCGACGGCGTCGAGGACGGCCAGGCCGTCGTCGGTGAGGTATGCCGCGGCCCGCGCCGCCCGCTCGCCCTGGACCGCGGTGCCGGGCCGGTACTTGCCGGTGAGGAAGCCGGCCGCGAGGGGGTAGTACGGGAGGATCGCGAGGTGCTCGGCGCGGCATACGGCATCGAGACCCTGGGTCTCGACCTCGGTGCGGTGCACGAGGCTGTAGTTCGGCTGCACGGCTACCGGCAGTGGATAGCCCGCTGCCTGGGCGGCGTCGAGGATCGCCTGGGTGCGCTCTGCGCTGACGTTGGACAGGCCCCAGTTGCGGACCGAGCCCTCGCGGACGAGGGTGCCGAAGATCTCGGCGATCTCATCGACGGTGCGGCTCGGGTCGTCCTCGTGGGCGTAATAGAGGTCGACCGTGTCGCGACCGAGCCGGCGTCGGGAGTCATCGAGCGCGGCGCGGACGGTCTCTGGCGCGAGGCCACGCAGCTGTGGATGCTTGCCGACCTTGGTCGCGACGCGGAGGCGGGCTCCGTCGGCCCCTCGCGCCGCCAGCCAGCGTCCGATGATCGCCTCGGACTCGCCGCCGGCGTGTCCGGGCACCCAGGCCGAGTAGACGTCGGCGGTGTCGACGAGGCTGCCACCGCCGGCGAGGAAGGCGTCGAGGACCGCGTGTGAGGTGGGCTCGTCGGCGGTCCAGCCGAAGACATTGCCGCCGAGGCACAGCGGCAGGGTGCGCAGCGTGCCGACGGCGACGGTGGACGCGGGCTCGGGATGATCCGGGTCGGCGGTCATGGCGTCAGCCTAGGCAGGTGACGGGAGGTCGTGGGGCTTGCGCGGATGGTGAGGTCTGGCCCCGAAGACGACGGCACCCCCGCCGGGCTGAGCCACGGCGGGGGTGTCGAGTGTCTGCGAGCTACGGCTCAGGCGTCCTTGCGGACGGGCAGCAGCGCGAGCGAGGCGATGCACGGCGTGGTGCGGTAGTCGTCGCGGTAGAGCTTCAGGAGCTTGCGCATGGCTTGCGTCCCCCCTTCGTTGTCGATTCCGATGGCGTGGACGGCGGTCAGCTCGGAGCTGGCTGTCGTTCACCTGCTGTTTACCTTGACTAGGTTAACCGTTCATCCAGCCAAACGCAAGCCGAGAACTTTAGCAGTGTGTCCCCACTTGTCAAGAGGCCTGGGGCTGTGATCCATCGTCGCAGGTCAGTGGCCCATTCTCGGCCGAACGGCCACTCTTCTCCACCAGCCCACGATGCGGCCCAAGAACCGGTCCGCAGCCCCCCACTCGGGCCGTGGTGCGGCCTGTCGAAGCGGTTGCACCCCCCACTTCGGCGGGCCCAACGTGCCGGGCAGGTCCGCGTGAATCGTTCACCTTGCGCGACGCCGCTCGGATCACGACGCCGCTCGTGGCAACACGAAGGCCGCCCTCCCGACGGGAGAGCGGCCTCGGCTGCGAGCAGTGGCGACCCCGGGGGTCAGCGGGTCTCGCGGTGCTCGGTGTGCTTGCCGCACTTCGGGCAGAACTTCATCATCGAGAGCCGGTCGGGGTCGTTGCGCCGGTTCTTGCGGGTGATGTAGTTGCGGTCCTTGCACTCCGTGCACGCCATGGTGATCTTCGGCCGGACGTCGGCGGTCTTGCTGGCCATGGTGGCTACCTCGCTGTGCTGCTGGGTGGACGGTGCTGGAACGGGCTCTCGGGTGCTGCCGCGCGGCATACCGGCTGCGCAGGCAACGCTCGAGGATACCTGTCGACGGGCGTGTCGCGGAAATCGCGAACGGTAGCGGGAGCGGGGCTCGATCCCGCGACCTCACGATTATGAGTCGTGCGCTCTGACCAACTGAGCTATCCCGCCCTGACACCGGCCGAAGCCGGCCGGCGCCGGAGCCCCAATAGGGAATCGAACCCTAGACCTTTTCCTTACCATGGAAACGCTCTGCCGACTGAGCTATTGGGGCCTGCCACGGGCCCTGCGGAGCAGGACTGCAGCGACAGGAGAGCCTACACGCTCACTGCCCCCGCCCGAAATCGAGATACCCATGGGGGTACCTGTCGAGGCGATAGGGTCCAGAGGTGCCCTGGCCCGCGATCCCGCTCGGCGTCCTCGCCGGACTGGTCCTCGGCGCCCTGGGCGGCGGCGGTGCGATCCTCACCATCCCGGTCCTCATCTACCTGCTGCACCTGAGCCCACACGCCGCGACCACCGCCTCGCTCGTCATCGTCGGGGTGTCCTCGCTGGCCGCGGTGCCGGCGCACCTGCGCCGCTCCACCTGCCGGGTCGGCGACGCGCTCGTGCTCGCCGCCGTCGGCACGATCGGCACGTATGCCGGCTCGCGCGCCTCGTCGGCCGTGCCCGGCGAGGTGCTCGTCGTGCTGCTCGCCTCGCTGCTGGCCGTCGTCGGTGGGCTGATGATCCGCCGGGCCGGGGGCCACGGTGAGCCGCCCCCGGCCCCGCCGGGATCGGCCAGGGCCGTCAGCTCCGGCTCGGTCGATGCCGACCCCCCTGCCCTGCGCTCCTCGCCGGGCCACCTCGCCAAGGTCGTCGCGGTCGCGATCGGCATCGGCCTGCTGACCGGCTTCTTCGGGGTCGGCGGCGGCTTCGCCATCGTGCCGGCGCTGACGCTCGTCCTCGGCTATCGCGTCCAGGTCGCGGTCGGCACCTCGCTGCTCGTCGTCGCCCTCAACAGCGCCACCGCCCTGCTGTCCCGGCTGTCAACTGGCGGCGCCATGAACTGGACGCTCATCGCCCTGTTCACCGCCGGCGCGATCGCCGGCAGCCTCGCCGGCGGGTGGATCGGCCGGCGCACCTCCCCCGCCCGGCTGCAACAGGCCTTCGGGATCCTGCTCTTCCTCGTCGCGGCCTACATGCTCCTGCAGGCCTGGCTCACCCGCGCGGGGTGAGCGGGGAGACGGGACGGCTCAGCGCAGCGCGTCGTGACCGGCAGCGGTCAGCTGGTCGACCAACCCCTTGACGTCCTGAGCCCGCGAGCGAGGCACCACGAGCACGGCATCCGGCGTGTCGACGACGACGAGGTCGGCGCACCCGACGAGGGTCACCACCCGCCCTGACTCGGCGACGACCAGCCCGGTCGAGTCGAGCGCGACGACCCGCCCGGCGTCGCCGAGCACGGCCACCCCGGCCGCCGACCCGTCGGCCTGGGCAGGCAGCAGGCCGGCGAGCGAGTCGACGTCGCCGATGTCGTCCCAGCCGAAGGTCGCCGGAACCACGGCCACCTGTCCGGCGGCCGCAGCCGGCTCGGCGACGGCGTGGTCGATGGCGATCTTGGTCAGGGTCGGCCAGACCTCGTCGAGCGCGCCGGGGTCGGCGGCGACCCGCTCGGCCCCCGCAGCAAGCCCGGGGTGCCCCTGCCGCAGCAGCTCGAGCAGCACCCGGGCCTGCACGACGAACATGCCCGCGTTCCAGCGGTACTCGCCGGTCTGCAGGTAGCGGGCGGCGGTCTGGGGGTCCGGCTTCTCGACGAACTCGGCGACCGCACGCGCCGACGGCGCGCCGGCCACCGCGAGCGGCATACCCTCACGGATGTAGCCGAAGGCGCTCGACGCCGAAGTCGGCGTGATACCCAGGGTGACCAACCGGCCGGTCCGCGCGACCGCGACGGCCTCGGCGACCGCGGCGTGGAAGGCCTCGACGGCCGTGATGACGTGGTCGGCGGCGAAGGACCCGATGACCGCCTCGGGATCACGAGCAGCGACCACCGCGGCCGCCCAGGCGATCGCCGGCATCGAGTCGCGCGGTGACGGCTCGGCGAGCAGCAGGCCGCTCTCCAGCCCCGGCAGCTGCTCGGCCACGGCGGCCGCATGAGCCGCTCCGGTGACGACGACGACGCGCTCACCGGCGAGCGGCGACAGCCGGTCCCAGGTCGCCTGCAGCAGGGTGCGGCCGGTGCCGGTGAGGTCGTGCAGGAACTTCGGGCGGCGCCGGCGGGACAGCGGCCAGAGCCGGGTGCCGGCTCCACCCGCGGGCACGATCGCCCAGAATCCGTCGAGAGGCGCGTTCACGGCCCAGACGCTATCCCCTCGGGGCGGCACCCGCCGAGACGACGATCTCACCCGAGCCGCCTGCTCGTCCGGCGGGGCCACACGCTACGGTGGGACTCGTGGCTACGACGACCCTCCTGCAGGGCGAGAAGTCGGCACGACGCACCTCGATCTTCCTCAAGATCCTCATGGCGAGCACCGGTGCGCTCTTCGTCTTCTACGTCCTCATGCAC
>DAOTIG010000169.1:0-6496 GCA_035448065.1 Dermatophilaceae bacterium
CACGCAGGCGAGCGGCGACCAGCTCGGGCTTGATCGGCTCGGCGTAGATCTGCTGCATCCGGGCGGTGGCCTTGGCCGGGTCAAGCTCGGCGATCTCCTCCAGCTGCGGCTCGGGGTCGTCGTAGCGGGTCCACAGCCCCTCGAGGTCGAGCACCGGCAGGCCGCCGAGCCGGCCCAGTGCGACCGCCGTGGCCGGCGACATGACCGAGTCCATCGGAGCCCCGATGACCGGGATGTCGAAGTGATAGGCGTCGATCTGCCAGGACACCGAGACGTCCTCGGGATCCCGGGTGCGCCTGGAGGGCACGACCGCGATGTCGTCGAAGGAATAGGCCCGGCGGCCCCGCTTGCCACGTCCGATCTCGATCTCGGTCACTGCGAAAGGCTATCTGTCGCGCCAGCCCTCGCCGAGTCGGCCCACAGCGGCTGCTCTGGAACCCCTGCTCGGTGGGCACCCGCTCCCCCAGCACCGGCTCGCCCCGCCCGCCCCGGTCGCCCTGCTCACCCTGCTCACCCTGCTCACCCTGCTCACCCTGCAGTTTGGGCGCCATGGCGGCGAGTCTGCTCAAGGGCGGTGAGATTTCGCCGCGAGTCACCAGTGTGGCCGCCGCGGCGGCCACACTGCATGGGACTCGACATGGGCGCGAGGGGCATGGGCTCATTCGGACCTCGGAACGGGCTATGGACAACGACCCCGGATCCGTCAGTTGACCCTGTGGACAACCCCGATTCCTCCCCGGCTGACTGGCAGGCTCGCCCCCAGGAGGAGCCATGGCAGAGGAAACCCACGCATTCGGCCCGGCGCTGCTACGCGGCGGCGGCTCCCTGCGCGCCCACGGCGTGGAGCCGACCCGCGAGCCGACCTGGACGCAGGTGCGCCACGGGGTCTGGATCCCTCGATCGGCTTGGGAGGCGTTGAGCCCCCAGGCCCGGTATGCCGCGTTCGTGCACGCGACCGCGAGCCAGTGCGCTGAGCCAGCGGAGCTGGTCTTCTCCCATTGGTCTGCCGCCGTCGTGCTCGGACTGCCTCGGGTTGACGCGTGGCCGCGGCATGCCGACGTGCTCGTGCCGGGACCTCGGGTGCGCTCGTCGAGGTGGGTCGTCAAGCATGCGGGACGAGCCGTCGAGCCGGTGACGGTGCTGGGAGTGCGGGTCACCCCACCGGCGCGCACGGTGGTGGACGTCGCGCGGACCGCACCCTTGGCGTGCGCCGTCGCCGCTGCGGACCATGCCCTCCCGCTCCATGTCGGTCGGCGAGAGCCTCTCACGGGCCCGGATGTACGAGCTGGACCTGCCGCGTCCGCAGCTACAGGTCGCCTACCACGACGACGACGGTCTCATCGGCTTCGCCGACGTCGACTGGAACGGCGTTGTCGGGGAGATGGACGGCAAGCGGAAGTACGGCATACCCGATGGCTCGTCAGCTGCCCAGGCCACCGACGTGCTGTGGCGCGAGACGAAGCGCGAGGATCGGATGCGACTGCGCTGCCGAGCGCTGGTTCGATGGGACTGGGCGACGGCCATCTCCGCAGATCGATTCCGCCGCAGGCTGGCCAACGTCGGCTTCGTGCCTCAGCCCCGGAACACCTGGCTTGAGGAGTGCCGCGCCGCGAGCTGAGCCCAGCGCGCCCGGACTGGCCCACCTCCCCGTCCTCGTTCGTGGCGGCCACACCAGGCGGCGCCGATCAGGGGCGGGTCGTGTAGTTCGGCGCCTCGACGGTGATCTGGACGTCGTGCGGGTGGCTCTCCTTGAGGCCCGCGGAGGTGATCCGCACGAAGCGCCCACGCTCCTGCAGCTCGGGGATGGTCCGAGCGCCGACGTAGAACATCGACTGGGCCAACCCGCCGACGAGCTGGTGGACGACCGAGCCGACCGGTCCGCGATAGAGCACCTGTCCCTCGATCCCCTCCGGGATGAGCTTGTCGTCGCTGCTCACGTCGGCCTGGAAGTAGCGGTCCCGCGAGTATGACTTCTTGCCACGGCTCGACATCGCGCCCAGCGAGCCCATGCCCCGGTATTGCTTGAACTGCTTGCCGTTGACGAAGACGACCTCGCCCGGGCTCTCCTCGCAGCCGGCGAGCAGCGACCCGACCATCACCGTGCTCGCCCCGGCCACCAGCGCCTTGGCGATGTCGCCGGAGTACTGCAGCCCGCCGTCGGCGATGACCGGCACCCCCGCCGGCCTGGCCGCCCGCGCGGCCTCGTGGATCGCGGTGATCTGCGGCACCCCGACGCCGGCGACGACGCGGGTCGTGCAGATCGACCCTGGCCCGACGCCGACCTTGACCGCGTCGGCGCCGGCGTCGATGAGGGCCTGGGCTCCGGCGCGGGTCGCGACGTTGCCGCCGATGATCTGGACGTGCTCGCTGGCCGGGTCCTTCTTGAGCCGGCGCACCATCTCGAGCAGCAGCCGGGCGTGGCCGTGGGCGGTGTCGACGACGAGGACGTCCACCCCGGCCTCGACGAGGGTCATCGCCCGCTCCCAGGCCTCGCCGAAGTAGCCGATCGCGGCGCCGACCATGAGCCGGCCCTGGCTGTCCTTGGACGCCAACGGGAACTGCTCGCTCTTGACGAAGTCCTTGACCGTGATGAGCCCGGCGAGCCGACCCTGTCCGTCGACGAGCGGCAGCCGCTCGCGCTTGTGCTGGCGCAGCAGCAGCGTCGCGTCCTCGCGGGAGATCCCCTCCGGCGCCGTGATGAGCGGCATCGGGGTCATCACGTCCCGCACGAGGGTGCTGCCCCACTCGGCCACCGGGGTGAAGCGCAGGTCGCGGTTGGTGATGATGCCGAGCAGCCGGTTGGCCGGGTCGACGACCGGCAGGCCCGACACGCGGTACTGCCCGCAGACGGTGTCAAGCTCCTCGAGGGTGGCGTCGGGGCCGATCGTGATCGGGTTGGAGATCATCCCGGTCTGGGTCCGCTTGACGACGTCCACCTGGTAGGCCTGGTCGTCGATCGACAGGTTCCGGTGCAGCACCCCCAGCCCGCCCTGGCGGGCCATCGCGATGGCCATCCGCGCCTCGGTGACGGTGTCCATCGCGGAGGACAGCAGCGGGATCCGCAACGACAGCTCACGGGTCACCCGAGACGTCGTGTCGACCTCGCTGGGCACGACGTCGGTCTCGCCCGGCAGCAACAGCACGTCGTCATAGGTCAGCCCGAGCGGGGCCAACGTGGTCGCGTCGTCGGTGTCGGAGTCGAGCCCGTGCGTCATTGCCCGAGTCTACTTCGCCGAGGTATGCCGCCCTGCCGGGCCGCGCGCGTCCGGCCAGCCCCCCGGGGGCTGCTCGCTCAGCGCACCGGCTTGCCGCTGGGAGCGCTGCCCTGCGGGGCGATGCCCGGCTGGGCCGGTCCGCCGGCCGAGCCCGGGCCGCTGCCGACGGCGGGCGGCGACGGCTGGGTTGGCCGGCCCGTGCTGGAAGCCTGGCCAGTGGGGCCACCGGGCGTGCCGGCTCCTGGGACACCGGCTTTGACGGGCGCCGCTGGGGCGGCCGCTGGCGGACGCGGTGCACTCGGCTGCTGCGGAGCGACGGGCGCACCCCCAGCCACCGGACCGGCCGGAGCCGGTGTAGCGGTGGGGGCCGTCATGGGAGCCGTCGGGGAGCCGCTCGCCTGCGTGGCCGCGCCCGGTGCGGCGGGCTCGGCCCCGGGAAGGCCCCCCGGCTGCTCGGTGGCCGCGGCCGCTGGCGCCTCGGTCGGCACCACGACTGTCGTGCCGGCCGTGGGAGTGGCCGAGTCGAGGTTGGGCACCGAGGCTCCACCCTGGGTTCCCCCCGAGGGTGCCGGCGTCCGTCCGGTCACCATCGCCACGACCCGCTCGACGATCGAGCCTCCCGCGAGGCCACCGCCGAGGATGTCGCCGGGATTCGGGAGGCTGCTCGAGACCGCGGCGGCCACGCCTGCGCCCGAGGCGAGGAACGCGGCTGTCGTGACCGAGCCCACGTAGAAGGCGCGTCGCGACCGGCGCTTGCGCACCGCCGTGCCACTGGGCAGCGGCTGGTCGCACGTCATCGCGAAGGACAGGAGCATCCCGGACAGCGCGTCGCCGCCGGAGTAGCTGCGGGCGCCCAGCTCGTCGAGCAGGCGGTCGTCGTCGTCGATGGCGTCGAAGTCGTCCTCGATCATCAGGCCACCCCCTCGATTCCCTCGGCCTGGGCCAGCACGCGGAGCTTGGCCAAGGCGCGGTGCTGCGCGACGCGGACGGCGCCCTCGCTCATCCGCAGCGCGGCGGCCGTCGCCTCGGTGGACAACCCCATCGCCACCCGGAGGGTGAGGATCTCCCGCTGTGCGTCGGGCAGCTGATGCATCAACAGGGCTATCCGCCGGGCGTCGTCGCGCATGAGGACGGCCGCTGCGGGACCGGCCGCCTCGTCGATGCGGTCCGGAAGCTCGGCCACGGGCATGGGCCCGCCCATCAGCCCACGCTGGGCGTCGGCCAGCTTGCGGGCCGCGATCGTGTAGACGAAGGCCTCGAACGGATATCCCCGGTCCTGGTAGGTGGGCAGTGCCGTGACGACGGCCATACACACCTCCTGAGCGACATCCTGGGCCAGATCCTCGGCGCCGAAGCGACTGAGGCGGGCACGTGCGTAGCGCAGCGCCAGCTGCCGGACCCGAGCCAGGAGGTGCTCGGCGGCAACCGCATCGGCGGCCTGGGCAGCTCCGGCGAGCTCCCGCAACGGGACCTGCCTTTCACCACCGACTATCGCCGCAGGAGCCGTGAGCGTTACGCCCCACTCCCGACGCGCGTAGACGTCATCGACGGATGACATGACTGAAGAAAAACCCCCGGGATCGCAGTGGATCCCCCCGCGACGTCGATGGTAGTGGAGACGGACCGGTCGGTAAAGGGTCGTACGGCCAGCTCGCTTACCCAATCTTTAACAAGCCTTGACCAGCGCGGGGTGCCGGTCGTGCGGCGGCGCGTCTAGCGTGCACACCACCGACGCCGATCAGGCGTCGGCCGTCGTCGTCTCTGCAGGGGAGAGTCAGATGGGGTATGCCCGACTGCCCGGACCGATCGAGCACGTCTGGAGCTGGCAGCAGCACGGCCTGTGTCGCGACCTCGATGCCGAGGCCTTCTTCCATCCCGAAGGTGAGCGCGGGGTGCCACGGCAGCGTCGGGCAGCCGCCGCCAAGGAGATCTGCCTGGCCTGCCCGGTCCTGCGCCAGTGCCGCTCCCACGCCCTGCGGGTCCGCGAGCCCTACGGCATCTGGGGTGGGCTCACCGAGCAGGAGCGCGAGGCGGTCTACGCCGGCGAGCTGGCTGTCTCGGCCTGACCCGCCCCCAGGCGCACTCGGCGACGAGACGCGAGCTGCGGCGCGCGGCATACCGGATCGTCGTTGCACCACGAGCGAGGGCCGCGCACCGATCGGTGCGCGGCCCTCGTGGCACTCGTATGCCGCGTGGCAGTGGGTCAGTGACCGTGCCCGTGGCCGTGGCCACCGCTGCCGGACTCCTCCGCAGCGTCTTGCTTCTTCTCCACGACAAGGGTGTCCGTCGTGAGGATCATCGAGGCGATCGACGCGGCATTGCGCAGCGCCGAGCGGGTGACCTTGACCGGGTCGATGACGCCGGCGGCCACCAGGTCGCCGTACTCGCCGGTCGCGGCGTTGAAGCCGGTCCCGCGGTCCATCGAGGCGACCTTGGTCGTCACGACATAGCCCTGCTCGCCGGCGTTCTCGGCGATCCAGCGCAGCGGCTCGGCCGCGGCCTTCTTGACGATCGCCGCGCCGGTGGCCTCGTCGCCGGACAGCTCCAGCTCGTCGACCGCGGAGGCGGCGTGGATGAGAGCGGTGCCGCCGCCGGCGACGATGCCCTCCTCGATGGCCGCGCGGGTCGCCGAGATGGCGTCCTCGATGCGGTGCTTCTTCTCCTTGAGCTCGACCTCGGTGTGCGCGCCCACCTTGATGACGCAGACGCCGCCGGCAAGCTTGGCCAGGCGCTCCTGGAGCTTCTCGCGGTCCCAGTCGCTGTCGGTGCGCTCGATCTCGGCCTTGATCTGGGCGACGCGGGCCTCGACGCCGTCCTTGTCGCCGGAGCCGTCGATGACCGTCGTCGTGTCCTTGGTGATGACGACCCGGCGGGCCTGCCCGAGGACGGACAGGTCGGCCTGGTCGAGCTTGAGCCCGACCTCCTCGGCGATGACCTGGCCGCCGGTGAGCACGGCGAGGTCCTGCAGCATCGCCTTGCGGCGGTCGCCGAAGCCAGGGGCCTTGACCGCGGCGACGGTGAAGGTGCCGCGGATCTTGTTGACGACGAGCGTCGAGAGGGCCTCGCCGTCGACGTCCTCGGCCACGACGAGCAGCGGCTTGCCGGTCTGCACGACCTTCTCGAGCACCGGGAGCAGGTCCTGGATCGAGGAGATCTTGCCCTGGTTGATGAGGATCCAGCAGTCCTCGAGGACGGCCTCCATCCGCTCGGCGTCGGTGATGAAGTACGCCGAGATGTAGCCCTTGTCGAACTGCATGCCCTCGGTGAACTCGAGCTCGGTC
>DAOTIG010000170.1:0-6433 GCA_035448065.1 Dermatophilaceae bacterium
CATGATGTTCCTCGGCCAGCGCAGCAAGCCGGAGCCGGACCCGACCGTGTCCCGGCCGACGACCACCGGTCGACCCGCGACGCCGACCACCAAGCCGACGTCACCGAACCAGCCCACCCAGCCGACGGCGCCGTCCGGCTCGGGCACGACCGTCGACCTCGGCGGCGGGGTCAGCGCGACCTACCCCGCGGGATGGACCCAGTCCACCTCGGCAAGCACGTCGGCGACCTCGAAGACCTATCTGTCGCCCAGCCGGCTGATGGTCGTGCAGGTGATCTCGGGCAAGTCCGCGAAGTCCTCGCTCGACATCTGCACCGAGCTGATCGAGGAGACCAAGGGTCAGCTGGCCAACGCCAAGACCAATCCGTGCAAGGTCGACGACACCGGCAACGCCGGCACGGCCAAGGTCGAGGTCTCCTACGGCGCAGCCGGCGGCACGCTGGCCGGCCAGCAGGGCTCGACCCAGCTCGCCGACTACGTGCTCGTCGGTCGTCGGGCCGACGGACTGCTCGGCATCGCCTCGATCCGCTACAACCCGAGCAAGAAGCCGTCGGATGCCGAGCTCAAGCAGGCCATCGAGGTCTTCGACTCGCTTGTCACGAGCCTCGAGAAGGCTCCCTGACCGACGCCGCTGAGTCTCGGCCGGCTGGCCGGCCGGTCGAGGCTCGACACCGGACGACCCGGACGCACTTGCGTCCGGGTCGTCCCGCGTTGCGGCCGGCTCACAAGCTCAGGGCAGCGGCCAGGTGTGCACCGGCTGGTTGGCGTGCATGTGACCGGCGTAGAGCTCGAGCATCCGGCGCAGCGCCTCGGCCCGAGCCAGCCCGGTCTCCTCGAGCCGGGCGACCGCGTCGGACTGCCACGCGGCACCGTTCTGGCCGTTGAGGCAGCGCCCCTCGACGACCGACAGGTAGCGCTCCCGGACCTGGTCTGAGACGCCCCACTCACGCAGGCCCTCGTGGGCCAGCGGCAGCAGGTGCCGCAGGATGAGCTCGGTCGCCGGAAGGTCGCCCTTGCCCGGCCAGTAGAGCCGGGCGTCCAGGCCGTCACGCGCGCCGGCGTGGAAGTTGTCCTCGGCCGCCTGGAAGGACATCCGGGTCCACAGCGGGCGGTCCTCCTGGGCGAGCATCCGCAGCGTGCCGTAGTAGAACGCGGCGTTGGCGAGGGTATCGATGATCGTCGGGCCGGCCGGCAGCACCCGATTCTCGACCCGCAGGTGCGGTCGCCCGTCGACGATGTCGTAGATCGGCCGGTTCCAGCGATAGATCGTGCCGTTGTGCAGTCGCATCTCAGCGAGCGTCGGCACCCCGCCGGACTCGAGCACCTCGAGCGGGTCCTCGTCGGACAGCTCGGGCAGCAGGGCCGGGAAGTAGCGGGCGTTCTCCTCGAAGAGGTCGAAGATCGAGGTGATCCACCGCTCGCCGAACCACACCCGCGGCCGGACGCCCTGGTTCTTCAGCTCGACCGAGCGGGTGTCGGCGGCCTGGGTGAACAGCGGGATCCGGGTCTCGGCCCACAGCCGGTGGCCGAAGAAGAACGGCGAGTTCGCGCCGAGCGCGAGCTGCGGGCCGGCGAGCAGCTGCGCGGCATTCCAGTGGTCGGCGAAGGCGGACGGGCTCACCTGCAGGTGCAGCTGCATCGACGTGCACGCCGCCTCCGGGGCGAGGGAGTCGAAGTAGCGCTCGAGCCGCTCGCCGGACGGGCCCTGGATGTCGAGGTGGATGTCCTCGCCGCGGGCCGTGAGCATCGCGTCGTTGAGCGCCTGATAGCGCACGTTGGCGCTCATCCACTCGCCGGCGAAGTCCTCCGGCGAGACGGTCGGCAGGATGCCGACCATGATGATGTGGCTGCCGACCTCGATGCACTTGGCCTGGGCGCGGTTGAGCGAGGAGCGCAGGTCGGCCTCGAGCTCGATGGCCGAGTCGCCGGGCAGCGGTCGGGGGGTGACGTTGAACTCGATGTTGTAGCGGGCCAGCTCGGTCTGGTACTCGGGGTTGGCGATCGCCTCCAACACCTCGGCGTTGTCCATCCGCGGCCGGTAGTCGTCGCCGACGAGGTTGAGCTCGATCTCCATGCCGGTCATCGGGCGCTCGAAGTCGAAGTGTGAGTAGGCGAGCATCCGCTCGAAGCTGTCAAGACAGTGCTGCACCTTCTCGCGGTAGCGCTGCCGCTGCTCGCGGGTGTAGGTCGTCGTCTCGATGTCCTGGCCCATGGGACGCGACTGTATGCCGCGTGGCTGGTCCGGCGCGAGGTTGTGCTCGCGGCGTGGCCTGCCGGATCCTGTCGGTGGTCGCTCGTAGCCTCGGGATGTGCGCGTCGTCCACACCTCCGACTGGCACCTGGGCCGGGCCTTCCACCAGGTCGGGCTGCTCGGTGCCCAGGCGCGCTTCGTCGACTGGCTGGTCGACCTGGTGCGCGCCGAGCGGGTCGAGGCGGTGCTCGTGGCCGGCGACGTCTACGACCGGGCGCTGCCCTCCCCCGACACCGTCGCCCTGCTCGACGACGCGCTGACCCGGCTCGTCGACGCCGGCGCGCAGGTCGTGCTGTCCAGCGGCAACCACGACTCGGCGGTTCGGCTCGGCTTCGCCAGCGAGCTGCTGGCCCGGGCGGGTGTGCATGTCCGCACCGACCTCGCCTCGATCGGCCGGCCGGTGCTGCTCGGGTCCGAGGGCGACGAGCTGGCGGTCTATCCCGTCCCCTATCTCGAGCCGGCCGTCGCCGCTCCCGTCCTCGACGTCGCGGCCACCCACAGCGCCGTCCTGGGCGCCGCGCTGGCCCGGGTGCAGGCCGACGCGGCCACGCGGCATACCAGCATCGCGATGGCGCACGCCTTCGTCGCCGGCGGCGTGGGGTGCGAGTCCGAGCGCGACATCGCCGTCGGCGGGGTCAGCGTCGTCGACGCCCGGCTCTTCGAGGGCGTGTCGTATGCCGCCCTGGGTCACCTGCACGGCGCGCAACAGGTCGGTGAGCAGGTGGCCTATTGCGGGTCGCCGGTCGCGATGTCCTTCGGCGAGGCGAGCCACACCAAGTCGGTCACCCTGCTCGACACCGGAGCGGGGGCCGTGCGGGCTCAGAGCGTGCCGACCCCGGTCGAGCGGCCGCTCGCCGTGCTGCGCGGCGAGCTCGACGTGCTGCTCGCCGACCGGGCGCTGAGCTGGGCCGAATCCGCTTGGTGCATGGTCGTGCTCACCGACCCGGTGCGACCGCTAGGGGCGCTCGAGACGGTCCGACGACGCTTCCCGCACACGCTGTGCCTCGACTTCCAGCCGTCCTCGACGGTCGTCCCGGTGCGCCGCTATGCCGGGCGCGACCTGCCGAGCCGGCCCGCGCTCGACGTGTGCTGCGACTTCCTCAGCCACGTCCGTGGCGGAGCCGGTGCCGACGAGGCCGAGCGCGAGCTGCTGCAAGAAGCGGTCGAGGCGACGCGGCTGCGGCGGGCCGCCGGTGACGACGAGGGCCGGGCGCGGGCCGTCGAGAGCACCGAGGTGGTCGCATGAGGCTGCACCGGCTGGTCGTGCAGGCCTTCGGGCCGTTCGCCGAGCAGGTCGAGGTCGATCTCGACGCGCTCGGCGAGGCTGGCATCTTCCTCGTCCAGGGGCCCACCGGCGCCGGCAAGACGAGCCTGCTCGACGCCGTCTGCTACGCCCTGTATGCCGCCGTCCCCGGCGGCCGCTCTCCGCGCGCCCTGCGCAGCGACCATGCCGAGCGGGCCGACCTGCCCCAGGTGAGCCTGGAGCTCACCCTCGACGGCCGGCGGCTGCGGGTGACCCGCTCGCCGGAGCATGCGCGGCCCAAGAAGCGCGGGCCCGGTCAGACCCTCGTGCCACCGAAGGTGCTGCTCGAGGAGCGCACCGGCGCGCAGTGGCAGGCGCTGTCCACCCGGGCCGACGAGACCGGCGACCTGCTCGGTCGGCTGCTCGGGATGGGGCTGGAGCAGTTCGCCAAGGTGGTGCTGCTGCCGCAGGGCGACTTCGCCGCCTTCCTGCGGGCCAACGCCGACGAGCGACGGGCGCTGCTCGAGCGGCTCTTCGACATCTCGCGCTACGCCGACATCGAGGGGTGGCTGGTCGAGCAGCGGCGGATGGCGCAGGCCACTGTCACCGCCCTCGCGTCCGCGCAGTCGGCAGACGGCGCCCGGGTCGACGACGTGCTGGCCCGGCTGCCGGATGAGGTCGGGGTCGAGGTCGCGGGTGACGAGGCGCTGGCGTGGGCCGGGCTCGCGCCGGGTCCGCTCGCCGGGGCGCTGGAGTCGCTCGGCGACCGGCTGGCCGGGATGGCCGGCGCGGCCCTCGCCGCGCGAGCCGCGGCCGAGGAGGCGCACGAGGCGGCCGAGACGGCGCTGCGCCGCGACGAGGCGCTCGCTGCCGGGCACGCGCGCGCCACCGCTGCCCGTGCGGCGATCGCCGAGCTCGCGGGGCGACAGGAGGCGCTGACGGCGGCCGAGCGACGAGTGGACGCCGCCGAGCGAGCCGCGGGCGTGGCCGGCGACCTGCGGGCCCTCGACGTGGCCGTCACCGAGCGTCGGCAGGCAGCCCGTGCCGCCGCCGCGGCCCGACAGCCGCTTGGCGGGCCGCTCGAGCTGGCCGGTGGCGACCTGCGTCGTCTCGCGGCGCTGGTCGGCGAGCACGACGACGACGTGGCCGAGATGGAGCGGCTGGCCGTGGCCGTCGCTCGACGGGCATCGGCTCTCGACGACGCGCGCCAGCAGCACGAGCAGCACGAGCAGGCCCGGCGCCAGGTGGGCCGGGCCGCCGAGGCTGCCGTCGCCCGACACGAGGCGGCGATCGCCCGGCTGGCCGAGCTCGACGCCGAGCTGTCCGACGCCCCAGAGGCGCAGGCCATGGCAGCGCAGCTGCACGAGTCGCATCGCCGCCGGGTCGAGCTCGACCTCGCCCACGACCGGCTGGCCGAGGCGACCCAGGTGGCGGCGCTGGCCGTCGAGCATGCACTGCAGCTGCGCGAACGGCTGCTCGATCTGCGCCAGCGGCGCCTCGACGGGATAGCCGCCGAGCTGGCCGCCGGGCTCGCCGACGGCAGCCCGTGCCCGGTGTGCGGCTCCCCCGCCCACCCCGCGCCGGCGCTCGACACCGACCCGGTCACCGCCGAGGAGCTCGACGCCGCCGGGCAGGCGTGGGAGGCCCAGCGCTCGATCGCCGAGCGCGCCGGCGCCGAGGTCGCGGCGGCCCGCGAGCTCGTGACGACCCGCTCTGCCGACCTCGGCGGCGAGACCCGCGACGCGACCACCCTGCAAACCACGCTCGCCGCTGCCAAGGCCGAGGCCGAGCGACTGACCCTCCTCGAGGCCCGAAGATCAGCACGGCTCGCCGAGGTCGAGTCCTGCGCGTCGGCGGTCACCGCGGCCGGCCGAGCGGCCGTCGAGTCCGACCGCCGGCTCGAGGCGCTGGCCGCCCGGCTCGCCGCCCTCGCCGAGGAGGCCGAGGCCGAGGCGAGCGCGCTCGCGGAGGCGAGCGGGCGGCATACCGGATGTGGGTGTGCAGGTGACGCTGCCGCGCACCGTCGGGTGACGACCGAGCTCGCTGCCGCGGTGCGTGCCGACGACCGGCTCGCCGAGGCCGAGAGCCGGCTCACTGCCGTCGTCTCCGACGCCGAGTCCGTATGCCGCGCAGCCGGACTCGAGGACGCGGGGGCCGCGCGCACCGCCCTCCTCCCGCACGCCGAGCTGACCGAGCTGCGCCGGCTGTTGACCGAGGCCGATCGTCGGCGCACCACGGCGCTCGCCACCCTCGCCGATCCCGAGGTCCGGGCCGCCGAGGCTGGCCCGCTCCCCGACCTCGAGGCCGGCCGGCGAGCCGTCGCGGCGGTCCGCGCCGCGCGGTCGGCGACCGTCGAGCGGCATACCGTCGTCGAGCAGGCGGCCCTCGCGGTGCGCAGCGTCGCCGCGGATCTGCTCACGCGCTCGGCGCAGCTGGCGGCCGCCAGTGAGCGGGCAGCCGCGTTGAGCCGATTGGCCGACACCGTGACCGGCCTCGGGCCGGACAACACTCGTCGGATGCGCCTGTCGGCCTACGTGCTGGCCGGCCGCCTCGAGCGGGTCGTCGAGCTGGCCAACGAGCGGCTGGCCCGGCTCGGCGACGGGCGCTATCGGCTGCGGCACGACGACACCGTCGCGGGTCGCGGGCGCAGCGGCCTCGGCCTGCGGGTGCTCGACCTGTGGACCGGTCTCGAACGCGAGACGACGACCCTCTCCGGCGGCGAGTCGTTCATGGCCTCGCTCGCGCTGGCGCTCGGCCTCGCCGACGCGGTCCGGGAGGAGAGCGGCGGCCTCGAGCTGCAGACCCTCTTCGTCGACGAGGGCTTCGGCAGCCTCGACGACGACAGCCTCGAGCAGGTCCTCGCCGTGCTCGACGGGCTACGGGACGGCGGGCGGGCGGTGGGTGTGGTGAGCCACGTCGCCGACCTGCGGGCGCGGATC
>DAOTIG010000171.1:0-6405 GCA_035448065.1 Dermatophilaceae bacterium
CCCCGCTCACTGGTGCGCTCCGGGGTCGACCTCGGTCCGTGGCTCATCGCCAACGCGATCACGATCGTCTCGACGGTGCCCACGCTCGTGCAGCTCTGGCCGACCGGCGCGCTGGACAGGGTGCGCCTGCTCATCCTCGGCGGCGAGGCCTGCCCGCCGGAGATCGGTGCCCGGTTCGCCACGGCCACGCGCGAGGTGTGGAACACCTACGGCCCGACGGAGGCGACCGTCGTCGCGTGTGGCGCGCTCGTCACCGGTGAGCTCCCGGTCCGGATCGGGCTTCCGCTCGCGGGCTGGGACCTCGCAGTCGTCGACGAGGCCGGTCAGCCGGTGCCCGAGGGTGAGGAGGGTGAGCTCATCATCGGCGGGGTCGGCCTGGCCCGTTATCTCGACGACGCCAAGGACCAGGTCGCGTATGCCGCGATGCCGAGTCTGGGCTGGTCGCGCGCCTACCGCTCGGGGGACCGGGTGCGCTTCGACGGGGTCGGCATCGTCTTCGCGGGCCGCAAGGACGAGCAGGTCAAGGTCGGTGGCCGTCGGATCGAGCTGGGCGAGATCGACTCGGCACTGCTCGCCCTGCCCGGTGTGACGGGGGCGGGCGCAGCGGTCCGGAGGAGCGCGGCGGGCAACCCCCTCCTCATCGGATATCTCACGGTCACACCGGAGTTCGAGGCAAAGGCGGCCATCGAGCAGCTCCGCCGCGACCTGCCTGCTCCACTGGTCCCCAAGCTCGCGGTCGTGGAGGCGATCCCGACGAGGACGAGCGGCAAGATCGACCGGGATGCCCTGCCGTGGCCCCTTGCCGACGGCGTGCTCGGGGCGGGAGCGGGAGTCGGCACCGCGGCCTACCAAGGCACGGCGGGGTTCATCGCCGAGCACTGGGCGCTCGTCCTCGGCGGCCCCCCGGCGAGCGACACCGAGGACTTCTTTGACGCCGGCGGTGACAGCCTGGCCGCCGCCGAGCTCGTCTCGCGGCTGCGCGAACGGTTCGCCGAGGTGACTGTGGCCGACCTCTACGAGACGCCGACGCTGGCCGCGCTCGCCGAGGTCCTGGACGGGATGGCCACGCCGCAGGGCCGGCTCAACCGGGATGTCGGGATCGTGCCGCGCAAGACCCAGCTCGGGCAGCTCGCGGCGACGGTCGTGCTGCGTTCCATCGCCGCCCTGCGGTGGCTGGTGTGGATCGGCCTCGGGAACTCCCTCGCCGCAACCCTTCTCGACATCCACTGGCTCCCACGCGCGCCGTGGTGGCTGCTCGCCCTCGGAGCGCTCGCGCTGATCACACCACCGGGACGGATGGCTCTCTCGGCACTCGGGGCGCGGCTGGTCCTGCGTGGTGTCGAGCCCGGGATGCACCCGCGTGGCGGCAAGGTGCACCTCAAGGTCTGGCTCGCCGAGCGCCTCGCCGATGAGCTCGGTGCCACCAATCTCTCCGGGGCCGCGCTCATCAAGACCTATGCCCGGGCGCTCGGTGCCCGCATCGGCGCGGACGTCGACCTGCACTCGTTGCCGCCGATCACCGGGATGCTCGACCTGGGGCCTGGCGCCTCGATCGAGCCCGAGGTGGACCTGCGCGGCCATTGGCTCGACGGGGCGAGCTTCATCCTCGGGCCGATCCGCGTGCGGGCAGGGGCGCGAGTCGGGTCGCGCTCAACACTCCTGCCCGGCGCCGATGTGGGCAAGCGGGCCGAGATCGCGCCCGGCTCAGCCGTTTTCGGGATCGTGCCCGAGGACGAGGCGTGGTCCGGGGCGCCGGCGATGCCCAGTGGGGCCCCGCGCAGTCCGTGGGCGGACGAGGAGCCGCCGCACCGTCCGCTGTGGCAGGTGGCCTACGCCCTCACCGGGCTCGCGGCGGCCGGGTTGCCGATCCTCGCGGCGGTGGCAGGACTTGCCGTCGTGCTGCCGGTCCTGCGCCCGGCGACCTCTCTGACCGGGCTGCTCGGTCAAGCACTCCTCTGGCTGCCAGTGGCGGCCACGGTCGGCTTCGTCGCACTCGCCCTGCTCGTCCTCGTCGTGGTCCGGCTCCTCGGGATCGGGCTGCGCGAGGGTGCCCACCCGGTCCATTCGCGCCAGGCCTGGCAGGCGTGGTCGACGCTGCGGGTCCTCGACGAGGCCCGCACCTGGCTCTATCCCATCTACGCCTCCACGGTGACCCCCTCCTGGCTGCGTGCCCTGGGTGCGCGCATCGGGCCCGACATCGAGGCTTCGACCGTGCTGCTCATCCCGCGCTTCACCGATGTCCGCGAGGGCGCCTTCCTCGCCGACGACACCCTCGTCGCGTCCTACGAGCTGGCCGGCGGCTGGCTGCGGGTGGCGGACACTCGTGTGGGGCGCGGGGCGTTCGTCGGCAACTCGGGCATGGCGTCCCCGGGCCGCAAGGTCCCCAAGCGCGGCCTCGTCGCCGTCCTCTCGGCCGCTCCGCGGCGGGCCAAGGCGAAGGCGGGGACGTCGTGGCTGGGCTCGCCCCCGCAGCGCCTGCGCCGCGAGTCGGCCGACACCGACGCCACCCGGACGACCGCACCGCCGACCCGCCTGCGGGTTGCCCGCGCCCTCGTCGAGCTGTGCCGCGCCCTCCCGGTCTGGCTCTCCCTCGCCCTGACCGTCCTCGCCGTCACCGCCTTGGAGTGGCTCTGGTTGCGCTCCGGCTGGCTGGCCGTCCTCCTCGGGGGCGTGGTCCTCGTCGCGCTCGGCGCCCTGGCCGCCGCGATCACGACGGCCGCCAAGTGGCTCCTCGTCGGCAAGGTCCGCCCCGGCGAGCACCCCTTGTGGAGTTCCTTCATCTGGCGCAACGAGCTCGCCGACGCCTTCACCGAGATCGTCGCCGTGCCCTGGTTCGCCCGAGCCCTCACCGGCACGCACGTCCTCAACGCGTGGTTCCGCACCCTCGGCGCCAAGGTCGGGCACGGCGTCTGGTGCGACACCTACTGGCTGCCCGAGCCCGACCTCATCGACCTGCGCGACGGCGCGACCGTCAACGCCGGCTGCGTCGTCCAGACCCATCTCTTCCACGACCGGGTCCTCTCGATGGACACGGTCACCATCGCCGCCGGTGGCACGCTCGGCCCGAACTCGGTCATCCTGCCTGCGGCCCGGATCGGGCGCTCGGCGACGGTCGGGCCGGTCTCGCTCGTCATGCGGGGCGAGTCGGTGCCGGATCGCACCCGGTGGATGGGCAATCCGGTCGGGCCGTGGGTCGACGAGCCGGCCCCGCGGCATACCCTCGACCCCGATGCTGACTGAACCCACCGCCGACGCCTACGTCCCCGGCCATGGCGACCTCCGCTTCGCCGTCGAGGAGTACGACCTCGACCTCGACTACACGATCGCGACCAACCAGCTCGCGAGCCGGACGGTCGCGCACTGCCGGATGCTGGCGGCGAGCGACACGATCGAGCTCGACCTCTCCGGAGCGCTGCGGGTCATGTCGGTCCGGGTCCAGGGAGCGGTCCTCAAGCGGCACACCCATCGCGGCTCCCGGCTGGTCCTGCGGTTCGCGGGGACCCTTGCTGTTGGTGCGGCCTTCACGGTCACGGTCGCGGCCAAGGGCAGCCCGCGCCCGATGCGCGGGCCGGACGGCCTCGCCGGCTGGGAGGAGCTCGAGGACGGCGTCATCGTCGCGAGCCAGCCGCACGGCGCGCCGAGCTGGTTCGCGTGCAACGACCGGGCGAGCGACAAGGCGGCCTACCGCTTGACGATCGCGTGCGACCCCGACTACCTGGTGTGGGCCAACGGTCGCCTGGCCGCGCGGCGCAAGGTGGGGCGCAAGATCGCGTGGACGTGGGTCCAGGCCGAGCCGATGGCGCCCTACCTCGCGACCCTCCAGATCGGGCGGTATGCCGCGCGCGACCTCGCCGCCGGGCCGGTGCCGGTCCGTGTCGTCGGGCCGCCGCGGCTGCGGGCGGCGATGGAGGTCGCCTTCGCCGACCAGGTGCGGATGGTCGAGGCGATGCAGGAGTGGTTCGGGCCGTACCCGTTCGCGGCGGGGTACACCGCGGTCGTGACCGACGACGAGCTGGAGATCCCGCTGGAGTCGCAGACCCTCTCGACCTTCGGATCCAACCTCATGCACCGCGGCTGGGAGGCGCAGCGCCTCATCGCGCACGAGCTCGCGCACCAGTGGTGGGGGAACTCGGTGACCGCACGGCACTGGAGTGACATCTGGTTGCACGAGGGCTTCGCCTGTTATGCGGAGTGGCTGTGGTCGCCGGTGGCGGGGTCGGAGTCGACGGATGCGCGGGCCCGGCATCATTGGTCGCGGCTGGCTGCGCTGCCGCAGGACCTGGTGTTGACGGCGCCGGGGGCCAAGCACATGTTTGACGACCGGGTCTACAAGCGGGGCGCCCTGACCCTGCACGCCATGCGGGGCGAGATCGGGGATGCGGCGTTCTTTGGGGTGCTGCGCGGGTTCGCCCGGCGGTTCCGGCACCAGTCGGTGACGACCGCGGACTTCGAGACGCTGATCGGCGAGGTCACCGGGCGGCGGCTCGACGCCTTCTTCGATGCGTGGCTGCGCAGGCCTGCCCTGCCGCCTCTCGGCGGGTGAATTCCCCTCTACTGAGGTGCGCGGCCAACGGCGCAGCAGGCCATGCGGTCGCACTGCGTTCGGTCCAGGACTCGGGTGGTGCCTGGACGCCTCGTCAGCCTTTATGCCTTCGGGTTTGGGGGAAATCATTGATGTCTTTCGGCCGCGTCCCGCGGCGCCTTGGTGAGAGGAGGCGGAGTCTGTAAGCGAGGAGCAGGAACAGAAGCGCGTCGACCACCAGCACTCCGAACAGTGGGCTCCGCAGTGTTAGCCCTCTATCAAGGCCCGACTCAGCCAGCGTGGCGATTGCAGGTCCGGGCTGCAGAAGTACCCGCCTCGGGGTCGACGAGCACATTTGGCACCACGTGAGCACCAAGCCCGTCGAGGACGGCGGGCGCGGACCGAAGGAGTTGACCGGGATGGTCGATCTGTCGCTGCACCCCAACAACAGAGGCGAATTGGTCGTCAAGGCCCGCCTGCTCGACCTGGTCCCCGGCCGCACGGGTGAGACCTACAAGACGTGGTTGAAGGACCGCGGTGAACCGTTCCGAGCCGGAGTCGAGGTCGCCACGCTGGACCCGTTCCACGGGTACAAGAACGCCATCGATGACCAACTCGAAGACACCCGCTCGGTCCTGGATGCCTTCCACGTCGTCAAGCTCGCCACCCAAGTCGTCGACGACGTCCGGCGCCGGGTGCAGCAGGAGATCCACGGCCACCGCGGCCGCCGAGACGACCCGGTCTATCGGATCCGGAACATCCTGCACGCTGGGCGGGAGTACCTCACCGACCGGCAACACGCACGCCTCGAAGCAGCGTGGGCCGCTGACGAACGGCACGTCGAGGTGCAGGTCGCCTGGCTGTGCGCCCAACAAGTCCGCGACGCCTATCACCAAGACAGTCACGCCGCCGGACGAGCCATCGCCGAGAAGGTCCTCGCCTCGTTCACCAGCTGCCCGATCCCGGAGGTCAAGCGCCTCGGGAAGACGTTGAACCAGTGGCGTCGGGAGTTCCTGGGCTACTTCGATACCGGCGGCGCCAACAACGGCGGCACCGAAGCCGTCTGTGAGTCTGGCTATGGCTGGTCCGGGACCGGCTGGCGAGGATGGTTCCGGTCGCGTTGATCAGTGTGTGACTCTCGAAGCAATTGGCCCGCTCCGCGGTGCTCTTCCGTTGACTTGTCCACACTGTGAGGCGCGGCCGGCACCATCCGGCCCACCTCGGTGACCTGATCAGGAGACTGTCCGACCCCCATGGAACTCAAGGGGTCGTGGCTCATCACAGATATGCCCCGACGTGACCTCTACCCGGACCGGTGCCGGCCGCTTAGCGACCGAGACATCGATCCGCTACCAGGAGAGGAATCGTCGATCACCATGTCGATCGTCGCGCATACCCATCCGTTCGTCATCGGCGTGGACGCCCACGCCCGAACCCACTCGCTGGCAATTCTGGCCGGCCGAACTGGCGAGCTTGTCGACGAAGGCCAGTTCCCAGCGACCGTCGCTGGGCTCGAGCGGGCCATCGCCTGGGGAGCTCGCCGCACTGAGGCTGACCCCAACGCCCTATGGGTCATCGAAGGCGTCGGCACCTACGGCGCCCGGTTGGCGCGCATGACCGCTGACGCTGGCTACACAGTGGTCGAAGCAGCGCGCATGAACGCAAGAGCCCACCGTGGTGTCGGCAAATCAGACCCCTTGGACGCGCGCCGCATCGCTCAAGCCGTCCTGCCCCTCGATGATTCCCAACTGCGGCGCCCACGCGCCGACCAGGGTGTACGAGCGGCGCTACGTGTCTTGATCGCCTCCCGGGACCACATCAACAACGAACGCACCGCGTCGATCAACGCGCTGATCGCTCTCCTGCGTGTAGTTGATCTCGGC
>DAOTIG010000172.1:0-6272 GCA_035448065.1 Dermatophilaceae bacterium
TGCGCCTGTCCCGCGGTGACGTGCGGCGATAGCCGGAGGCTACTGCAGCGATGGGTGTTGACGATTGATGGCAAATGGCTCTTGTCGCTACAACGATATAGGTTGACTATCGACTTACCCAGAACCACCGAGAGCGAGGCACGTCCCTGATGGCCACCATCGGCAGCACCCTGCAGCCCTTCTCCACCACCGCGTTCAAGAGCGGTGAGTTCGTCGACGTCACCGACAAGGACGTCCTGGGCAGCTGGGCGATCTTCTTCTTCTACCCCGCCGACTTCACCTTCGTCTGCCCCACCGAGCTCGGCGACATGGCCGACCACTACGCCGAGCTCAAGAGCCTCGGCGTCGAGGTCTACTCGGTCTCGACCGACACCCACTTCGTCCACAAGGCGTGGCACCAGTCGTCCGAGACGATCGGCAAGATCGACTACTTCATGCTCGGCGACGCCAACGGCGTCATCACGAACAGCTTCGGCGTCATGCGCGAGGGCGCCGGGCTGGCCGACCGGGCCACCTTCCTCATCGACCCCGACGGCGTCATCCAGGTCATGGAGATCACCTGCGAGGGCGTCGGCCGCAACGCTGCCGAGCTGCTGCGCAAGGTCAAGGCCGCCCAGTACGTCCGCAACCACCCCGGCGAGGTCTGCCCCGCCAAGTGGGAGGAGGGCGCCTCCACCCTCGCCCCGTCCCTGGACCTCGTCGGCAAGATCTGACCCGTCCGGAGCACGGACCGCACCCGTGGTATGCCGTGGCGCCGCCCAACGGCGGCGCCACGGCATACCAGCGCTTTGGACCAATAGCCCACTGCCCCAACGACATCCATCCATCCACGACCCGCATCACCTGACTCGACGACGGAGCCGCCAGCATGCTCGACCCCCAGCTCACTGCCCAGCTGAAGACCTACCTCGAGCGGGTCACCGAGCCGGTCGAGCTCGTCGCCAGCCTCGACGAGCGGCCGGTGTCGGCCCAGACCCGCGCGCTGCTCGAGGAGATCGCCGCGCTCTCCGAGCGGGTGTCGTTCACGACCGTCGACCCCGAGCCGGGGGAGCGCACCCCGTCCTTCGCGATCCGCCGGGCCGGCACGGACGTCCAGGTGCGCTTCGCCGGCGTGCCGCTCGGTCATGAGTTCACCTCGCTCGTCCTCGCGCTGCTGCAGGTGGGCGGGGTCGCCCCCAAGGTCTCCGACGAGCTCGCCGAGCAGATTCGCGCCCTGCCCGAGGCGCACTTCGAGACGTACATGTCGCTCACCTGCCAGAACTGCCCGGACGTCGTCCAGGCGCTCAACGCGGTGAGCGTGCTCAACCCGCGGATCACCCACATCGCCGTCGAGGGCGGCGCCTTCCAGGACGAGGTCGACGCGCGGCGGATCCTCGCCGTGCCGACCGTCTTCAAGGACGGCGAGCTGTTCGGCCAGGGCCGGATGACCATCGAGGAGATCGTCGGCAAGATCGACACCGGCGCCGCGGCCCGCACCTCGGCCCGGCTCGGCTCGCTCGAGCCCTTCGACGTCCTCGTCGTCGGGGGCGGCCCGGCCGGTGCCGCTGCCGCGATCTACAGCGCTCGCAAGGGGATTCGCACCGGGATCGTCGCCGAGCGGTTCGGCGGCCAGGTCATGGACACGATGGCCATCGAGAACTTCGTGTCGGTCCAGCACACCGAGGGGCCGCAGCTCGCTGCCGCCCTCGAGGCGCACGTGCGCGCGCACGAGGTCGAGGTCATGGAGACCCAGCTCGCCACCGCCCTGCGCCCCGCAGCCGATCCGGCCGGCTACGCCGAGATCGAGCTGGCCGGAGGGGCGGTGCTGCGCTCGCGCACCGTCGTCGTCGCCAGTGGTGCGCGGTGGCGCACCATGGGCGTGCCCGGCGAGGAGGAGTACCGCAACAAGGGCGTCACCTTCTGCCCGCACTGCGACGGACCGCTGTTCAAGGGCAAGCGGGTCGCGGTCATCGGCGGCGGCAACTCCGGCATCGAGGCCGCCATCGACCTGGCCGGCGTCGTCGGCCACGTCACGGTCCTCGAGTTCCTCGACGAGCTGCGCGCGGACGCCGTGCTGCAGCGCAAGCTGCACAGCCTGCCCAACGTCGAGGTGATCCTCTCGGCCCGCACGACCGAGGTCCTCGGCGACGGAGCCCAGGTGACCGGCCTTGACTACGAGGACCGGACCACCGGCCAGACTCGCCACCTCGACCTCGAGGGCGTCTTCGTCCAGATCGGCCTGCTGCCCAACACCGACTGGCTCGGCGGCTCGCTCGCGCTGAGCGAGCGCAAGGAGCTCGTCGTCGACGAGCGCGGTCGGACCTCGGCGCCTGGGATCTTCGGCGCGGGCGACTGCACGACGGTGCCCTACAAGCAGATCGTCGTCAGCCTCGGCGCCGGCGCCACCGCCGCGCTGTCGGCCTTCGACCACCTCATCCGGGTCACCGCCCCCGCCGACGAGACGGCGGGGGAGGGGCCGCGGTGAACCTGCGCGAGCTCGAGTACCTCGTCGCGGTCGCCGACCACGAGCACTTCGGCCGGGCGGCCGACGCCTGCGGGGTGAGCCAGCCGACCCTGTCGACCCAGCTCAAGCGGCTTGAGGAGGAGCTGGGCGTCCAGCTCGTCGAGCGCAGCCCGCGCCTCGTCGTGCTCACCGCCGCCGGCGAGGACATCGTCGCCCGCGCTCGCCAGGTGCTCGCCGACGTCGAGGCGATCCGCGACGTTGCGCGGCACGCCGTCGACCCCCGCGCGGGCACGCTGCGGCTCGGCGCCTTCCCGACGATCGCGCCCTACCTGCTGCCGCACGTCATCGACGGGCTGGCCACGTGGCTGCCCAACCTCGAGCTGCTCCTCGTCGAGGAGCGCAGCAGCACGCTCGTCGACGAGCTGCGCGAGGGCCGGCTGGACGCCGCCGTGCTCGCCCTCCCGATCGAGGACCAGTCGCTCGTCGTCGAGCCACTGTTCCGCGAGCCCTTCGTCCTCGCCGCGCCGGCGACCCACCGGCTGGCCCGCGACCGCGGGCCGGTGCCGGTGGACGCGCTCGCCGGCGAGCGGGTGCTGCTGCTCGCCGACGGTCACTGCCTGCGCGATCACGCCCTGTCGGTATGCCGCGCGGCCGGGTCGGCCGTGGAGAACGGCTTCCGCGCCACGAGCCTCGAGACGCTGCGGCACATGGTCGGCTCCGGGGTCGGGGTGACCCTGCTGCCGCTCCTTGCCGTGAGCCCGCCGGTGGCCCCCTCCGACCGAGTCGTGACCCGACGGTTCGCCGACCCCGAGCCGAGCCGCGACATCGCCCTGGTCTGGCGACGCACCACCCCCTATGCGCACCTGCTGGCCGAGGTCGCGACGATCCTGCGCGACCTGCCGCCCGGCCTGGTCGTCCCCCTGGCCGGCACGCCCGCCCCGGGCTAGCCCTGTTGCCTCGGCCAGCCGGATATCGACGGATCAGCCGGTTGCAGCGTGCTGGGCGAGCGACAACCGGCTGACCCAGCCGGAAATCGACGGATCAGCAGGTTGCAGCGTGCTGGGCGAGCGACAACCGGCTGACCCAGCCGGATATCGACCAGCCAGCCGGATATCGACCAGCCAGCCGGATATCGACCAGCCAGCCGGATATCGACCAGCCAGCGAGACATCGACGGTGCGACCAACCACGCGCGACGAGGTCGCCGGCTGAGGTCGACGCCCCGGGTCGGGCCGGTGCCGGCGGGCTCGTCCGAACGCCCCGGTGTCGGGCGCTGAGCAGCCGACACGCGCGCGGCATACCTTGACGCGTGGCGGGGGGACGCGTCACCATCGGTGGCACGATCCGGTGGGTCCCCGTCGGATGCTGGAGGCCGCATATGGCGGTGGCCTCGCTCCGGGGGCTTGACACCGTTGGACAACTGTGCCTGCGTGGGGTAGGCTCGCTCCTTGCGCTGCCTGTGTCCCCCCGACCCCAATCCGAATGCTGAGCGCTGCCTGCGATCGTCAGGCCCTGGTGCTGTGTGCGTTCCTGCGGGAAGAGCGGTCCGGCTGCGCGCCACCCGAACAGCACGCCTGTGGAAGGACACCCGTTGGCATCGCGCAACGCGTCCCAGAACGTCACGACAGCACGCTCGGCCTCGGGTCGGGTGAGCTTCGCCCAGATCCACGAGCCGCTCGAGGTTCCTGACCTGCTCGCCCTGCAGATCGAGTCCTTCGACTGGCTGCTGGGCAACGAGCGCTGGCAGGCCCGGGTCGCCGCGGCCAAGGCGGAGGGGCGCACCGACGTCCCCGACCGGTCCGGCCTCGAGGAGATCTTCGACGAGATCTCGCCGATCGAGGACTTCTCCGGCTCGATGAGCCTCTC
This sequence comes from Dermatophilaceae bacterium, assembly GCA_035448065.1. Taxonomy (GTDB): domain Bacteria; phylum Actinomycetota; class Actinomycetes; order Actinomycetales; family Dermatophilaceae; genus Phosphoribacter. Next base: position 4,310 of record DAOTIG010000172.1, read on the forward strand.
CTTCCGCGACCACCGCTTCGAGGAGACGCGCAAGACCATCGAGTCCTGCAAGGAGCGCGACCAGACCTACGACGCGCCGCTGTTCGTCACCGCGGAGTTCATGAACACGAACACCGGTGAGATCAAGAGCCAGACGGTCTTCATGGGCGACTTCCCGCTGATGACCGAGCGCGGCACCTTCATCATCAACGGCACCGAGCGGGTCGTCGTCAGCCAGCTGGTCCGCAGCCCGGGCGCCTACTTCGAGCGCACCCCGGACAAGACCAGCGACAAGGACATCTTCACCGCCAAGCTCATCCCGAGCCGCGGCGCCTGGCTCGAGTTCGAGATCGACAAGCGCGACATGGTCGGCGTCCGCGTCGACCGCAAGCGCAAGCAGTCGGTCACCGTGCTGCTCAAGGCCCTCGGCTGGACCAACGACCAGATCCTCGAGACCTTCGGCGAGTACGAGTCGATGCGCCTCACCCTGGAGAAGGACCACACCCAGGGCCAGGACGACGCGCTGCTCGACATCTACCGCAAGCTGCGCCCGGGCGAGCCGCCGACCAAGGAGGCCGCGCAGACCCTCCTCGACAACCTCTACTTCAACCCCAAGCGCTACGACCTGGCCAAGGTCGGTCGCTACAAGCTGGGCAAGAAGCTCGGGGTCGAGGCGCCGCTGTCGGCCTCGACGCTGACCATCGACGACATCGTCGCGACGATCACGTACCTCGTCGCCCTGCACGCCGGTGAGTCCACGATCGCCGGCAGCCGCGGTGGCGAGCAGGTCGAGATGCCGGTCGAGACCGACGACATCGACCACTTCGGCAACCGGCGGCTGCGCAGCGTCGGCGAGCTCATCCAGAACCAGGTCCGCACCGGCCTGTCCCGGATGGAGCGGGTCGTCCGCGAGCGGATGACCACCCAGGACGTCGAGGCGATCACGCCGCAGACTCTCATCAACATCCGGCCGGTCGTGGCCTCGATCCGCGAGTTCTTCGGCACCAGCCAGCTCTCGCAGTTCATGGACCAGAACAACCCGCTGGCCGGGCTCACCCACAAGCGTCGCCTCTCGGCGCTCGGCCCGGGCGGTCTGTCCCGGGACCGCGCCGGCATGGAGGTCCGCGACGTGCACTCCAGCCACTACGGCCGGATGTGCCCGATCGAGACGCCGGAAGGCCCGAACATCGGCCTCATCGGCTCGCTGGCCTCCTACGGCCGGATCAACGCCTTCGGCTTCGTCGAGACGCCCTACCGCAAGGTCGTCAAGGGCAAGGTCACCGACGAGGTGCACTACCTGTCCGCCGACGAGGAGGACCGCTTCGTCAAGGCCCAGGCCAACGCCAAGCTCACCAAGGACGGGCACTTCGCCGAGGAGCGCGTCCTCGTCCGCACCAAGGGCGGCGAGCTCGAGTACGTCCCGGGCGAGGATGTCGACTACATGGACGTCTCCCCGCGCCAGATGGTGTCGGCAGCCACCGCGCTCATCCCCTTCCTCGAGCACGACGACGCCAACCGCGCGCTGATGGGCTCGAACATGCAGCGCCAGGCGGTGCCGCTGGTCAAGTCCGAGGCGCCGCTCGTCGGCACCGGCATGGAGCTGCGCGCCGCCATCGACTCCGGTGACGTCGTCGTCGCCGAGGCCGCCGGCGTCGTCACCGAGGTGAGCGCCGACCTGGTCACCGTCGCCCAGGACGACGGGGTCAACCGCACCTACCGGATCGCCAAGTTCGACCGGTCCAACCAGGGCAACTGCTACAACCAGGTCGTTCGGGTCACCGAGGGCGACCGGATCGAGAAGGGCGGCCTGATCGCCGACGGTCCGGCCACCGAGGGCGGCGAGATGGCCCTCGGCCGTAACCTGCTCGTCGCGTTCATGCCGTGGGAGGGCCACAACTACGAGGACGCGATCATCCTCAGCCAGCGGCTGGTCCAGGACGACGTCCTCTCCTCGATCCACATCGAGGAGCACGAGGTCGACGCC
>DAOTIG010000173.1:0-6217 GCA_035448065.1 Dermatophilaceae bacterium
GCGACGCGTGCGGCTACGCCGCCAACGTCGAGGCCGTCAAAGTGCCTGCGCCGCAATCCATTCCGTATGCCGCCCTGCCGGACTCACACGTCGAGGACACGCCGGACACGCCGACCATCGACACCCTCGTCGCCCACCTCAACGAGCGCTTCCCCCGCGCCGACCGGCCGTGGAGCGCTGCCGACACGCTCAAGAACGTCGTCGTCATGCTCGCCTACCCCGACGGCCGCCGTGAGCCGCTGGCCATCGGCCTGCCCGGCGACCGGGAGGTCGACGAGAAGCGGCTGGCTGCCCAGGTCGAGCCGGCGGTCGTCGAGGCCTTCGAGGAGAAGGACTTCGCGGCATACCCCAGTCTCGTGAAGGGCTACATCGGGCCGGGCGCGCTTGGCGCAGAAGGCAGCTCGGGCGTCCGCTACCTGCTCGACCCGCGCGTCGTCGAGGGCACCGCCTGGGTGACCGGCGCCAACGAGCCGGGCCGGCACGTCGTCGACCTGGTCGCCGGGCGCGACTTCACCGCTGACGGCACGATCGAGGCGGCCGAGGTCAAGGTCGGCGATGTCTGCCCCTCGTGCGGTCAGGGCGAGGGTCTGGTCGCGGCGCGCGGCATCGAGATGGGCCACATCTTCCAGCTCGGCACGAAGTACGCCAAGGCGCTCGACCTCAAGGTCCTCGACGAGAACGGCAAGCTGCAGACCGTCGTCATGGGCTCGTACGGCATCGGGGTGTCCCGCGCCGTGGCCTGCATCGCCGAGGGCAACCACGACGAGTCCGGGCTCATCTGGCCGCGCGAGATCACGCCCGCCGACGTGCACGTCGTCGCCACCGGCAAGGACGAGGAGGTCTTCGTCGCCGCCGAGACGCTCGCCCGCGAGCTCGCCGCCGAGGGCCTCGAGGTCCTCTACGACGACCGGCGGGGCGTCTCGCCAGGCGTGAAGTTCAAGGACTCCGAGCTCATCGGCGTGCCGACGATCGTCGTCGTGGGCCGTGGCCTGGCCGATGGCAAGGTCGAGGTCAAGGACCGTCGCACCGGTGAGCGCCGCGAGGTCGCCGTCGCCGACGCGCGGGCCGAGGTATGCCGCGAGGTCCGCGGTTGAGCCCGACGACCGTGGGTGACGACGCGGCATACGGGGCGGCATCCGGGATCGACCCGCGCTCCCATCCTGACGGGCATATGCCCGCAGGGGCGGGCATATGCCCGCTGGCATGATCGGGCGCTGGCGCCTTCGGCGGGCATATGCCCGTTCTGGCGGGCATATGCCCGCTGGGGTCGCCACGGCGAGCGGTGGAGCCCGAATCGATCCGCGCCGATCCGCCGATCCGCCGATCCGCCGATCCGCCGATCCGCCGATCCGCTGGACCGGGCGCGGCTGCTGGGACGCCTCGCTGGCGATGTGACACCCTGGGCGCCGTGACGATCGAGGCGGCGGCGGACGGCTCCTCCCTCGGCAACCCCGGCCCGGCCGGCTGGGGTTGGTATGTCGACGCCGACCACTGGGCGGCCGGCGGCTGGCCGCGGGGCACGAACAACATGGGCGAGCTCATGGCGCTGCTCGACCTGCTGCGCCAGACCGCCGAGATCGACGAGCCGCTGCGGGTCTACTGCGACTCCCGCTACGTCATCGACGCGGTCACCAAGTGGACCCCCGGGTGGAAGCGCAAGGGCTGGCGCAAGGCCGACGGCCAACCAGTGCTCAACGTCGAGCTCATCAAGGAGATCGACGAGCTCATGCTCGCCCGCAAGGCCGCCCGCCGCCCCATCGACCTGGTCTGGGTCAAGGGACACGCGGGACACGGCCTCAACGAGCAGGCCGACCGGCTCGCCAACGGGGCGGCCGCGGCATACCAGCGCGGTAGCACGCCTGACACCGGGCCGGGCATGAGCCGGTATGCCGCGCAGGCGAGCTCGGAGCCGCCGCTGACCAGCGCGGGTGAGCCGCGCCGCCCGGAGCCCGATCTCTTCTCGCTCGCCGACCACTCGGGCGACTCAGACGACTCGCCCGACTCGGCGCCCTCCGAAGGTCAGCCCACCGACGAGCAGACCGTCATCGAGCTCGAGCGGTCGCTGCTCACCGGCGCGGTGCGGACGAGCCGACGTAGTCTCGACGCGCTGCTGCACCCGCAGTGGAGCGAGATCGGCTCATCGGGGCGGGTGCTCGAGCGGATGGCCACGCTCGGCAGCCTGGGCGCGATCGACGTCGAGCTCGACGTCATCGAGTGCTCGCGCCTGGCCGACGACGTCATCCTGCTGGTCTGGCGGGCCCGGTCCGCCGAGCGCTCGAGCCTGCGCTCGTCGGTGTGGGTGCGCGACGGCGGCCGCTGGCGCCAGCGCTTCCACCAGGGGACGGTCGAGCAGAAGGGCGAGTCATGACCCCCACCGTGCAGCCAACCCCGGTGCGCGCCGTCGTCTTCGACTGGGGCGGCACGATCACCCCCTGGCACGCCGTCGACCTGCGCGAGCAGTGGGCCGTCTTCGCCCGGGGGATGGGCGCGATCGCCTGCTCGCTCAACGACACCGCCGCCGCCGTGCTGCGCGCCGAGGACGACGCCTGGCGCCGGGGCCGCGAGCAGGGCACGAGCGCCCGGCTCGACGAGATCCTCGTCGCGGCCGGCCTCGACCCGGCGCACCCGGCGACCGAGGCCGGGCTGGCGGCATACCGGGACTTCTGGGAGCCGCACACCCTGACCCATCCCGCGATCCCGCCGCTATGGGAGTGGCTGCGCGACAACGACATTCGCGTTGGCGTCCTGTCCAACACGATCTGGACCCGCGACTACCACCGGGGCATCTTCGAGCGCGACGGCGTGCTGCAGCTCGTCGACGGCGACGTCTACTCGAGCGAGACGCCGTGGGTGAAGCCACGGCGCGAGATCTTCGAGGCAGCGGCCGCGGCGGTCGGCGTCGAGCCTGCCCACTGCGTCTATGTCGGCGACCGGTCCTACGAGGACGTGCACGGACCCCAGTCCGCCGGCATGCGAGCGGTGTGGATCCCACACTCCGACATCCCGGAGAGCCAGCAGGTCAGCCACGCGGCCACGCCCGATGCGATCGCCCACGAGCTCGGCGACATCACCGACATCGTCACTGCGTGGCAGCACGGCAAGCCGCTGCCGACGCGGGTCCGCCCGGACTCGGTGGCCGGCTCGGCGGAGTCAGCGGCCGGGTCGGTGAACGGAGCGTGACCGACAGCCCCACCCTGCTCGCGCTGCTCGCCGCCGCCGGACTGCTGGCCGGTTGGGTCGACGCCGTCGTCGGGGGAGGCGGGCTGATCCAGCTGCCCGCCCTCGTCGTCGGCCTGCCCGGCGCGAGCCCGGCGCAGCTGCTCGCGACGAACAAGCTCGGCTCGATCTGCGGCACCTCGGTGTCGGCGCTCACGTACTACCGACGGATCCGGCCCGACCTGCGCACCGCGCTCCCGCTCGCCGCAGCGGCATACCTCGGATCGGTCGGCGGCGCCTTCGTCGGGCTGCACATCCCCAAGGCCGCGTTCAACCCGATCATCCTCGTCATGCTCGTCCTGGTCGGCGCCTACACGCTGCTCAAGCCCGACCTCGGCACGGTGACCGCGCTGCGGCACTCGGGCCGGCGGCATACCTCGTATGCCGCGCTCATCGGCGCCGTCATCGGCTTCTACGACGGCGCCCTCGGGCCGGGCACGGGATCCTTCTTCGTCTTCGCGCTCGTCGGGTGGCTCGGCTACAGCTTCCTCGAGTCCAGCGCCAAGGCCAAGATCGCCAACTTCGCCACCAACCTCGGCGCGCTCACCGTCTTCGTGCCGCAGGGTGCCGTCATGTGGAAGGTCGGCCTGGTGATGGGCGCGGCCAACCTCGTCGGCGGCTATATCGGGGCCCGCACGGCGGTGCGGCTCGGGACCCGCTTCGTGCGGGCCGTGTTCATTGTCGTGGTCAGCGCCTTCGTCGTGCGGATCGGCGGCCAGCTGCTCGGCCTCTGGTGAATCCAGGTACGGTCCCGTCATGGCAGACCCTCGTGAGTCCCCGTCCGCCCTGCTCGCACTGGCCGACGAGTCCTTCGTCTCGGTGACGACCTTCCGGCGGGACGGCACGCCGGTCTCGGCGCCGATGTGGGTGGCCCGCGACGGCGACCGGCTCGTGCTCATCACCCCGCAGGACACCGGCAAGGTCAAGCGGTTGCGCCGCGACCCACGGGTCGAGCTGCGGCCCTGCTCTCGACGCGGGGTCGTCGCCCCCGATGCGCGGCCGGTGTCGGGAGTGGCCGACCTGTCGGCGGCACCCGCAGACGTGGCGGCGGCCAAGACGGCGATCGCCGCAAAATATGGCCTTGAGTACCGCATCTTCATGCTCATCGAGCGGCTCGTGCGGCGGATGCGGGACACCCCGCGGCTGGCGATGACGGTGCGACACGCCGAGGCATCCGGCAAAGATGCCCAGGGAGGCGGTTAGTCCGGGTGACACCCCGGGGAGGGCGGCGCACGGCCCCCGGGGTTCACGTCGGCGGCATGGGGGGCTCACAGGATTCCCTCAGGCGGGCGGCCGAGTCTCGTCATCATGAGCGCAGCAACCCTCCTCCGCCCCGACCACTCGGTGCCGACGCCGGCGCCGACCGGCGCGCCGCGACCGGCCCGCTTCGGCGCCCAGCCGACACCGCGCTGGTGGCGCGACGCGGGGGCGGCCTTCACCTGGCTGACCATGCTCTTCGTCGTCGCCCTCTGGGTGCGTCGGGGCGGCGTGCAGGACCTGCGCACGGTCGCCGGTGCGCTCGGCTCGATCGGCCGGCTCACCGGGCTGGTCGCCTCCCAGCTGCTGCTCGTGCAGGTGCTGCTCATGGCGCGGATCCCCGCGGTCGAGCGCGCCTACGGCCAGGACGAGCTGGCTCGGCGCCACCGGCTGGTCGGCTTCTGGTCGTTCACCCTCATGTGGGTGCACATCGTCCTCATCACCCTCGGGTATGCCGCCGGGTCGGCTCTTGGACTCTGGGGCACCCTCGTCGATCTCGTCGTCAACTACCCGGGAATGCTGCTCGCGGCGGCCGGCACGGTCGCGCTCACCATGGTCGTCGTGACCTCGGTCAAGCGGGCTCGCGCCCGGCTGCGCTACGAGTCGTGGCATCTGCTGCACCTCTACGCCTACCTCGGCGTCGGCCTGGCCCTGCCGCACCAGCTGTGGACCGGGCAGGAGTTCGTCGGCAACCGGATGGCGACGATCTTCTGGTGGTCGCTGTGGGGTGTCTCGGTGGCCTCGATCCTGCTCTGGCGGGTCGGCCTGCCGCTCTATCGCACGCTGCGGCACCGGCTCGTCGTCACGCACGTGTATGCCGAGGGGCCGGGTGTCACGTCGGTCGTCGTCGCCGGGCGTGACCTGGACCGGCTGCCGGTCGCGGCCGGGCAGTTCTTCCAGTGGCGCTTCCTCGACAACCCGGGTGCCAGCCGCGCCCACCCGTACTCACTGTCGGCCGCGCCCGACGGTCGCTCGCTGCGGATCACCGCCGCCCACCTCGGCGACGGCTCGGCCGCACTCGCGGCGCTGCGGGTCGGCTCGAGGGTCGTCATCGAGGGCCCCTACGGCCGCTTGCACGGTGGCGTGCGGACCCGACGCAAGGTGCTGCTCATGGCCTCCGGCATCGGCATCACGCCGATCCGGGCGCTGCTCGAGGAGCTGCCGCAGCAGCCCGGCGACGTCACCCTCGTCTACCGGGCCAGGGACCGCCAGGACCTCGTCTTCGAGGCCGAGCTGGCACACCTCGCTGCCGCGCGCGGCGCTCGGATCTTCACCGTCCTCGGCCGGCGCGCGCAGACCCGGGCCTCCTGGCTGCCCGCCGACGCGGAGCACCTGTCCGACGTCGACGCGCTGCGCCACCTCGTGCCCGACCTCGCCGACCACGACGTCTACCTCTGCGGCAACGCCGAGTGGATGGACCTCGCGGCCGCGGCCGCCCGAGCCGGCGGTGTGCCCGAGGCCAACATCCACCTCGAGCGCTTCGCCTACTGACCCCCGACTCCAGACCCACCCACGCAAGGAACGAATCCCCATGCGCCGCATCGTCCTCTGGGCCCTGTCGACCCTCTCGACGCTGGTCCTGCTGTTCAGCTACCACACCTCCACCTCGTCCACCTCGACGGCCGCCGGCACGGTGGTCGCCGCGGGCGCCAACGGCGTCGGGTCGGCAGCCGGCACCACGACCTCAGGTGGCACCACCTCGGGTGGCACGACCTCCGGGGGCATCACCTCAGGCGGCACGACC
>DAOTIG010000174.1:0-6115 GCA_035448065.1 Dermatophilaceae bacterium
GGCTGCGGGCCGTGCACGGTGCCACCGCCGGTGAACTGCGGCGCACGGGTCGAGCCCTGACGAGCCCGGCCGGTGCCCTTCTGGCGGTACGGCTTCTTGCCACCACCGGCGACCATGCCGCGGGTCTTGGTGGCGTGGGTGCCCTGGCGGGCCGCCGCGAGCTGGGCGGCGACGACCTGGTGGATCAGCGGGATGTTGACCTGGACGTCGAAGACGTCCGCGGGCAGCTCGCTGGGGGCGCTGGCGGTCTTGGCCATCTGGCTCAGGCCTCCTTCGACGAGGTCCGGACCAGCACGACGCCACCACGGGGGCCGGGAACGGCACCCTTGATGAGCAGCAGGCCCTTCTCGGCGTCGACCGAGTGGACAGTGAGGTTCTGGGTGGTCTGGCGCACGCCGCCCATCCGGCCGGCCATCCGGACGCCCTTGAAGACGCGGGCCGGGGTGGCGCAGGCGCCGATCGAGCCGGGCTTGCGGTGGTTGCGGTGCGCGCCGTGGCTGGCCGAGACGCCGGCGAAGCCGTGCCGCTTCATGACGCCGGCGAAGCCCTTGCCCTTGGTCGTGCCGGTGGCGTCGATGCGCTGGCCGGTCTCGAACACCTCGACGGTGACCTCCTGGCCGAGCGCGTAGTCGCCGGCATCGGCGGTGCGCAGCTCGACGAGGTGGCGACGCGGGGTGACCCCGGCGCGCTCGAAGTGGCCCTTCATCGGCTTGTTGACCTTGCGGGGGTCGATCTCGCCGTAGGCGAGCTGCACCGCGGCATACCCCTCACCGTCGCCACGCACCTGCGTGACGACGTTGGGCTGGGCCTGGATGACAGTGACCGGGACGAGCCGGTTGTCGGCGTCCCACACCTGGGTCATGCCGAGCTTGGTGCCCAGCACTCCCTTCACGGTTCGGTTAGACATGTGCTCCGTCACTCCGCTCAGAGCTTGATCTCGATGTTCACGTCAGCCGGCAGGTCGAGCCGCATGAGCGAGTCGACGGCCTTCGGCGTGGGGTCGATGATGTCGATGAGCCGCTTGTGCGTGCGCATCTCGAAGTGCTCGCGCGAGTCCTTGTACTGGTGCGGGGACCGGATGACGACGAAGACGTTCTTCTCCGTCGGCAGCGGAACCGGACCGACGACCGTCGCACCCGCCCGGGTCACGGTGTCGACGATCTTGCGCGCCGAGCTGTCGATGACCTCGTGGTCGTAGGACTTCAAGCGGATGCGAATCTTCTGTCCCGCCATCGAAAGTTCCGTCTCTCTCTCGCCAACACCTGCCAGGGTGGCCCCTTCGGCCACCGACCCCCGCGGTCGGGCGTGTCGCCCGCTCCGCAGTCCGTCGCGGCTGGCATCGTGGATGCCACCGTCGTCGGGTGTCGGCGGTCCGGCCGGAGCCGGAGCTTGCGCTTCCCTCGGGCCACCGAAGTGTCCGAGCCGGTGGGGGCTGCGGCGATGATCTCGCCGGCCCCGCCCCCGGCCGAGGGGCGGCGGTGTCGCGACCGGTTCCACCCAGTCGTCGACGCCGCGCGTCAAGCAACCTGAGGATTCTTCCACAGCGCGGGGCATCGGCTCAAATCCGGGAGGTCACATGCGGACTGCGGAGCGATTCAGCGGCTGGTTGCTGCTCGGCGCAGCCAGCGCGGTGCTGGCCGAGGTGCCCAGCATGTCGGCCCCCTTCCCGCTGCTGAACCCCTGGGGCCTGCTGGTGGTGCTGCCGCTCTACACCCTGCACGTGCTCGTGCTCGGCGGGCTCGCGGTGCGGCTGCACGATCCGCTGTCGAGAAGCGTGCTCTGGCTGGCCGGGATGCTCTTCGGCCTCTATGAGGCGTATCTCACCAAGGTTGTCTGGGAGCCGACCTTCTCGGTCAGCGAGCTGCCGTGGCGAGTCGGCGGGGTGGCGGTGGTCCAGGCCAGCGTGCTGGTCTTCCTCTGGCACCCCCTCATGTCCTTCCTCGCTCCCCTGCTCGTGATCGAGACCTCCCTGACCCGCAGCCATGAGACAGCGGACGCGGTGCGCCTGAAGCGCCGAGGCAGCACCGCGAAGCATCGACCCGATCCAGGGCGGTCTGGTCGATGGCGGTCTGGTCGATGGCGGTCTGGGCGATGGTGGCGCGGTCCGGTGTCGCTCGGCGGGGGCTGCGGGCTCTATCAGGCGGTGATCCGTCCCGACCCGCTCTTCACCGCAGTCACCGTGCTCGGCGGCGTGCTGCCGATCGCACTCGGCTTGGCCTGGTGGTTGCGCCGGTCCGGGCCACTCGAGCGGTTGCGGGAGCTGCTGCCCAGCGGCCGACACCTGGCGTGGCTGGCCGTGCCGCTGGCCGCGCTCTACCTCGTGGCGGCGGCGACGCTGCGTCCCCAGTCGCTGCCCCGAGAGGCCACTCCGCATCTGATCGTGCTCAGCTGCTATGCCGTGATCGCGATCGGTCTCTGGCGGGCAGGTCGGCAGCCGTCTCCAGGACCCACAACGGTCGCGCTTGGCGGCTCAGAGCCAACTCCGCGCCTGGTGCTGCGGAAGGCCGGCGTGCTCGGACTGGCCTGGATCGCGGCCAGCGCGATCGGCTCCGTGGCGAACGGCCCGGTCGTCGCGCTCATCCTGCTCGGTTGGCTGATCGGCGTGGGCGGCGGCCTGGTCGTGCTGGCGCGTGCCGTGCTGCTGGGCCGCTGAGGCCCGGGGCGGGGAGCCGGCGCAGCGTGGCGACGGCCACTCCGGCGACGAGGAGCGAGCCGCCGACGAGGGCCAGCGGGGTCGGCTGCTCCCCGCGCAGCAGCCAGGCCGTGCTGATGCCGACGACCGGCACGAGCAGCGAGAAGGGCGCCACCTCGGCGGCCCGATGGCGCGACAGCAGCCCGTTCCACACGCCGTAGCCGAACAGCGAGGCGAGCACAGCCGTGTATGCCGTGGACGCCCACGCCTGCCAGGTGAGGTGGGTGAGCGCGTGCAGCACGGTTGTCGGCCCCTCGACGGCCAACGCGAGTGCGAGCATCGGCACCGGGACGAAGACGCCGGACCACACGGTGAGCGAGAGCCCGTTGACCCCCTGCAGCCGACGCGCGGCGATGTTGCCGGACGCCCAGCAGGCGGCGGCCGCGACGGTGAGGCCGAACGCGAGCGGTGGCACCGCTCCCCCACGGCCGAGGGCCACGACGGCGAGGCCCACCAGACCGAGCAGCACCCCGAGCACCTGGGCGCGGCGGGCGTGCTCACGCAGCACGAGGACGCCGATGACGACCGTGAAGGCGGCCTGGATCTGCAGGACGAGCGAGGCGAGCCCGGGCGGCATACCGACGGCGAGCGCGCTGTAGAGCAGGCCGAACTGGCCCACGCTCATGAACGCACCGACGAGCGCGAGATCCCGCCAGCGGACGGCCGGCCGCGGCACGAGCAGGGCCGCCGCCGCCACGACGACGAAGCGCAGAGCCACGAAGACGAGCGGAGGGACGCCCGGCAGGCCCCACTCGATGACGACGAAGTTCGCGCCCCAGACGGCGACGACGAGCAGCGCCAGGAGTCGGTCGCGGAGGGTCACCCGAGCCACTGTGCCGGATCGGACCATGAAGCACCAGCGATGGTTCGCGCCGACAAAGCGGTAGCGTCACTGCATGATCGATCTCGCAACCGTGCAGACCCTGGATGCCGTGCGGCAGCACGGCTCGATCGCCGCCGCTGCCGACGCCCTCGGCTACACCCCGTCGGCGGTGAGCCAGCAGGTCAAGCGACTCGAGCGGCAGACCGGCATCCGACTGCTCGAGCGGGTCGGCCGAGGCGTCGCGTTGACCGAGCTCGGCCGGCAGCTGGCCGAGGACGGCAGCCGGCTGGTCGATCAGGCCGAGGCGCTGCAGGCCCGACTGGCGGCCGCGGCGACCGCCTCGGCGGCCCCGGTGACCGGCAGGGTGCGGCTCGCGGCCTTCTCCACCGCGGTCCGCGGGCTGGTCGCGCCGGCGCTCGCCGCGCTGCGGGTGAGCGATCCCGACCTCGACGTGCGGGTCGTCGAGCACGACCCGCACGAGGCCATCGCGCTGGTGGCCAGTGGGCAGGCGGACACCGCCCTCGTGCACAACTGGGGCGATCTCCCGCTGCCGATCCCGGACCACGTCGAGCAGGTCCGGCTGGGCGTGGACACCGCGGACGTCCTCGTCCCGGCCGGCCACCCGCTCGCCGAGCTGCCGGCGATCGAGGCGATCGAGCTGACCGGCCTGGTGTGGACCTGCGCGCCGCCCGGCAGCGTCTGCCACGGGTGGCTCACCCACCTGCACGACCAGCAGGGGCTGCGTCCCGACGTGCGCTACTGGGCGATGGAGTTCGCCTCGCAGATCGGCCTGGTCGAGCATGGGCTGGCCGTGGCGCTCGTGCCCCGGCTGGGGCGCGAGCTGCTGCCGCCGGGCGTCGTCGCGGTGCCGGTCGCCGAGCCGGTCACTCGCCGGATCCTGCAGCTGTGGCGGCACACGATGGCGCCCAGCCCGGCGATCCGCCGGGTCCACGAGGTGCTGGTCGAGGCGCTCTGACGCTCAGGCGGGGGCGAGGAAGGCGGTGAGCGCCGCGGCATACATCTGCTGATCGGCGACGCCGGCGAGCTCGCGGCACGAGTGCATGGCCAGCAAGGGGGCGCCGAGGTCCACGGTCGTCACGCCGACCCGCGAGGCGGTGATCGGGCCGATCGTCGATCCGCACTGCACGTCGCTCTTGGTGACGAAGACCTGCAGCGGCACGTCGGCCTGCTCGCAGGCGCGGCGCAGCACGGCGGCGCCGACGGCGTCAGTCGCGTAGCGCAGCTCGGTCTGCACCTTGAGCACGGGACCGGCGTTCATCCGGACCTGGTGGCCGGGCTCGGCATACTCGGCGTAGTTGGGGTGGGTCGCGTGGGCCATGTCGGCGGAGGCGACGACCGTGCCGGCCAGGGCCCGCCAGTAGTCGTCGCGGTCGCCACCGGATGCCGCGACGATCCGCTCGAGGGTGCTGGCCAGGATCGGGCTGCCCGCCCCCCGCTCGGAGTCGCTCCCGATCTCCTCGTGGTCGAAGAGCGCGACCAGCGGTCGGTATGCCGCGTGGCCGCCTGCCGCGTGGCCGCCGGCGTCGGCAGCGTCGGCGGCGCGGGCGAGGGCGAGCAGCGCGGCATACGAGCTGGCGAGGTTGTCCAGGCGGGGCGCGGAGACGAGCTCGCGGGCCCGCCCGACGATGGCGGCCGGCTGGGTGTCGTGGAGCATGACGTCCCAGCCGAGCAGGTCACCGGCGTCCGCGCCGACCTGCTCGGCGAGGTAGGCAGTCACGTCGGCGGGGCGCTCCCCGACCCCCCAGAGGGGCACGAGGTGCTGCTGCGGGTTGAGCACGAGGCCCCGGTCGTTGACGCCGCGGTCGAGGTGCGGCGCGAGCTGGGCGACCCGTAGCAGCGGCTGGCGGTCGTGGAAGAGGCGCGTCTCGTGGCCGTCCGCGCTGCGCACGGCGATCCGGCCGGCGAGGGACAGGTCGCGGTCGAGCCAGGAGTTGCGCAGCAGGCCGCCGTAGGGCTCGACGGCGAGCATCTGCCAGCCCGCCTTGACGTGATCGGCATGCGGCTTGAGGCGCAGGTTGGGCGAGTCGGTGTGCGCTCCGACGACCCGGAAGGGAGTGTGCGGCCCCGCGTCGGCGGGCTGCACCCAGGCCAGCAGCGAGCCGCCGCGGACCAGGGCGTAGCGGCCGGGCTCCCGCGGCCAGGTGGCCGCCTCGTCGATGCGGGTGAAGCCGTGCTCGGCGAGCAGCGCCAGGCCGGTGGCGACCGCGTGGAAGGGCGTAGGGGATGCGTCGACGAAGCCGACGAGGCGCTCGGCGGTGTCAGCGCCCGGGGCGGTGGCGCGGTCGCTGTCCTCGACGTCGTGGCTCACGGCCCCCGACCCTAGCGGTTATCCGGACCCGACGACGAAGGGCCCGAGCCAGTGGCTCGGGCCCTTCGCTCGACCCCTAGGGGTCACGGGGGACGGTGCCCCCGGGTGATCACTTGGTGATCTTGGTGACCTGGCCGGCGCCGACGGTGCGGCCGCCCTCGCGGATGGCGAACTGCAGGCCCTCCTCCATGGCGATCGGCTGGATCAGCGTGACCGACATCTCGGTGTTGTCGCCGGGCATGACCATCTCGGTGCCCTCGGGCAGCTTGAC
>DAOTIG010000175.1:0-6069 GCA_035448065.1 Dermatophilaceae bacterium
GCCGAGGAGCTGGTGCACGGTCCGCGAGCCCAGGTCGGCGAGGAAGCCGACGAGCTTGGGCTGCAACGACACCGACGTGAAGGTGCCGACGAGCATGCCGATCGGCGCGCCCTCGACCATCGTCGCCACGACGACGACGCTCGTCGGCACCCGGGCCATGAGCGCGCGGTAGTCACCGGAGTCGGTCGTGGGCATGGCGGCCAGTATGCCGCGTGCCCGCTCGGGTGGAGGTATCGCGCTGGGTCCTGGGCCTCGGGGAATACCTCCACCCGCTGGGCTCAGGTCGACGTAGCCGTCGCCTCGGCGGGTGTCGTCGTGGTCGTCGGGCGGAGGGTCGGTGCCGGGGTGCTCAGTGGTGCGGGCGCCGGGACTGGTGCGGGGGACGGCGCTGGTGTCGGGGCCGGAGCCGGAGCCGGAGCCGGAGCCGCCGGCGGGCGGACCGGTGACGGTGCGGGCGCGGATGTCGTGGTCGGGCTCGACGTGGCGCCCGGCTTGGCGCTCGGATCGGCGAGCTCGTGGTAGGCCTGGGCCGCCTCGAGCACCGAGCGCACATACGCCGGAGAACCGTTGTAGGACAACAGCGCTCGGCCCTGAGCCTCCTCGCTGCTGAGCGAGCCGAAGCGGCAGAGATAGCTCCCCGCGGCCAGGGCGGCGTCGTAGACGTTCTGCGGGTCGGCTCGGCCGTCGCCGTTGCCGTCGCGTCCGGCCCACGACCAGGTGGCGGGGAGGAACTGCATCGGGCCGACCGCCCGGTCGAAGGCCGGGTCGGCGTCGACGGCGCCCCCGTCGGTGTCGGCCATCACCGCAGTGCCTGCGAGCGAGCCGTCCAGGCGCGGCCCGTAGATCGCGCCACGGACCCGGCCGGTCGAGTCGACCCGCCCGCCGGCGGCATGTCCGGACTCGACCTGGCCGACCCCGGCGAGCAGCCACCAGGGGATCCCGCAGCCGCCCAGGCGGCCGGCGGCGCGCTGATAGGCCGCCATCGGGACGATCGGGATGCCGTAGCGGTTGTAGGAACCCGCGGGCCCGGAAACCGAGCTCAGCGGGATGTCGGTGGGCGATCCGCCCGCGGGAGACGTGGCGGCAGGGGCGGCGGTCGCCGGGCTCGCCCCCGGCACGGCGACGTCGGTGTCGGGCGCCGCACTCAGCTCGGGGTCAACGCGGTCGGTGGTCGGCGCAGCCTGGGGGGACTCCGCTGCAGCGGGGGTGGCCGACGCTGACGGCGACGAGGTCTCGCCGACGGCGCGAGCGCCGGCCGCGGTCAGCGAGCCGAAGGTCACCCCGGCGAGGACGACGACCGCGGCGACGTGGTGGCGAGGTGGGCGTGGACCGGGCTTGCCCAGGACGGAGCGGGCAGCGTGCAGGGTCCGGATGGGGGACAGCATGACCTCAAGACAGCGAGACGATGGGGCTCCCCCGAGCCCTCCCACCCTACGAATGCCGCCGACGTCCGCGGATCAGCCGATCGGGTCAAGCGGACGACGGGCAGCCGTCAGTCCCAGGATCGCCGGTCCAGCAGCGGACTCGCGGGGCCGTCGACGCCCTCGAGCGCGTCGACGACCTCGACGGTCGAGCCGAAGCGCAGCCCGGACCTGATCCGTTGGCCGACGGTCGCGGCGAGCTCCTCGTGGTCGACTCCCTCGGCAGGCACCACCTGGCAGGTGAGCTCGTCCCGGTGGTCGACCCGGTCGACGATCAGCCGCCAGGCCGCCAGGCCGGGCGTCCCGTCGAGCGCTGCCGCCGCCTGACGCGGGTGCAGGAACATCCCGCGCACCTTGATCGCCGCACCGACTCGGCCCAGAACGCCGGCCAGCCGAGGCCGGCCGTCCGGACCGAGCTGCCACGCCGAGAGATCGCCGGTGCCGAAGCGCACCAGGGGATAGTCCGTGCGCAGCAGGGTGACGACGACCTGACCTTCGCCCTCGACGAGCGGCTCGCCGGTCGTCAGGTCGCAGACCTGCACGAGCAGCCCGTCGCCGGGCACCAGCCCGCCTCCCGGCTCGGTCTCGTAGCCGATCAGCCCGGCCTCCGCCGTGCCATAGGCCATCAGCACGGTCGGCACCCGCTCGCGCAGGGTCGCCCGCAACGAGTCCGGCAGCGGCTCGGCGGTCACCATCGCCATGGCCAGTCGCCACCGCTCCCACGGCAGTCCGAGCTCGGCGTAGCGGTCGATGACCGCCTTGAGATAGGACGGCAGGCCCGTGTATGCCGTGACGCCGAGGTCCGCGACGGCCCGCGCCTGCAGGTCCTGGTTGCCGATCCCACCGGGCAGCACCCGCGCGCCGACGGCGAGCGCACCCTCGTCGAACATCGCCCCGGCAGGGGAGAGGTGGTAGCCGAAGCAGTTGAGGACGAGGTCGTCCTGGCCCATCCCACAGGCTCGAAGCGCCGGTGCCCACCGCCACGGGTCGGCCCCGTCGAGCTGCGGCTCGTAGATCGGCCCAGGCGACTGGTAGACCCGGCGCAGCGATGCGCCCTCGGCGAGCAGGCCGCCGAAGGGCGGGTCGGCATGCTGGGCAGCCATCAGCTCGTCCTTGCTCAGCACCGGCAGCCGACCGAGCCCGGCGACCACGCCCTCCGGGGTCAGGTCACCCTGCCCGATTCCCGCCGCCGCCAACCGAGCGGCCAACGGCGCGCATCCTCGCCCGGCCCGAAGCACGCTGGCGGACAACGCTGTTGCCAGCCCGGCGGCATACGAGTGGAGCGCACCTTCGAGCGCGGACATGGGTCGGACCTCCTCGTGCGGACAGTCGTCGGTGAGGGGCAGGCGGGCGGGGCGGGCTCAGAGCCAGCGCTTGCGTCGCTTGTAGTGCTTGACGTCTCGGAAGCTCTTGCGGCTGCCGGAGTCGCCGAGGCCGAGGTAGAACTCCTTGACGTCGGGGTTGTCGCGCAGCTCCTGCGCCGACCCCTCGAGGACGATCCGGCCCTGCTCCATGATGTAGCCGTGGTCGGCGACCTCAAGCGCGCGGCGGGCGTTCTGCTCGATGACCAGCACGGTGAGCCCGAGCTCGTCGTTGATCCGCTTGATGAAGGCGAAGATGTCCTTGACGAGCAAGGGGGCCAGGCCGAGCGAGGGCTCGTCGAGTATGAGCAGCCGCGGCTTGGCCATGAGCGCCCGGCCGATCGCGAGCATCTGCTGCTCGCCGCCGGAGAGATAGCCCGCGGTGCGGGCCCGCATGTCGCCGAGCTTGGGCAGCAGTCGATAGACCTCGTCGAGGTCGCCCGACCCGGCGCCGCCGCGGAAGTAGGCACCGGCGAGCAGGTTCTCCTCGACCGACAGGTGCTCGAAGACGTGCCGGCCCTCCATGCACAACGAGAGCCCGAGCTTGACCCGCTCGGCCGCGTCGAGGCGGGTGATGTCCCGCCCGTCGAAGAGCACCGCCCCGTCGGTGACCTCGCCGTGCTCGGTCGGAAGCAGCCCGGAGATCGCCTTGAGCGTCGTCGACTTGCCGGCCCCGTTGGAGCCGAGCAGGGCGACGATCTTCCCTTGCGGCACAGCCAGACTCAGCCCGCGCAGGACGAGGATGACGTCGTCGTAGATGACCTCGACGTTGTTGAGGGTGAGCAGCGCCCCGTCGGGGGTGGCCGGCGCACCGGCCACCCCCTGGGCGCTCGTCGAGGTGCTCACGGGACCTGGTTGGCCGCGATCTCGACGAGCTTGCCACCCTTGACCTGGTAGATCCCGGACCCGGTCGAGCCGCGGTGGCTGTCGGCGCTGAACTTCACCTTGCCGGTGCCGACGACACCGCCGGTGTCGACCGCGTCCATCGTCTCGAGGGCCTTGCGGATCGACTCACCGGTGAGATTCTCGCCACTGGACAGGGCCTTCTCGATGCCCTTGGCCATGACGTCCATCGTGTACCAGCCCTGCGTGTAGTGCAGGTTCTTGTCGGCCAGCGAGGAGCCCTTGGACTTGAGGTAGTCGTCGATGACCTTGAGGCCGGCCTTGTCCGTGCCGGTCGGCGCGAAGGGCTGCACCATGATGTGGCCCTCGGCGACGTCCGCCCCGGCCGTCTTGATCATCAGCTCGTCAGCGCACCAGTTGAGGCAGACGATCTTCATCGGCAGGTTCTGCGCCTTGATGTCCTTGGCGACCTGGGCGGCCGGGCTCGAGACGTTCTGGATGACGATGTACTTCGCGCCCTGGGTCTGGGCCTGCGAGAGCAGGCCGACGAAGTTCGGCGTTTTGGGCATCGGGTAGGCCTTGTAGCCGAGCTGCAGGCCCTTGTCGGCGATGTACTTCTGGCCATCGGCGACCGGCGCCGTGCCGAAGGGGCTGTCGTTGTGGAAGACCGCGACCTCGGCCTTGCCGCCGGCGTCCTTGGCGATCCAGTTGAGCGCGACTCGCATCTGGTCCGAGTACGTCGGTGCGACGACGAAGTTGTATGCCGACTGCTTGGGGTCGGTGAGCACCTCGGCATACGAGGCGCTCATGAACGGCAGCTTGTCGGAGGCGACCTTGGTGCGCAGCGCCTCGGAGTCGCCGGTGCCCCAGCCCTGGATGACGACGGCACCATCGGCGACGTACTTCTTGTAGAGCTCCTCGGCCTTGGGCACCTGGTAGGCGTAGTCGTTGGACATCGCCTCGATCTTGCGGCCCTTGATGCCGCCCTTGCTGTTGATCCAGTCGATGTAGCCGAGCATGCCCTCGTTGTAGGGCTTGCCGACGTCTCCGGTGGCGCCGGTGAGGTCGGCGATGATGCCGATCTTGATCGGGGCGGTGTCGCCACCGCCGCCACCGCCACCACCACCGGCGGCACCGCCGCCACAGGCGGTGAGGCCGAGCAGCAGCGATGCGCCAGCGGCAAGCAGGGTGCGCCTGGGGTGCTTCATCTTCTTTCTCCAATCAGCGGTGGTGCGGTGGGGGCTAGTAGCGGAAGGGCCAGAACCGGATGTAGTCCTTCATCCGGCTCCAGATCCGGTTGAGGCCTCGTGGCTCGATGAGCAGGAAGGCGATGATCGCGATGCCGAAGACGGCGTTCTTGACCGCGGGCAGCTGCTCGTTGAAGGACGGGAACTGTTGCGAGAGAGCGCCGCCCAGCTCGGTGAGCAGCGGGGGGAGCAGCATCATGAAGATCGCGCCGTAGACCGACCCGGCGATGCTGCCCAGGCCACCGACGATGATCATCGCGAGGTAGAGCACCGACACGTCGAGCGTGAACCGCTCCCACGTCACGGTCTCGGTGTAGTAGGCCGACAGCGCGCCGGCCAGCCCGACGAAGCCGCTGGACACGGCGAAGGCAGTGACCTTGGCCCGGGTGAGGTTGACACCGATCGCCTCGGCCGCGATGTCCTGGTCGCGCACGGCCATGAAAGACCGGCCCAGCGCGGTGCGGAAGAGGTTGCGGGCCATGAGCACCGACAGGAAGGTGATCGGCAGCAGCATCCAATACCACTGCAGCTCAAAGGTGCTGCGCTCGATGAAGGGTGCCCGGGGGACGTCGATGTAGCCCTTGTCCTCGGTGAGGAAACCCCACCGCTTGACGACGAAGAGGATGATCTCCTGCGAGGCGAGCGTCGCGATCGCGAGATAGAGGCCCTTGAGTCGCAGCGCCGGCAGCCCGAAGAGCGCTCCGACGAGGGCGGTGACGACGACGGCGACGGCGACGGCGAGCGGCGGCGGCAGACCGGCTCGAGTGGACAGGATCGCGGCGGTGTAGGCACCGACCGCGAGGAAGCCACCCTGGCCGAGCGAGATCTGGCCGGTGAAGCCGACGAGGATGTTGAGGCCGACCGCCCCGATGACGGCGATGAGGATGGTGTTGCCGATGCCCAACCAATAGGGCGTGAGGATCCACGGCGCCGCAATAAGCGCGACGACGACGAGGGCCAGCCGCGCCCACTCGGACGTGGTATGCCGCAGGCGCAGCTCAGCGCGATAGCTGCGGTGGTGGATGCCGGTTGCGGTCGCCATGGCCTCAGACCCTCTCGATCCGCGTCTCGCCGAAGATGCCGTAGGGCCGGACCAGCAGGATGGCCACGAGCACGAGGTAGGGCATCACCTCGGCCAGGCCGGGATCCATGTAGCCGGACACGTACTGCTTGATCAGGCCGATGGTGAGACCGCCG
>DAOTIG010000176.1:0-6051 GCA_035448065.1 Dermatophilaceae bacterium
GGGCGACTGGGTGGGCGTCGTAGGCGACGTTGCGGTGTCCTCGTGCAGTGGCGCGCAGCGCGCGGCATACACCTTCCCCGCGTTCCTCAATCCGGAACACTCGTGGTCGGCGGGGAGCCCAGACCGCAGGCTCTACGCAACCACCACACGGTGGCCCGGCACCGACGCCCGACAGCTTGGAGGTGACTCGCCCCGATGGCCAACGTGGCTGTCGAGCCCACGGGCGAGACCGTCTACCTCACGCCGGACGAGACCGTGCTGGGCGGCCTCTACAAGGCCGGCTTCGCCTACACCGTCGGCTGCCGGCGCGGCGGCTGCGGGATCTGCAAGGTCGACCTCGTCAGTGGCGAGGTCAGCCACGAGCGCACGGTGGCCGACACCGTGCTCACCGACGCGGAGCGCGCGACGGGCACCTGCCTGTCCTGCCGAGCCGTGCCGGTCGGGGACATCACGATCGCGCTTCGTGGTGAGGAGCTGCGGCTCATCAACCCCCTCCTGCACTCGATCAACGAGCGGGCCCGGCAGCGCGCCGAGGCGCTCCTGCACGCGACCAGCTTGCACTCAACCAGCACACACAAGGAGTGATCGATGGGGATCATGCGGATGGGCTATGCCCACGTCCGGGTCACCGACCTGGCCGAGGCCAAGCAGCACTACGCCAACACGCTGGGTCTCTACGAGACCCTGAGCACGGACGGCAAGGTCTACTACAAGGGCTGGGACGAGTGGGACCACCACTCGGTCGTCCTCGAGGAGGGCGGCGTCGGCGTCGTCAAGTACGGCTTCAAGGTCGAGTACGAGTCGGACATCGACCTCGTCGAGAAGCGCGCACAGGAGTTCGGCCTCACCGTCGAGCGGATGAGCGCCGGTGAGAACCCCGAGGTCAGCGACGGCATCCGGTTCACCGCGCCGTCCGAGCACGTCTTCGAGGTCTACCACTCCCAGACGCTCATCGGCACCGAGGTCGGCACCCACAACCCCGAGGCATTCCCGCGCCACCTCGTCGGCGTCGGCGTGCCCGCGCTCGACCACTCGCTGATCCTCGCAGAGGACGTGCGGACCATGGAGAACATGTTCAAGCACGTCTTCGACTTCTTCCCGACCGAGCGGGTGCAGACCGACCTCAACGACGACGACGCTCACTACATCGCGTCGTGGCTGACGAGCAACAACCAGATCCACCAGATCGCCGTCCTCGAGGGCCCGCAGGGCAAGCTGCACCACTTCGCCTTCAAGCTGCAGGACTGGACCGAGATCGGCCGTGCTGCAGACCTGTTCGCGATGGACGATGTGCCGATCGACATCGGCCCCACGCGGCACGGCATCACCCGCGGCCAGACGATCTACTTCTTCGATCCGTCCGGCAACCGCAACGAGGTCTTCGCCGGCGGCTACCCGGCCTACCGCGACCGGCCGATCAACAAGTGGACGCCGGACCAGATCGCCAAGGGCATCTTCTACCACGCCCGCGAGCTCAACGAGCGCTTCACGACCGTCAGCACCTGATCGTTCGAGGGCCTTCGCCCTCACCACCCACCACCAGACACCCGCTCGGCGGCGGCAGGGACTCCCCCGATCTGCCGCCGTCGTGATGGGTGCTGCCCGGACCCGCCCGAAGGGGGTCTCGACGATGTCGTCCAGGCCGAATCTGCAGACACTGCAATCGCTCTCGTATGCCGGTGCAGCAGCGGCGCTCGAGGCGTCACTCGCCGAGGCGACGCGCCTCGGCGTGCGCGTCAACGTCGCTGTCGTCGACCGGGCCGGGTGGCTGCTCGCCTTCGCCCGGATGGACGGCGCCTTCGCGATGTCCGGGTCGATCGCGCAGGACAAGGCGCGCACCGTGTGCGGCTTCGCCGGAATCCCCACCGACGATCTGTATGCCGCGATCGCCGGCGAGCCGCCGGTCCGCGACGGGATCGCGGGTCGGGCCGAGGTCGCCGCCTTCGCCGGCGGGGTCCCCGTGCTCATCGACGGCGAGCTCGTCGGGGCGATCGGGGTCTCCGGCGCGAGCGCCGAGCAGGACAAGCAGGTCGCCGCTGCGGGCGCGGCCGCCGTCTGAGACACCAGCCCATTCACCTATCACACGCCCAGGACTGGCTGATTCCCTTGACCCCCTTCATGATTCGTGTCGCCGAGCTCGTCGGCACACCGGAGGACGAGCTCGACGAGGCCTCCCTCGACGAGCTCGCGCCGATGCCGATGACCCGAGGAGGACCCGGACTTCGACGCCGGCAAGGGCTGGGAGCAGTTCGACTGGGTCTTCTGTGGCGAGCCACGCACCCCGTCCGCCGACAACACCCTCGAGGGGCTGGGCGCCACCCACAAGGGCGTCATCCAGTTCACCTCGAAGAGCTGACCCACATGCCTGACGGTCCGGGTATGCCGCGTGGCCGGGCCACGCGGCATACCCGGACTGCGTTGTGAGACAAGGAAAGACGATGAGCGACAGCTACACCATCACCGTCGAGCCGCTCGGCCGTGAGGTCGAGTGCCGGGCCGACCAGACGATCCTCGACGCCTGCCTGCGCAACGGCGTCTGGCTGCCGCACTCGTGCACGCACGGCACCTGCGCCACGTGCAAGGCCGAGGTCCTCGACGGCGACGTCGATCACGGCGGGTCGAGCTCCTTCGCGCTCATGGACTTCGAGCGCGACGAGGGCAAGGTGCTGCCGTGCTGCGCCATGCCACGCTCGGACGTGACCATCGAGGCGGACATCGACGTCGACGAGTCGATCGAGGTGTTCCCGGTCGAGGACTACACCGGCACCGTCGTCGAGCTGACCGAGATCGCCCGCGAGACAAGGCGGTTGGTGATCGAGCTGGATCGCGACCTGGCCTTCAATGCCGGGCAGTACCTCAAGTTCCAGGTGCCCGGGCGCGACGGTCAGCCGCCTGTCGACCGGACCTGGTCGATCGCCTCACCGCCGACCGAGACGCGCCGGATCGAGTTCCGCGTGCGTCGGGTGCCCGGCGGGCGCGGCACCGACGGCTGGGTCTTCGGCGAGCTCGCCGTGGGCGACCCCGTCTTCGTCAGTGGCCCCTACGGCCGCTTCGTGCTCAAGGTCGGCGACGATCGCAAGGCCATCCTCGTCGGCGGCGGCACCGGGCTGGCGCCGCTGACGTCGATGGTGCGGCACGCTCTCGAGAACGACGCGTATGAGGGCGAGCTCGTCCTCTACGCCGGCGGGCGGAGCCGGGAGTGGCTCTACGACGAGGCGCTGTTCCGCTCTCTCGCAGCCGACTTCGCCGACCGCTTCACCTACCGACCGTGTCTGTACGAGGAGACGGCCGACGAGGTCACGGCGAGCGGTGGTGACGCCGCGGCATACGGCTATGGCATGGTGACCGACGTCATCTCCGCCGACCACCCGAGCCTGTCGGGATGCAGCGGCTATCTCTGCGGCCCGCCGCCGATGGTCGAGGCGGCGCTCAAGACCCTGATGGGCAAGCGGCTGTTCCCCCGCGACATCCACCGCGAGGACTTCTTCAACGAGGGCGACAAGGCGACCGGCGGCGTGAAGAGCCCCCTCATCAAGCGCTGAGTCCTTGGCACGCACTCGGCTCGAGAGTCCTCCTCGGGGAGAGCGCTGGATTGTCGGGTGACCAGATAATCCCCGCTGGGGTTGCGCGGCATACTGGCGGTGAGGGGAAGGAGCCAGGTGAGCACGCACGATCCGCGCGGCGACGACTTGCCCTGGGTGGTGACCACGCCCAAGCGACCGGTCAGCGTGTCCACGCACGGCGAGCCGCTCAAGTCGGTCGGCACAGCGCTCGACGTGCTGGAGTGCTTCGCCGCCGACAGCGAGCTGGGAGTGAGCGACATCGCCCGGCGCCTCGGCATCGCCAAGTCCACGGCGCACCGCCTCCTCACCACGCTGGCGACGCGCGGCATGGTGGAGCAGAACCCCGACAACGACCAGTACCGGCTCGGCATCCACCTCTACGAACTCGGTCAGCTCGCCCATGCGCGGAACCGGTTGCGGCACGCCGCGCTCCCCGTGCTCTACGACCTGCGCCGCTCGATCGGCTGCACCGTCAACTTCTCGGTGCCGGACGGCCCGGACGTCGTCTTCATGGAGCGGCTGCTCGCCCTCGACAGCACGAAGCTGCTCGGCCACACCGGCCGGCGACTGCCCGCCCGCACGACGAGCTCGGGCAAGGTGATCGCCGCCTTCAATCCGGTCGTCTCCGAAGCGCGCGTGTCCGCGGGCTTCCCGCCGCGAGCGGCGCACACGATCCGCACCGTCGAGGACTGGCAGCGCGCGCTCGAGGACGTGCGCAAGACGGGGTATGCCGTGTCACACAGCGAGTCCTTCGACGGTGCCACGTCGGTGGCTGTCCCCGTGCTCGACCGGGGCAAGATCGCCATCGCCGCGGTGAGCGTGTTCGGACCCAGCGCTCACCTCGACGGCGAGGTCGAGCGGATCGTGCCGCTGCTGGTCGCCGGATCGCGTCGGATCGCCAAGATCCTCTGACGAGCTGATGGTCCACTCGGCGTGCGATGGTCCACTCGGCGCGCGAAGGTCCACTCGGCGTGCGAAGGTCCACTCGGCGAGAGTCTCGGCGTTCCGCATCCGGGAACGAAACGCCCGTCGGTCGACCTCGGTCGCCTAGGTTGGGCGTGACGGGGGCGGGGCCCGCCGTCGCTCCCATCCGCGTGTCGAGGAAGGCGGGGCATGGATGCCGTGACGCGGGCCGAGGTGGCCCACCAGCTCCTGGCGGCCTACCAGAGCGGCGTCCCGATCGAGCCGCCGAGCAGCACCCACGCCGGCATGGCCATCGAGGATGCCTATGCCGTGCAGCTGCTGCAGGTGCATGAGCTCCTCGCACGCGGGCGAAAAGTGTTGGGACACGAGGTCGGTCTCACCAACGCGCGGGTGCAGAAGCAGCTCGGGGTTGACCAGCCGGACTACGGCCATCTCTTCGACGACTTCTTCTTCCTCGAGCACCAGCCGATCCCGATGAGCCGCTTCCTGCAGCCGCGCGTCGAGCCGGAGATCGCGTTCGTCCTTCGCAAGCCACTGCGCGGGCCCGGCGTCACCGTCGCCCAGGCCATCGACGCCGTCGACTACGTCGTGCCCTCGATCGAGATCGTCGACAGTCGGGTCGCCGACTGGCGGATCACCATCGTCGACACCATCGCGGACAACGCGAGCTCGGGCGCGGTCGTCCTGGGCAGCACGCCGACCAAGCTCACCGAGGTCGACCTGCGCCTCGTCGGGTGCACCTTCCGCAAGAACGGTCAGGTCGTCGGCACCGGGGCCGGTGGTGCGGTGCTCGGGTCACCGATCAGCTCCCTCGTCTGGCTGGCCAACACCGTCGGCGCGCTTGGCGTCACCCTCGAGGCCGGCCACGTCGTGCTCCCCGGCTCGCTCACCCCGGTCGCGCCCGTCACCGCCGGCGACACCTTCACCGCGAGCTTCGGCGGACTCGGCACCGTGACCGCGCGCTTCGTCTGATTCGACTCTGGGACAAGGACTCTCGATGGCAGAGACAGGGACCCGCAAGGGCACGGCCGCGATCGTCGGGCCGGGCAACATCGGCACCGACCTCATGTTCAAGCTCATGCGGCGCAGCGACATCATCGAGCCGCGCTACATGGTCGGCGTCGACCCGGCCTCCGACGGGCTGCGCCGGGCCGCCTCGGTCGGCCTCGAGGCGAGCCATGAGGGCGTCGACTGGCTGCTCTCCCGTCCCGAGCTGCCCGACATCTTCTTCGAGTGCACGTCGGCCAAGGCACACGCCGCCAACGCGCCGCGCTATGCCGAGGCCGGCATCCTCGCGGTCGACCTCACACCAGCGGCCGTCGGGCCCTACATCTGTCCGCCGGTCAACCTCGACTTCAACCTCGACGCGGTCAACGTCAACATGATCACCTGCGGTGGTCAGGCGACGACGCCGATGGTGCGCGCGGTCGCAGACATCGTCGACGTGCCCTATGCCGAGATCGTCGCCTCGATCTCGAGCAAGTCCGCCGGCCCGGGCACCCGCGCCAACATCGACGAGTTCACCGAGACCACGGCGGCCGGTGTCGAGGCGGTCGGCGGCGCC
>DAOTIG010000177.1:0-6047 GCA_035448065.1 Dermatophilaceae bacterium
CGAGTACAACCTCGTCGCCGAGGAGTACGGCGGCGAGACGATGTTCGTCGACGTGTCGGCCCGCGAGCGGGTCAACATCGACGGGCTGCTCGAGGCGGTCCTGCTCACCGCTGACGCGGCGCTGGACCTGCGGGCCAACCCCGACACCGACGCCCGCGGCGTCGCGATCGAGGCCAACCTCGACAAGGGCCGCGGTGCCACCGCGACCGTGCTGGTCCAGCAGGGCACCCTGCGGGTCGGTGACGCGATCGTGGCCGGCTCGGCGCACGGGCGGGTCCGGGCCATGCTCGACGAGCACGGCAACCAGCTCGCCGAGGCCACCCCGAGCCGCCCGGTCCAGGTGCTCGGGCTCTCCTCGGTCCCGCGGGCCGGCGACACCTTCGTCGTCGCCCCGGACGACCGCACCGCCCGGCAGATCGCCGAGAAGCGCGAGGCGGCCGACCGTCAGGCCAGCCTGGCCAAGGCCCGCAAGCGGATCTCGCTCGAGAACCTCACCGAGGCTCTGGCCGCCGGCAAGGTCGAGACGCTCAACCTCATCCTCAAGGGCGACGTCTCCGGCTCGGTCGAGGCGCTCGAGGACGCCCTGCTGCAGATCGATGTCGGCGAGGAGGTCGACCTGCGGATCATCGACCGCGGCGTCGGCGCGATCACCCTCAACAACATCAACCTGGCCCTGGCCTCCAACGCGGTGATCATCGGCTTCAACGTCCGCGCCGAGGGCCAGAACGCCGAGGTCGCCGACCGCGAGGGCGTC
Organism: Dermatophilaceae bacterium; assembly: GCA_035448065.1. Classification (GTDB taxonomy): domain Bacteria; phylum Actinomycetota; class Actinomycetes; order Actinomycetales; family Dermatophilaceae; genus Phosphoribacter. The sequence continues at coordinate 755 of DAOTIG010000177.1, forward strand.
GAGATCCGCTACTACACGGTCATCTACCAGGCGATCGAGGAGATCGAGGCGTCCCTCAAGGGCATGCTCAAGCCGGAGTTCGAGGAGGTCTCGCTCGGCACCGCCGAGATCCGCGAGATCTTCCGCTCCAGCAAGTTCGGCAACATCGCCGGCTCGCTGGTCCGCTCCGGGGAGATCAAGCGTGGCGCCAAGGCCCGGGTCACCCGCAACGGCGTCGTCGTCGGCGAGAACATCGAGATCGCCGGTCTGCGCCGCTTCAAGGACGACGTCACCGAGGTCCGCGAGGGCTACGAGTGCGGCATCAACCTCGGGTCGTTCAACGACCTGCAGCTCGAGGACGTCATCGAGACCTACGAGATGCGGGAGAAGCCACGCGCGTAGGTGTGCTCACCTTCCAGCCTGGTGGGGTTTCAGGCACCGGTGGAGACTTCGCAGACCCGCAGGATCGGGTATGCCGTGGCCGTCGCGACGACGCGAACGGCGCGGCATACCCGATCACGCGAAGTCCGTTGACAGACAGGCACACCCATGGCTGATGCAGCACGGGCGCGCAAGATCGCCGAGCGGATCAAGGCGATCGTCGCCGAGCAGCTCGAATACCGCGTCAAGGACGAGCGGCTCGGCTTCGTCACCGTCACCGACGTGCGGGTCACCGGTGACCTGCAGCACGCGACGGTGTTCTACACCGTCTTCGGCGACGACGCCGCCCGCGAGGCGACCGCCAAGGCGCTCGAGTCGGCCAAGGGCAAGATCCGCAGCTCCCTCGGGCAGCTCGGCATCCGGCTCACCCCGACGGTCGAGTTCGTCGCCGACGGGCTGCCCGAGGGCGCCGCGCACTTCGAGGAGGTGCTCGCCGAGACCAAGGCCCGGGACGCCGAGCTGGCTCGGGCGCGGGAGTCCGCGAGCTACGCCGGCGACGCCGACCCCTATCGCAAGCCGCCGACTGACGCCGCCGCCGACGCCGCTGAGGACGCGGACGACGACGCCGAGAGCGACCGCCGGGCGTGAGCGACGGGCTGCTGCTCGTCGACAAGCCGGCCGGGCTGACCAGCCACGACGTCGTCGCCCGGGTGCGCCGGCTGGCCGGGACGCGACGGGTCGGCCATGCCGGCACCCTCGACCCGATGGCGACCGGCGTGCTTGTCCTCGGGATCGACAAGGGCACCAAGCTGCTCACCTTCCTCGTCGGCTGTGACAAGACCTATGCCGCGACGATCCGGCTCGGGCAGACGACCGTCACCGACGATGCCGAGGGCGAGATCCTTGAGTCGGCCGATGCCTCGGTGCTCACGCCGGACCAGGTCGGCGCGGCGGTGCAGGCGCTCACCGGCGCGATCGAGCAGGTGCCGTCCGCGGTCAGCGCGATCAAGGTGGGCGGCCAGCGCTCCTATGCCCGGGTCCGGGCGGGGGAGCAGGTCGAGCTCGCCGCGCGGCCGGTGGCCGTCCACCGCTTCGACGTGCTCGAGCACAGGTCGGCGACCGCCGACGGGGGCACGCCGGTGGTCGACCTCGACGTCGAGGTCGAGGTGAGCTCGGGCACCTACGTGCGGGCGCTGGCCCGCGACCTCGGGGCCGCGCTGGGGGTCGGCGGTCACCTCACCGAGTTGCGCCGCACCCGGGTGGGCCGATTCGCCGTCGCCGACTGCCACCCACTCGCCGAGCTCGAGGCGACCGTCGCGCGCGAGGGGGCGGGCGGCATACCGCTGCTGTCGCTGTCCGACGCCGCGCGCTCCGAGCTCGCCGTGCGCGTGCTCACCGACGAGCAGGCGCGTGCGCTGTCCTACGGCCAGCCTGTGCCGTCGGAGCAGCCCGGGCGGGCCGAGCCGGTCGCGGCCTTCGCCCCGGACGGGCGCCTCGTCGCGATCCTCGACGAGCGCGCCGCGCGGGCGCGGGTGCACGTCGTCCTGGCACCGGCCGGCTCCACGGGCTAACTAGAGTGTCCCCCGTGCACGTCTGGCGCTCCCTCGACGAGATCCCGGAATCCCTGGGTCCGACCGTCGTCACCCTCGGCAACTTCGACGGCGTGCACCGCGGCCACCGGGCCGTGCTCGGGGTGCTCACCGAGCTGGCCGCCGAGACCGGCCGGCCGTCGGTGGCGGTGACCTTCGAGCCGCATCCCCTGGCCGTCCTGCGCCCCGAGTCGGCGCCGGCGGCGCTCACCTCGCTCGACCAGCGACTCCGGCTGCTCGAGGGCACCGGCCTGGACGGGGTCCTCGTGCTCGAGTTCACCCGCGACTTCGCCGCCCAGACACCCGAGGAGTTCGTCGACCGGGTCTTCGTCGATGCCCTGCACGCGGCGGCGGTCGTCGTCGGGGCGGACACCCGCTTCGGCGTGCGCAACGTCGGCACCGTGCAGACCCTTGTCGACCTCGGCGCGAGCCGGGGCTTCCACGTCGTCGGCGTCGAGGACGTCGGCGAGGGCGGCCGTTGGTCCTCCACCCGGGTCCGCGAGGCGCTGGCTGCCGGCGACCTCGACACGGCCACCGACATCCTCGGCCGGCCGCCGCGGGTCGACGGCACGGTCGTCCACGGCGACCACCGGGGTCGGCTGCTCGGCTTCCCCACGGCCAACCTCGGCGGTGCGATCGAGGGGATGATCCCGGCCGACGGCGTGTATGCCGGGTGGCTGACCCGGCTCGACCTGCCCGAGGGCGCCGCCGATCGCAGCCTGCCGACGGCCATCTCGGTCGGCACCAATCCGACCTTCGACGGCACCCAGCGCCGGGTGGAGGGCTACGTCCTGGACCGGGCCGACCTGGACCTCTACGGCGAGCGGATCGCCTACGAGTTCGTCCGCCGGCTGCGCCCGACCCTGCGCTTCGACGGCGTCGAGCCGCTCGTGGCGCAGATGCACGAGGACGTCGCGCAATGCCGTGCGGTGCTCGGGAGCATCGTCGCGGAGTGAAGTGTGACCTGAGAAGGTCGCGCTGCGGGGTGCGCAGCACATACGGTGGGGGGCAGACGTCCGGCAGCCCGCACCTACGGAAGGCGGGCACCCGGCAAGAGCGACGAAGGAGACGCCTGTGGCCATGAGGTCTGCTGTCGACGAGAGGGTCCTGCACGACCGACTCGAGGGCCGGGCACCGAGCGTCGCGGCGATGTTCCGGGACCGGGTGGCCAAGTCCGGCGGGCGGGAGGCGTTCCAGTACTTCCGGAACAGCCACCTCGAGCGAGTGACCTGGTCCGAGGCCCGCGACCGGGTGTACGCGATGGCTGCCGGGCTGATGAGCCTCGGGATCGGCCTCGAGGACCGGGTCGGCATCGCCTCCGGCACGCGGTACGAGTGGGCCCTGGCCGACCTGGCGATCATGTGCTCGGGCGGCGCGACGACGACGGTCTACCCGACGACGATCGCCGAGGACGTCGCCTACATCGTCTCGGACTCCGGCTGCAAGGTCGTCTTCGCCGAGGACGACGGCCAGGTCGAGAAGCTGCGCACCCATCGCGACCAGCTGCCCGACCTCGGCAAGGTCGTCGTGTTCGCCGGCGAGCGGCATACCGTCGGTGACGAGGAGGGCGACGACTGGGTCATCTCGCTCGCGGAGCTCGAGCGGATCGGCCGGGAGGCACTCGACCGGCGACCGACCCTGGTCGACGAGCGGATCGACCTCATCGGCCCGGACCACCTCGCTCTGCTCATCTACACCTCCGGGACCACCGGTCGACCCAAGGGCGCCGAGCTGACCCAGGACGCGATCGTCTACGAGGCGGCCGCCGTCGACTCGATCTCCATCCTCAGCCACGACGACCTGCAGTTCCTCTGGCTTCCGCTGTCGCACGTCTTCGGCAAGGTGCTGCTCGCCCTGCCGCTGCAGATCGGCTTCCCGACCGCGATCGACGGGCGGATCGACAAGATCGTCGACAACCTCGCGGTCATCAAGCCGACCTTCATGGGCGCCGCTCCCCGCATCTTCGAGAAGGCCTACGGGCGGATCGCGATGATGTTCGCCGAGGAGACCGGCACCAAGAAGAAGCTCATCGACTGGGCCCTCGGCGTCGGCAAGCAGGTCATGGAGGAGCGGGCCGCTGGTCGGCAGCCCAACCCGCTGTTGGCCGCGCAGTATGCCGTGGCCGACAAGCTCGTGCTCGCCAAGGTACGCGAGCGCTTCGGCGGGCGGGTGCGCTTCTTCATCTCCGGATCGGCGGCGCTCAACACCGACGTGGCCAAGTGGTTCGGCTCGGTCGGACTGCTCATCCTCGAGGGCTACGGGCTCACCGAGACGATGGCGGCGACCTGCGTCAACCGCCCGGTCGTCGGCGGCTACAGCTACGGCTCGGTCGGCTGGCCGGTGCCGACGACCGATGTCAAGATCGCCGAGGACGGCGAGATCCTCGTCAAGGGGCCGGGCGTCATGCGTGGCTATCGCAACCGCCCGGACGCCACCGCCGAGGCCTTCGACTCCGACGGCTACTTCCGCACCGGCGACATCGGCGAGATCGACGAGTCCGGCTTCGTCAAGATCACCGACCGCAAGAAGGACCTCTTCAAGACCTCCGGCGGCAAGTACATCGCGCCCTCGCAGATCGAGTCGACCTTCAAGGGCCTGTGCCCCTACGTCTCGCAGATCCTCGTGCACGGCGAGGGACGCAACTACGCCACCGCTCTGCTCACCCTGGACCCCGACGCGATCACCGCCTGGGGCGCCCAGAACCGGATGGCCGGCAAGTCCTACGCCGAGATCACCCAGAGCGAGGGGGCGCGCGAGCTGGTCCAGGGCTACATCGACCAGCTCAACAGCCACCTCAACCGGTGGGAGACGGTCAAGCGCTTCGTCATCCTGGACCGCGACCTCACCGTCGACGAGGGCGAGCTCACCCCGAGCCTCAAGCTCAAGCGCAAGGTGGTCGCCGAGAAGTACAAGGACGACCTCGAGTCGCTCTACTCCGACGCCCGCTGAGAGTTTGCCCGGGGTCTGAGCTTTATCGGGTCACCCGATAATGTGGCGCTTCACCCGAGGAACTTCCTCGGGTGAAGCGCCACCTTGTCGGGTCGAGGGGCAGTGCGGCGAGGAATCAGCCGTCGACGAGCGGCACGAAGACATAGCGGCCGAGCGGCCGGCGCTCGGCTTGGGTGACCCGCCACAGCGTGCCGTCGGCCGGCACGACGAGCACCCCGTCGTCGGCGAGCTGGGCGACGAGTGCGGCCGGCACCTCACGCGCCATCGCCGACACGAGGATCCGGTCGTATGCCGCGGCGCCGGGATCACCGAGCACACCCGGCCGGGCCGGCTCGACGCGGGCCCACGGCATACCGGCTGCGACGACCGCGGCAGCGCCGCGCTCGACGAGCTCG
>DAOTIG010000178.1:0-5905 GCA_035448065.1 Dermatophilaceae bacterium
CCCGGCCGGTGACGACCCGGTCGAAGGGGGCGGCGGCGAGCGTCTGCCACGCGATCAGCCGGTCCGGCTCGAGCTCGATGACGACGTTGCGGGTCGAGTAGGGCAGGCCCATTCGCATGCTCATCCCGAAGGTGTCGCCGAGGCGCAGGGTGCGCGACCCGGGGCTGCGGGGCGCGACGACGGTGCCCGATCCGTCGATCTCCGGGTGGCGGGACGGGTCGGCCAGCAGGGCGAAGATCGCTGCGGCCGGCGCCGGCACGACCCGGCTGACCGAGATGCTGTCGGAGCTCATCGGCTCACCCTAGGCGGCCCAGGCCGCAGACACAGGTATGCCGCGCGCCCGAGGCGTCTCTCACGAGACAGCCGAGGTGGGCGCGCGGCATACCTGATCGTGCTGGCTCAGACCTCGTCGACCTGACCGGCCCATCCCTGAGCGCTGGGCGTGGTCGGGGCGGTGGGCGCGGGGCTGTCCTGCGGGGTGCCGGGAGTGTGGGTGGGGCGCTTGGCGGCCAGCTTGTCGACACCCTCAACGACCTGGCCACGGACCTTGGTGATGGTCTCGGCGTACTTGCCCTCGGTCTTCTCGTTGGCCGTGCTGGCGGCCTTGTCGAGGAAGGCGGTGACCTTGTCGCGGTTGTCGTGGGCGAGGTCGCCGGCGCGCTCGAGACCACGCTTGAGGGCCTGCTCGGTGGCCTCGGTCAGCTCGTCGAGGCGGCGGTCGAGGTCAAGCTCGTCGAGCTTGGCCTTGAGCGTCTCGGTGATGTTGGACATGTGCTCCCCCTGCCGGTCGGCGGGTCGGGCGTCGGGTGCGGGTTCCGGCGCGTCTGAGAGGTGCAACGAGGGTCGGCGACGGGGTTGTTCCCCGCCCGACCCGGAAAGCGGGTCGGGGATCCCCCTGAGCTCCTGGCGGGTCCGACGTTCGCCCGATGGGCGGGTCGACTGTGGGGTCAGAGTCGGGTCGCAGGACATCCCGGGCGTGTCGGGAGCCGGTAGAGTTCTCGCGTGGCATGGTGGCGCAGAGCAGAGGAAGCGGTTCCCGCAGCGGTCGAGCAGGCGGCACCGTCTCCCGCGGCGTCCCCGACGCCCGAGCCGGCTGCTCCGGCCCCCGCGGCCGCTGCTCCGGCGGCTCCCGCCCCGGCCCCTGCACCTGCTCCGGCTCCCGTCGCAGCCCCGGCTCCGGCACCTGAGCCCACCCCGGCCCCCGCGCCGGCACCTGCCCCGGCACCTGCTGCTGCGGCCCCCGCCGAGCGGCACGTCAGCGCCGCCGGTGCGGAGCGGGTCGCGGCGCTGTCCGTCGACATCGACGGCGCTCGCAGCTGCGCGGTCTTCGACATCTCCTCCGGCGCGCTGCTCGCCACCGCGAGCAAGGGCCACCCGGAGCCCGGCATGGAGCGGGAGGCCGCCGGCGCCGCCGAGCTGGTCCGCGCCAAGGTCGAGACGATGGGCCGACTCGGCATCACCGGTGGGATGGAGGACATCCAGGTGAGCCTGTCCGACAGCCTGCAGATCATCGCCCCGCTCGGCGACGGTGACGAGTGCGGCCTGCTCATCCTCGACAGGTCGGCCAACCTCGCGCTGGCCAGGATGCGCTTCGCCCGGATCCGCGCCGAGGCCTGACCCCTCCTCCACCGCACCGCGCAAAGCCCCTACCTGGCGAAATTTCGGCGTGGTAGCTTGCCCGCCCGGCGTGGAAACGCATGCGTTTCCCAATTCGTCACGGGATCCCATCGAGTTTCGGGAAACGCATGCGTTTCCACGCTCGGGCAGCTGACGAGACAGCGCACCCGGGGGCGGGTCGGGACGCCGACCGTCGTGGCCCGACCTGAGCCAGCTTTCACCGTCGTGGCCCGACCTGAGCCAGCCTCACCTTCGTGGCTCGCCGAGCCATCCTCAGCGTGCGCCCAGCGCGATGAGCACCTGCTCGGCCGCGGCATGGCCACCGGCGGCGGCGAGCTGCCGCGCCGACTGACCCGACCCGTCCCGCGCATCCACCGGTGCCCCCGCTCGCAGCGCGATCGCGACCCCGTCGGCGTCCCCGCTGCCCGCCGCGGCGAGCAGCCCCGCCGTCGGATCGGTCGGCCGAGGCGCCGCGACGACGCGATCCAGGGTAGCCAGCGCGGTGCGCAGCTCGCGCTGCACCGCCATCTGGCGCGGCGTGAGCCCCTGCTGCCCCGACGGTCGGGTCAGCTCGACGCCACCCGCGGCGAGCACCCGCACCGTCGCGTGGTAGGTCGGCGTGTCCCGGCCGAAGGTCACCGCCTCGTGGATCGCCTGGTAGCCGATCCGGTTGACGTGATCGCGATCGATCCCCGCCTGCAGCAGGCGCCCGACGACCAGGTGGTGCCCGCGCTCGGCGGCCCGGATCAGACCGGTGCCGTTCCAGCTGTCCTTGTCATCGACGGTCGCGCCGTGCGCGAGGGTGAGGTCGAGCAGCTCGAGATAGCCCTCGGACGTCGCGATGAGATAGGCCGACTGGACCGTGGCGTCCTTGGCGTTGACGTTCGCGCCCTGGGCGATCAGCGCCCGGGCGCGCGGCACGTCGTTCGCCCACGCCGCAGCTCGTAGGTCGTCATCGAGCTGAGCCTGGCTCCCCACGCTTGAGGGTATGCCGCGCGGCTGAGTCGCCGAGGCCGCCGGGGCCGACGGGGCCGGGGTGGCGGGTGTGGTCGCCGGGACCGCACCCGAGGTCGCCGCCATCGGCGACGAAGGGCTCGCGGCGGCCCCGGAGGAGGATATGCCGCGCGCCACCGGATCCGGGCTCGCCGAGCAGGCGGCCAGGCTCAACAGGCCGGCCACCACCCCGAGAGCGACGAGCGGTCGGCGGTGCACGCGCGGCATACCGGCTCCCTTCCTCAGCCGACGAACGGGTCGGTGACGACCTCGTAGGGCGGCGTGGCGACTGGCTCGTCGAACTTGCTGTCGACATAGAGGATGCGGCCGTTGAGGACCTTGGCGGTGGTCAGCACCCGGCTCGGGTCGGTCGCCCGCTGCCCCAGCAGGGTCGCGCTCGTGCCGTCGTCGGCGAGCTCGAGGGTGGCGACCATCCGCTGGAAGTTGCGCACGACGGTGAGCCGGTCGCCGTGCCGGACCAGACCGTCCGCTCCGGTGAGCACGGCACCGCCGGTGGCGACCGCTGTGACGGCCGAGGTCTCGAGATCGACCCGCCACAGGTCGCCGATGTTGCCCTGGGCGACGACGAGGGCCGACCGGTCGGCGGTGACCACGATGCCACCGAGGTTGAAGCCCGCCAGCTGGGGGATGGTGCCCGTGCCGTCGGCGAACAGTGTTGCCGTCCAAGCTGTTCCGTCGTGAGCGACGCGGAAGACCTGCGGCGCATTGGAGTTCGTGAAGTAGGCCGCCCCGTCGGGGCCGATCGCCACGTCGTTGACGAAGACGTTGCTGCCGGGCAGGCGCAGGGCGGCGAGCAGGGTGCCGTCCGCGGCATACACCCAGATGTCGGGAGCGCCGGTGTGCTGCAGGCCGTTCGGCCCTCCGGCGATGTAGATGCGACCGGCCTTGTCGACGTCGATGCCGCGAGCGGTCCACCGGCCGTCGGTGCCGTCGCCGCCGAGCCACTCCTCGGTCTGCGCGGAGCGCGCCTGACCGCGATGGATCTCGCCGCCGGTCGTCTCGCTGACGTAGAAGACGCCGCGACGCTGGTCGGCGCCGATGCCCTCGAACTTGCTGCCCCCCGGGTCGCCGGTGAGCTGGTATGCCGCGGGGCGGCCGGCGCCGTCTGCGCTCGCCGTCGCGGGGGCGGTGAGACCGACGGCGGCGGCCAGCCCAGCAGCCAGGCCGAGCGAGCGGGCGATGCGGGCGGTCGGGCGGGTGGGTCGGATCATGGCCGGCTCCTTGTGGACGACGCTGCGGGAGGGGACTGCGGGGTGCTGCGGGTTCGGCTCCAGCCTCGCCGGCGCGGCCAGGACGGGTCATCTGCCGACTCGCGACCTCGCGGTAGCCGATTGGTTGATCGGTTGTCCCCAGGCGGGCGCCCGGAGATGCCCTAGCGTGAGCGGGATGACGCGCGGCCTGCTCGCCTCGGCCACCCGACTCGACCGCTGGCTGCAGGTCAGCGTCGTCGTGCTGCTCGCTAGCTGCGCCTGGCGCTACGCCGCGCGGCACCGGCTCGACCTCGTCGGCTGGGTGCTGCTCGCGGGGGCGGTGCTGCTCGCCGTCGCCTATCTGGCCAGGCCCGTGCTCACCCGCCGGATCGGCGCAGTCGGCTGGGTCGCCCTCGTCGTGGTCAGCTGGGCTGCGCTCACCCTGGCTGCGCCCTCCTATGCCTGGGCCGCTGTGCCGCTGGCCTTCTCGGTGCTGCAGGTGCTGCCCTACCGCGCGGCGCTCGCCGTCGTGGTCTCGATGACGATCGTCGTCGGCGTCGGCTGGAGCCGGATCGTCGACTGGCCGGACCCCACGGTCGTCGTCGGGCCGGTGACCATCGCGATCGTCACCGTCATCGCCTATCGGGCGCTGCAGGAGCAGCTCGACGAGCGGCAGCTGCTCGTCGACGAGCTGCTCACCGCGCAGGCGGATCTGGCTGTCGCAGAACGCCGTTCGGGGGCCTTGGAGGAGCGGGCCCGGCTGTCCCGGGAGCTGCACGACTCGGTGGGCCAGCATCTGTCGAGCATCGCCGTGCTGCTGCGCGCGGTCGAGGGCGGTGGCAGTGACAGCCGTGAGCTGGTGCGCACGGCGGCGACGATGGCCAGCGAAGGACTCGACGAGGTCCGCCGGGTGGTGCGCGACCTCGCCCCGGTCGGTGTCGACGAGTCGGCCGACTCGTTGCCGGCAGCGTTGCGGCACAGCGTTTCTCAGGTTGCGGCGCACGGTGGACCGAGCGTCGAGGTGTTCGTGCACGGAGTCGTCCGGCCGGTGCCGACCGCCATCGCGAGCGCGGTCGTCCGGACCGCTCGTGGCGCCCTGGCCAATGTCGTCGACCACGCCGGCGCGACCAGGGCCGCGGTGACTCTTACCTATCTGCCCGACGAGCTGCGGCTCGACGTGCGCGACGACGGCTCCGGTATGCCGCTCGCACCCGCCGGTGCGCGCGGCACCACTCGCGGGCACGGCCTCGCCGGCATCCGGGAGCGAGCTGCCTCGCTCGGCGGCAGCGCGGTGGTCGAGAGCGTCGTCGGCGAGGGTACGACGGTGACCCTCGCGCTGCCGCTGACCCCGGCTGTGGAGAGCGAGCCGAGTCGATGAGCACCGGCCGCTCGATCCGGGTCGTCATCGTCGACGACCACCCGGTGGTCCGGGCCGGGCTGCGGGCCCTGCTCGCCGGTCAGCCCGACCTCGAGGTCGTCGGGGAGGCGCACGACATCGCGTCGGCCGAGACGACCGTCTCGGCGCAGCACCCGGACGTCGTGCTCATGGACCTCAACCTCGGCGACGGTCCCGGCGGCGCCGACGTCACGGCGCGGCTGCGCGGCATACCGGATCCGCCGGAGGTGCTCGTCCTCACGACCTACGACACCGAGGCCGACATCCTGCGCTGCCTCGAGGCCGGCGCGCGCGGCTATCTGCTCAAGGATGCGCCGGCCGAGCAGCTCTTCGCCGGGATCCGCGCGGTGGCCCGCGGCGAGCCGGCCCTGGCCCCCTCGGTGGCGGCCACCCTGGTGCGCCGCACGGCCGCCCCGCTGCCGGTCGTCACCGAGCGCGAGGTCGAGGTGCTGCAGCTGCTGGCCCGCGGGCTGGGCAACAAGGAGATGGCCCGCGTTCTGCTCGTGTCGGAGGCGACGGTGAAGTCGCACCTCTCGCACATCTACGCCAAGCTCGGCGTCGAGACCCGCTCCGGCGCGGTCGCCGCCGCGATCGAGCAGCGGGTCATTCGCCCCTGACCCACCCGTGCCTCTCGCCGAGTGGACCATCCCACGCCGAGTGGACCATCCCACGCCGAGTGGACCACCGC
>DAOTIG010000179.1:0-5895 GCA_035448065.1 Dermatophilaceae bacterium
CGCCGACGAGAGCATCCGGGCCGTCGAGCTGGTATGCCGCGCGGTCGGCGACCGGGTCAAGGTCGTCGCCGGGGTCGGCTCCAACGACACGGCGCACAGCATCGCGATGGCCCGTCGGGCGGCCGCCGCCGGGGCCGACGGCCTGCTCGTCGTCACCCCCTACTACAACAAGCCCACCCAGCCTGGTCTGGTGGCCCACTTCGGCGCGATCGCCGACGCGACCGACCTGCCGGTCCTCGTCTACGACATTCCCGGCCGCACCGGCACGCCGATCCACACCGAGACCCTGCTGCGGCTGGCCGAGCACCCGCGGATCGTCGCGGTCAAGGACGCCAAGGGCGACCTGTGGGCGGCCACCCACGTGATGAGCCAGACGGCGCTGCAGTGGTACTCCGGCGACGACGTGCTCAACCTCGCGCACCTCGCGCAGGGTGCGGTCGGCGTCGTCTCGGTCGTCGGGCACGTCGCGGGCGACCGCTATGCCGCGATGATCGACGCGGTCGCGGCCGGTGACCTCGAGCAGGCCCGGCGGATCCACCACGAGCTCGTGCCGGTCGTCGACGCCATCATGAACACCTCTCAGGGCGCGATCATGGCCAAGGCCGCGCTCGTCGAGCTCGGCGTGATCGGCTCGGCCCACGTGCGGCTGCCGCTCGTCGAGTCGCCGCCGGAGCACCTGGCCAAGCTGCGCGACGGGCTTGCCGCCAGCGGCCTCGCGGCGCCGGCCGCCGGCGGGCTCGGCGCAGGAGCCCGGGTCTGAGTGAGCCACCCACATCCTGAGCTCGACACCCCGCCGGCCCTGCCGGACCACGGCCTGCGGATCGTCGCCCTCGGCGGCCTCGGCGAGATCGGCCGCAACATGGCGGTCCTCGAGACCAAGGGCCGGCTTCTCGTCATCGACTGTGGCGTGCTCTTCCCCGAGGACCACCACCCCGGGGTCGACCTCATCCTGCCGGACTTCGCCTACCTCGACGGCCGGCTGGACCGGATCGAGGCGATCGTGCTCACCCACGGTCACGAGGACCACATCGGGGCGGTGCCCTTCCTGCTGGCCCGCAAGCCCGACATCCCGCTCATCGGCTCGCAGCTGACCCTCGCGCTCGTCGAGGCCAAGCTCAAGGAGCACCGGATCAAGCCCTACTCGCTCACCGTGCGCGAGGGGCAGCGGGAGCGGCTGGGCGTCTTCGACCTCGAGTTCGTCGCGGTCAACCACTCGATCCCCGACGCGCTCGCGGTCATGGTGCGCACCGCCGCCGGCACCGTGCTGCATACCGGCGACTTCAAGATGGACCAGCTCCCGCTGGACGGCCGGATCACCGACCTGCGCGCCTTCGCCCGGCTCGGCGAGGAGGGCGTCGACCTCTTCCTCACCGACTCGACCAACGCCGACGTGCCCGGCTTCACCCCTCCCGAGCGGGACATCTCCTCGGCCATCGACAAGGTCTTCCGGCACGCCGAGCGGCGGATCGTCGTCGCCTGCTTCTCCTCGCACGTGCACCGGGTGCAGCAGGTGCTCGACGCCGCCGCCAAGGCCGGGCGCAAGGTCGCCCTGGTCGGCCGGTCGATGGTGCGCAACATGGGCATCGCCGCGGACCTGGGCTATCTGCGGGTGCCGGACGGGGTCCTCGTCGACGTCAAGGCGCTCGAGCAGCTGCCCGACGACCGGGTCGTGCTGATCAGCACCGGCAGTCAGGGCGAGCCGATGGCCGCCCTGTCCCGGATGGCCAACCGCGACCACCGGATCGAGATCGGCCCTGGTGACACGGTGCTGCTCGCGAGCTCGCTCATCCCCGGCAACGAGAACGCCGTCTACCGGGTCATCAACGGGCTGATGCGCCTCGGCGCGAACGTCGTGCACAAGGGCAACGCCCGGGTGCACGTCTCCGGACACGCGGCGGCCGGCGAGCTGACCTACTGCTACAACATCGTCCGGCCGCGCAATGTGCTGCCGGTGCACGGGGAGTGGCGGCACATGTTCGCCAACGCCGAGCTCGCGGTCGCCACCGGCGTGCCGCGCGAGCGGGTGCTCATCGCCGAGGACGGGGTCGTCGTCGACCTCGTCGACGGCGTCGCCCGGATCACCGGCAAGGTGCCGTGCGGCTACATCTACGTCGACGGCTCATCGGTCGGCGGCACCGACGAGGCGCTGCTCAAGGACCGCCGGATCCTGCGCGACGAGGGCTTCATCACCTGCATCGTCGTCATCGACACCGAGACCGGCAAGATCGCGGCCGGCCCCGAGATCGCCGCGCGCGGCTTCGCCGAGGACCAGGCGATCTTCGACCAGGTCATCCCGCGGGTCGAGCGTGCCATCATCGAGGCCACCGAGAGCGGCGTCACCGACGAGCACCAGCTCCAGCAGGTCATCCGTCGCACGGTGGGCAGCTGGGTGGGCGGCAAGATCCGCCGCCGGCCGATGATCATCCCCATCGTCATCGAGGCCTGACCCCTCGCGATGCGCGCCACCGTGGGTGGGCTGGTCGCCGGGGTGGTCCGGCTCGGCCTCGTCGGCTGTGCCGTCCTGTATGCCGCCCGCTGGCTCGACGTCGCGAACACCTGGGTCGCGGCGCTCCAGGCGATCGTCCCGATCGCCGGAGCGGGGATCCTCACGCTGAGCGCCGTGGCCGCGCTGCTGCGCCGCCGGCGCACGGCGCTCGCCGGGGCGCTGGCGTCGGTGTGCGTCCTGGCCGTCTCCGCCCCGAGTATGTGGGCGGTCGTGCACCGGCCCGATGCGACGCCTCGCGCCGGCGACCTCGTCGTGCTCAGCAGCAACCTCCAGCTCGGCGGCGCCGATCCGCGGCGACTCGCGGCCACCGTCGACGAGCTCGACGTCGACGTCCTCGTGCTGCTCGAGGTCACCCCGGAGGCCGAGGCAGCCCTGGCCGTGCAGGGGCTGCGAACCCGGCTTCCCCACGCCGTCGGCGCTGCTGCCCCGGGGGCGTCGGGCACCCTGGTGTGGTCGCGCCATCCGCTCACCCCGCTGCCGCTGCCGGCGAGCTCGGTCCGCGATCTCGGGCAGCCGGCGGCGACGGTGCAGACCCCCGCCGGGCCGGTGACCCTGCGGGCGGTCCACCCGCTGCCGCCGACCCTGCCTGGTCCGTGGCACGCCTCGCTCACCGAGCTCGGACAGTGGGCGCGCAGCCAGCCGAGCGGCATACCCCTCGTGCTGGCCGGCGACGCCAACGCGACCGGTGACCATCCGGTGCTGCGCGCAGCCGCCGCCGGCCTGGTCGATGCGCAGGCGGCCACCGGCACCGGCTGGCCCACCTGGCCGGTCGGCAGGACGCGGCTCCCGCCGTTCGCCCAGATCGACCACGTGCTGGTCCGCGGCTGCGCCCCGGTGGCCGCGGGAACCGGCCAGCTGCCAGGCACCGACCACTCCTACGTCTGGGCCCGGCTGCGCCTCGGTTGAGCCTCCCTCAGCGGCCGAGCTGCTCGGCGACCTCGTCGACGAACGCTGCGATCGCCTCGAGCCCGGCCACCGGCCCCCCGGCGAGCAGGCCGTCGGCACCGAGCAACACGGCCGACGGAGTGCGCAGACAGTCGAGGGTGAGCCCGACCACGCCGTCGCGGTCGGCGAGCGTGCCAGCCTCGGCGCGGCTGACGTCCGACCCCGCGCGGCGGACGATGTGCACCGTGACGACCGGCGCGAGGCGCGCACGCCACGCGGGAGCTCGCTCAGCCGTGAGCTGGCAGGGGGCACAGCCAGGGCTGAGGAAGAGCAGCAGCCGGGCGCCCGCCGCCGCCCAGGTGCGCAGCACGACCGGCTCGCCGTGCTCGTCGAGGAGCACACCGTAGGGAATCGGCAGGCGCTGGTAGTCCAGCGCTCCGTCCTCGCCATCCGTCGGGGCAGCCGCAGGGGTGGCGATCGTGGTCGGCTGGGGGCCGGCGCCGTGCCGGTGTGCCCCCGGCGGGCGGACCGGACCGCCTCGCCCGAAGGTCAGCACCGCGGTCGCCGCGACGAGGGCGGCGAGCAGCGCCCACAGCCAGCCGGGCCCGCTGACGGCGCCCAGGCCGGTGGGCACCGAGAGGTGAGCGAGGGCGGCATACAGGGTGAGGGCGGCGAGCAGCACGAGCAGGGTGTTGCGAGCCAGGGTCCGCGGGCGCACCGTGTTGTCGCCGAGGCGGCCCAGGCAGCCACAGGTGACCGGAACCTCGAAGCGCAGGGCCCGCGCGATGATCGCCCAATAGGCCACGGTGAGCAGCAGTGCGAGCGCGGCGGCGGCGACGAGGGGAGTGGAGCCCAGCAGCAGCAGCGCAAGCGCCAGCCCCAGCTCACCGGCGGGCAGCGCCCAGCGCAGCCAGCTGCCGGTGAGCCAGGTGGGCAGCCGCAGCGCCTGGGCCGAGGCAGTGACGCCGTCGCGGTCACGGAGCTTGGCGAGGCCGCTCACGCCGAGGACGAGCGCGAGCATGAGCATCGCGAGTACGAGCGGCACCGGCGCTGTCGGGGTCAGCGAATCGGGCACGACGGAGATCGTCCCATCGCTGTCCGCCGCCCCGCGCCACCACTCACCAGGGGCGGACGACCTCGACGTCGCGCGGGTCGACCTCGGGCTCCCAGCCCTGCGGTCCGCGGGTGTAGGCGAGCTCCGGCCCGTGGGCGGCGAGCGCTGCGACGGCCGTCACGAGCCGCTCGACGTGCTCGGGGCGCGACGCCAGCCCGAGGCTGGCTCGCACCGCGGTCGCCGGCGCGACCTCGTCGGGTGCGTCGGCTGCCAGCAGGCAGTCGACGAGCGGGTGCGCGCAGAACTTGCCGTCGCGCACCCCGATGCCGTGCTCGACCGACAGGGCCGTCGACACGAGCGAGGAGTCGAGCCCGGCGATAGTGAAGGCGACGACGCCGACCCGATCCGACCCCGGCCCGAAGAGCGAGTGGGTGCGCACGCCCGGGATCGCCTCGAGGCCGCGGCGCAGCCGCTCGGCGAGATGGTGCTCCCACAGCGCGAGGTCGGCCCGGTGCTCGGCGAGCGTCGCGCACGCGGCGGCCAGCGCGATGGCGCCGATGACGTTCGGCGAGCCACCCTCGTGCCGGGCCGGTCCGGTCGCCCAGGTGACGCCGTCGGCGTCGACCCGCTGGGTGGCGCCGCCGCCGACGAGGTAGGGCTGCGCCGCGTCGAGCCAGTCGGCCCGCCCGGCGAGGACGCCGGCGCCGTAGGGCGCGTAGATCTTGTGCCCGGAGAAGGCGACGTAGTCGACGCCGGCGGCGGCCAGGTCGACGGCCCGGTGCGGCACGAGCTGGGCGGCGTCGAGGGCCAGCCGCGCGCCGTGTCGGTGGGCGACCTCGACGAGCGCGCTGACCGGCCACACCTCGCCGGTGACGTTGGAGGCACCGGCGACGACGACGAGGGTATGCCGCGCCGCCGGCGTGTGGGTCGCGAGGGCTGCGTCGAGGGTGGCCAGTCCCTCGTGGATGCTGCGCGGCACGGGGAGGGTGATCGTGCGGTGCGCACCCCAGGGCAGCAGCGTGGAGTGGTGCTCGGAGGCGAAGACGAGCACCTGGGTGTCGGTGGGCAGGGCCCGGGCCAGCAGGTTCCACGAGTCGGTCGTGGTGCGGGTGAAGACGACGTGGTCGCCGGGGTCGCCGGCCGTCGCGGGGCGAGCGCCGACGAAGGAGGCGACCTCCGCGCGGGCCTGCTCGTACCACCGGCTGGTCACCCGGCTGGCGAAGCCGTTGCCGCGATGCACCGAGGAGTAGGTCGTCAGGGCCCGCTCGACCGCCGTCGCGACGACGGTGAGGGCGGGCGTCGAGGCCGCGTGGTCGAGGTTGGCGTAGGGCCTGGGGCCACGCAGGGTCGGCACGACGAGCCGGTCGGTGGTCGTGCTCGGCAGCCGGGGGGCGAGGGCGGCCCGCAGGTCACCCGGCGGCACCGGCGTGGCTCGGGCCGGCGACTCGGT
>DAOTIG010000180.1:0-5890 GCA_035448065.1 Dermatophilaceae bacterium
TGACATACATCGTGTCGGGGTATGCCGGGTCCTTGACTCCCGTGGACGCCCACAGCGGGCGCTGGGGCCGGGCGCCGTCGTCGGCGAGCGAGCGCCAGCGCGGGGTCGAGAAGACCTCCTCGTAGGCCTGGTAGGCGAGCCGGGCGTTGGCGATCGCCGCCTGGCCCTTGAGCGCGAGCGCCTCGGGGGTTCCCACGGCCGTGAGCCGCTTGTCCACCTCGGTGTCCACCCGGCTGACGAAGAAGGACGCGACCGAGTGGATCCGGGCCAGGTCGTGCCCGGCGGCGTGGGCCCGCTCGAGTCCCTCGAGGAAGGCGTTGAGGACGGCGCGGTAGCGGTCCAGCGCGAAGATCAGGGTGACGTTGACCGAGATGCCCTCGGCGAGGGTCGCGCTGATCGCCGGCAGCCCCTCGACGGTGGCCGGGATCTTGATGAGCACGTTGGGCCGGTCGACGGCGGCCGCCAGTGCCTTGGCCTGCGCCACCGTGCCTGCGGTGTCCCGGGCCAGGCGCGGGTCGACCTCGATCGAGACCCGACCGTCGACGCCGTCGGTCGCCTCGTAGACCGGCAGGAAGAGGTCGCACGCCGACCGGACGTCGTCGGTCGTCATCGCGAAGACGGCATCCTCGACGCGTGCGCCGTCGGCGCGCAGACCGCCGAGCTGCTCGTCGTAGTCCGAGCCCGCGGTGATCGCCGCCTGGAAGATCGACGGGTTCGTCGTCACGCCGGTGACGTGGTCGTCGGCGATCAGGCCGGCCAGCCCTCCCGAGGTGAGCCGTCCTCGGGACAGGTCGTCGAGCCAGATCGAGACGCCGGCTGCGGCGAGCTCACCGAGCCGGTCGCGGCCGGCCTGCTGGGTGGGCTGCTGGGTGTCGGTCATGAGCGCTCCTTGGTGGCGGCGGCCTTGCGGGCGGGTGCCTTGCGGGCTGTCGTGTCGGTGCGGCTGCGCTCGGTGGCGCTGCGGGCCTCGGTGGTGTTCGCCGCCGGCCCCACCGGCGCCGCCGCGCGGCCCGCGGCCTTGAGCGAGGCCTTGGCGGCGGCGACGACCTTCTCGGGGGTGAAACCGAATTCCCGGAACAGCGTGCCGGCGTCGGCGCTCGCGCCGAAGTGGTCGATGGCGACGACCTCACCGGCGTCGCCGACGACCTCGCGCCATCCCTGGCTCGCGCCGGCCTCGATGCTGACCCGGGCCCGCACGTCGGGCGGCAGGACCTTGTCGCGATAGGACTTCGGCTGCGCGGCGAACCACTCGCGGCACGGCATCGACACGACGCGGGTCGCGATCCGGGCCTTCTCGAGCCGCTCGCGGGCCGCCATCGCGAGGGCCACCTCGGAGCCGGTCGCGACGAGGACGACCTCGGGCCGGCCGCTGCCCGCCTCGGCGAGCACGTAGCCGCCCTTGGCGACGAGGCGCGCCGTGGTCGCCGCGGTGCGCTCGAGCACCGGCAGCGCCTGCCGGGACAGCGCGAGGGCCGCCGGCCGGGCGTTGCGCAGGATCGCCAACCACGCGTATGCCGTCTCGTTGGCGTCCGCGGGCCGCACGACGTCGAGTCCGGGCATGGCCCGCAGCGAGGCGAGCTGCTCGATCGGCTGGTGGGTCGGGCCGTCCTCGCCGAGGCCGATCGAGTCGTGGGTCCACACGAAGGTCACCGGCAGCTGCTGGATCGCCGCGAGCCGGACCGCGCCGCGCATGTAGTCCGAGAAGACGAGGAAGGTGCCGCCGTAGGGCCGGGTCAGGCCCTCGAGCGCGATGCCGTTGAGGATGGCCCCCATCCCGAACTCGCGGATGCCGAAGTGCAGGGTGCGTCCGTAGGGGTGGCCGGACCACTCGCGGGTCTGCTTGCCGGTGGGGATGAAGGAGGGCTCGCCCTCCATCGTCGTGTTGTTGCTCTCGGCGAGGTCGGCCGAGCCGCCCCACAGCTCGGGCAGCGGTCCGGCGAGCGCGCCGAGGACCTTGCCGGAGGCGGCCCGGGTCGCGATCCCCTTGGGGTCGGCCGGCCAGCTCGGCAGCGCCTTCTCCAGCCCGGCCGGCAGCTCGCCGGCGACCAGCCGGTCGAGCAGCGCGGCGCGGTCCGGCTCGGCCTTGCGCCACGCGGCATACCGCTTGTCCCAGTCCTTGCGCGCGGCCTTGCCGCGAGCGCCGACCTTGCGGGCGTGGCTCAGCGCGGCCCGCTCGACCGGGAAGGAGACCTGGGGGTCGAAGCCGAGCAGCGTCTTGGTCGCCGAGATCTCGTCGGCACCGAGCGCCGAGCCGTGCGACTTGCCGGTGTCCTGCTTGGCCGGGGCCGGCCAGGCGATGACGGTGCGCAGCACGATGAGCGTCGGCTTGGTGCGGATCTTGCGGCCCGCTTGGATCGCGGCATACAGCGCATCGACGTCCTCGACATAGGCGCTGCCGAGGCCCGAGGCGCGCCAGTCGACGGTGCGCACGTCCCACCCGTAGGCCGCGTAGCGGGCCGCGACGTCCTCGCTGAACGAGATCTCGGTCTTGTCCTCGATCGAGATGGTGTTCTGGTCGTAGATGACAGTGAGGTTGCCGAGCTCCTGGTGGCCGGCGAGCGCGCACGCCTCGTGGGTGACCCCCTCCATGATGTCGCCGTCGGAGGCGAGCACGTAGATGTCGTGGTCGAAGATGCTCTCGCCGGGCTTGGCGCTCGGGTCGAGCAGGCCACGCTGGCGGCGCTGGGCCATCGCCATGCCGACCGCGCTGGCCAGCCCGGAGCCCAGCGGCCCGGTGGTGATCTCGACGCCCTTGGTGTGGTGGACCTCGGGGTGCGCCGGGGTGAGCGAGCCCCAGGTGCGCAGGCTCTTGAGGTCATCGAGGCTCAGGCCGTAGCCGGAGAGGTAGAGCTGCAGGTAGAGGGTGAGGCTGGAGTGGCCGCAGGAGAGCACGAAGCGGTCCCGTCCCAGCCAGCTCGGGTCGCTCGGGTCGTGTCGCATGACCTGCTGGAAGAGCAGGTATGCCGCGGGGGCCAGGGACATCGCCGTGCCCGGGTGGCCGTTGCCGACCTTCTGGACGGCGTCGGCGGCGAGCACCCGGGCCAGGTCGACGGCCCGCACATCGAGGTCGGTCCACCCTGCCTTGCGCGCGACGGGGCGGTGCACCGCGGCACGGGCAGCGAGGGGGGAGCGGGCAGCAGCGCTCGCGGTGCGAGTGGCCGAGCGTGGCGACACGGGCGATCTCCTTGGCGGTGGGCCGGGCAGCCGGCGGATCGGCCGGCACTGTCGTCGAGCGTAGTCGGGTGACCAGCGCCTCATTCGCTTCGTGCGGGTGTTGTCCGGTCTCGGGGACGCCCCGGTTAGACTCCGGGGGTGACTGCCGTCGACCCTCGCGCCGAGCTCGGGGCGCACCCGACGGCGCAGGGACGTGGCTGGCGCTTTGTCGTCGGGCAGTACGTCGCGCTCACCAAGCCGCGGATCATCGAGCTGCTGCTCATCACCACCGTGCCGGTGATGTTCCTCGCCGCGCGCGGCATACCCTCGCTGTGGCTGGTGCTCGCGACGCTGGTCGGCGGCACCTTCTCGGCGGCTGCGGCGAACACCCTCAACTGCGTCATCGACCGCGACATCGACGCGCTGATGAACCGCACGGCGACCCGGCCGCTGGTGACCGGCACCGTCTCGACCCGCAATGCGGTGATCTTCGCGATCGTCCTCATCGGGCTCGCGACGCTCGTGCTCGGGGTCTTCGTCAACTGGCTCTCGGCGTGGCTGTCGCTGGCCGCCTTCGGCTTCTACGTCGGCATCTACTCGGTCGTGCTCAAGCGCCGCACCACGCAGAACATCGTGTGGGGTGGCGTGGCGGGCTGCATGCCGGTGCTCATCGGCTGGTCCGCGGTGACGAACACGGTCGGCTGGCCGGCCTGGATCCTCTTCCTCGTCATCTTCTTCTGGACGCCGCCGCACTACTGGCCGCTGTCGATGAAGTTCAAGGACGACTACGCCGCCGCGTCGGTGCCGATGCTGCCGGTCGTCGAGCGCTTCGTCGTCGTGAGCCGGCACATCCTCTTCTACTCGTGGCTCATGGTGCTCACCTCGCTCGCGCTCATCCCGGTCGCGCCGATGGGGTGGGTGTATGCCGTGGGCTCGCTCGTCTCGGGTGGGCTCTTCCTCGCCGAGGCGCACCGGTTGCACCATCACGCCGTCCTCGGCTCGCCGCACGCGGTGCTCAAGCCGATGCGGCTGTTCCACTACTCGATCACCTATCTCACGGTGCTCTTCGTCGCGGTCGCGATCGACCCGCTGCTCTATCTCGCGATCCCCGGCCTGCCGCGCTGACGCGCGATGCCCGACCGGCTCTTCGCCGACCCGCGCCTCCGAAACGTCCTCGGGGTGGGCAGTCCACCTCCTCGGCGACGTGGGACAAGCATGGTCTCGGGGCCTGTGTGATGCAGGTCACTGGGATGTAGGCGGTTTCTTTACTGAGTTCTTACTCCTGCTGGTCTTGTGGCGGGGGGGTGTGGGGGAGGACCCTTGCCCGTAGTGCTGTGCTGCGTCGGTACAGGGACAGAAGCGGGAAGATTTGGGTCATATCGAAGGATGGCAGGACGCGAATCGAAACGTACGAGAGTTTCTGATAATGCAAACGGACTATTTGGATAAAGCGGAATCGGATCCGACGCTGGAGCAGTATGCGGTTCTCAAGTTGTGGCTCGGCCTCGGCGGTCGCGCTGCAATTGACGAGGTTTCGCGGCGTCTTAAAGTCCCGCCGTCAGACGCCTACGCCCCCGGAGATCTCTCGGCTCGTGGTAGGCCATATGAGACCACTGTCTGGAAGCGGCAGACGGCCGTCAGCACCAATCCGGAGTCGGCTCTCGTTATCCAGCAAGCCTTATCCCCCATCACAAATGATGTCTCTGCCGCGTCAGAGCTTATCGAGCATTTCCGCGCTACTGTTCAAATTGTGGTGGTAGTCACCATGTTTATGCAAGAGGACCTGGTTTTAGCGCCAGCTGTGGTTCTCGAACCAGAGCTGCTAGCCCAATTGGCTCAGCTACACGTCGAACTGCAGTTTGATCTGTATGTCGTGCCCTCTGGGCAAGACTATTCAGGAGACGAAGTAGGCCCTGGCGCAGGTCGAGCGGGACACGACCCGGGCGTTGGCTATTACGGCCGGGCTCGTGGGGCTGAGCGGAAGTCCTGACGGTTCACCGACTAATGTGGCTCTTCATACTTGAGCGGGCTGTTCGGTGGTGCTGGCTGTGGCTCGCCGGTGTTGGCGGGTGCAGGCCCAGCGTATGCGGCGGGTTTGGTTGGTGGTGTTTCTGAAGCCGAAGGCGTTGCGTCCTTGGTGTTTGGCGAGGCGGTTGTAGCCCTCGCTGCGGGCGTTGCTGTAGCCGGTGAGCAGGGCGGCTTCGATGGCGGGCCACCAGGTGTCGATGGTGGTGGCTAGCCGGTGGACGGCGGGGATGTCGCAGGCGGCGGCCTGGGTGTGGAACTTCCAGAGGCGGTGGGAGATCTCGCCTCGGCTGGGGGGGACTGCCTGCTGTGGGTGGACGTCGACGTCACTCCTCGGTAAGGCGTGGGCAATACCCGTGGGGTTGGCGCGCTCGCAGAATCGACGCATGACCACCAACCGCACCCCACGCCTCGCTCTGGCCGCCGCTGCCGTCGCCCTGTCCACCGCCCTCACCGTGGCCGCCTGTGGCAGCGGAGGCCAGGCCGGGTCGTCAGCAACGGCCGACACGACGACGATGGCCGACAAGACGAGCATGCCCGGCACGGCGACGATGGCCGGCACGACGACGATGGCGGCCAAGACCGGCGACGCCATGGCCACGGGGATGTATCTGTCCCACGCCGACTACCAGCAGAAGATGTCGATGCTCACCGGCCAGGGCAGCAGGGTCGTCCTCTTCTTCCACGCCCCGTGGTGTCCGGACTGCCGTGG
>DAOTIG010000181.1:0-5816 GCA_035448065.1 Dermatophilaceae bacterium
GCGCTGTCCGGCGACGGCGGCGAAGGTCGCGGCGAGCATGACCACCGGCATCGTGAGCGCCATGACGAAGGGCGCTGCCGACTCGGAGGCCGCGCCGCCGCGGGCGGCGACGACCATCATCCCGACCCCGAAGCCGACGCCGGCGAGCAGGCCCGCCGCGACAACTGGGGAGACCGCGCGAGTGGCCGTGCCGTCGCTGGTGCAGGTGGTGCTGGCGGTGGTGGAGGCGGCGCTGATAGCGGCGGTGCTGGGGGTGGTAGAGGGGGTCATCGTGAGCTCCTTCGGTGAGGGGTCGAGGGGGAGATCTCGACCGCTGCTCTGACTTTAGACAACTACTTTCCAATTCGTCAAGTAATTTCCTCGGGGCATCGTCTTGGTTGGCAGCAAAGGCTCACGGCGTCGGCTCCGGTGCCCAAGGGCATGGCTGACGCCGATACGCGGTGGTGGGCCCCTCCACCAGTTCGCGCTGGTGGGCCCCTCCACCAGTTCGCGCTGGTGGGCCCCTCCACCACCGCATACCGCCGCCCACCCCCACCACTGCCGGGCGCGTCCGCCCTGCGTGCTTGACTGCAGGCATGACCTCTCCGAGCTGGCAGAGCGCCGGGTGGCCGATCCCGGTGACGACCGCCTTCGAGTTCCCCGAGTTCGTTGTGACCACGAGCATCGGCACCGTGTCCGGCGTCTACGCGACGAGCCTGGGCATCGCCCGTGGGATCAGCGCCTCCTTCTCCTCCCTCGCCCGTGGCGAGGTGACCGAGATGACGAACCTGCTGGCCGAGGCGCGGCATACCGCCCTGTTGCGCTGTGTCGGCGAGGCGCAGCGGCACGGAGGCAATGCGCTGCTCGGGGTGCGCTTCGACTCCAACGAGGTGAGCCAGGGCGGGATCATCGAGATCCATTGCTACGGCACCGCCGTCGTCGTCGCGGCCCGCCCGCAGGGGTGAGCGCGCGGGTGAGAGGATCGGGCGCGTGACCGACCTCCACGACTGGCTCGCAGCTGCCGCGCGCCGCCGGGCCGAGCTCGGGCTGGTCCGGTCCACCCCCGTCACCGGTGCCGCCGGCGAGCCCGCGCTGCTCGACCTCGCCGGCAACGACTACCTCGGGCTGCGCACCGACTCCCGCGTCGTCGCGGGGGCCGTCGCGGCGGCGACCGCCTACGGCGGCGGCGCAGGCGCCTCCCGCCTGGTCACCGGCACATTGCCGATCCACGCCGAGCTCGAGGCCTCGCTCGCCGCCCTCGTGGGCGCACCGAGCGCACTCGTCCTCTCGACCGGGTATGCCGCCAATCTCGCGGCCGTCACCGCGCTCACCGACGCCGACACGCTCGTCGTCTCCGACGCCCACGTGCACGCCTCCCTCGTCGATGCCTGCCGCCTGTCCCGCGCGACCGTCGCCGTGGCCCGGCACAACGACGTCGCGCACGTGCGCGAGCTGCTCTCCGCGCGCACCCAGCCGCGGGCGATGGTCATCGTGGAGTCGGTCTACTCGGTGCTCGGCGACGCCGCGCCGCTCGCCGATCTAGCGTCGGTATGCCGCGCCGCCGGCGCCGTCCTGCTCGTTGACGAGGCGCACGGGCTGGGGGTCGTGGGCGACCGGGGCGAGGGTCTGCTCGGCGGGCTCGGGCTGCTCGACGAGGGCAGCGGGCTGGACGTCGTCGTCACCCTGACCCTGTCGAAGTCCCTTGCCTCGCAAGGCGGTGCGGTGCTCGGCCACCCTGCGGTGCGCGAGCACCTCGTCAACACGGCCCGCCCCTTCATCTACGACACCGGGCTGGCGCCGGCCGCGTGTGGGGCCGCGCTCGCGGCGATCGACGTGCTCGCGGCCGAGCCCCAGCTGCCCAAGCGGGTGCGGACCAACGCAGCCGTGCTCGCCGAGGCCTGTGGCGTCGATCCGGTTGCCGGCGCGGTGCTCTCGGTGCCGATGCCCGGGCCGGACGAGGCGCTCGCGGCGGTCGCGCGGGCCCGCGAGGGTGGCGTGCGGATCGGCTGCTTCCGCCCGCCGTCGACGCCCGACGGCATCTCCCGGCTGCGACTGACCGCGCACGCCGACCACGACGACGTCACCGCTGCGGCAGGAGTCCTGCGCGAGGTCACCCGTGGCTGAGCCCGCCGAGGCGACCGAGCCCGTGGAGTCCCGCGCGCTCTCCCTGCCCTCGATCGTCCTCGTCACCGGCACGACCACCGGCGTCGGCAAGACGGTGGCGACCGCCGCGCTCGCCGGCATGCTGCTCGCTCGTGGGTCGCGGGTCGCGGTCTACAAGCCCGCGCAGACCGGAGTCGGCCCGGACGAGCCGGGCGATGTCGACGAGGTATGCCGCCTGCTCGCCTCCCCTGTGAATCTGACTGTGCGCGAAGGGATTCGCTTGCGGGACCCGCTCGCACCCTCGGCGGCGGCCCGCCGCGAGAGCGTCCCGATCCCGAGCATCGCCGACCACGCCCGCACGGTCGTCGAGCTCGCCGGCGACCATCACATCGTCCTCGTCGAGGGTGCCGGCGGGCTGCTCGTCGAGCTCGATGCTCGCGGGGGCACCCTCGCCGACCTCGGGAGAGTCCTTCGCTATCAAGGTCGCTCGTGCGGTGCCGTGCTCGTCGCCGCCGCGGGCCTCGGCACGCTCAACCACACAGCTCTCACCGCCGAGGCCCTGCGGACCCGCGAGCTGCCCCTGCTCGGGGTTGTCGTCGGCGCATGGCCGGTCGCCCCGGCCGAGCCCGACCTGGCGATGACCGAGAACCTGCTCGATCTCCCCCGGATCGCCGGCGCCCCCCTGCTCGGCATCCTGCCCGACGGCAGTGGCGCCCTCGACCCGCCCACCTTCGCCCGCGGCATACCGGAGTGGCTGTCCGTGCGCTGAACCGGCTTGGTGCTCAGCCGATCTCATTGGGCTCGGTGTGGCGAACGCCCACGGCGGCGGCGATCGCGACGACGGCGACGGCAAGCGCCCACCACGCCGCCCCGACGGCGAGCAGCCCGGCGACGGCGGCGGCATACACAGCGATCTGCACGATCGTGCGCGTGCGCGGCGAGACCTCGGCGCGGGGCGAGGCGTACCGCCCCCAGACCGTCAGCACGACGAGCACGGCGGCAACCGCGGCGAAGGTGCCTGACGACCCGCCGCCGGCCAATCGGTAGGCAGCGAGCCCCACCCCCGCCCAGGCGAGCAGCTCAGCGAGGAAGGTCAGCAGCAACACCACGGTGCGCACGCTGCCAGCCTAGCCAGGGGGCCGTCGCCAGGTGCGGTCATTCGCCGGGGTAGGAGCCGATCGAGTACTGGTTGCCCTCGGCGTCCTGAACTGCCGCCCCGCGCCCGCCGTAGTCCTCGTCGCGCGGAGGCTGGGTCGATCGGCCACCGGCGCTCAGCGCGCGGGCGTGCACGACGTCGACCTCCGCGTCGGAGTCCACGACGAGGTAGCAGGACCCGACCCCGACCCGGCGCTCCCAGCCGTCGCCGGCCCGCTGTCCCGACCCGCACATCACCCCGCCGTTGTCCCGCCAGCGCAGCTGGGCGTGCTCGACGACGCCCGGGTCGGTCTCGGACCGCACGACGAGGACTTCGGTGAAGCCCAGCGTCCGGAGGAAGGCCAGGCCGGCGTCGGCGTCGCGGAAGGACAGGGCGTGGAACAGCTGTGGTCTCATGCGATCAGCCTGCTGCCGCAGCCGCCGAAATGTCTTGAACGACGGGGAACACCTCGGCCCGCCATTGCCTCGGGGTCTGGCCGGTGAGCGCGGCGAACTCGCGGGACAGGTGTGCCTGGTCGGCGAAGCCCGCCGACGCCGCGACGTCCGTCCACCGATCACCGCGTCGGGCCAGCCGGATCGCTGCGCCCAGCCGGTGCACTCGGGCGACCTCGCTCGGCGGCAGCCCGAACTCGCCACGGAAGCGGGTGAGCAGGTGCCGCCGCGACCAGCCGAGCGCGGCAGCCAGCTCCCCGGTCCGCAACCGGCCTGACGAGGTGGCCAGCAGCTCCCAGCCGCGGGCCAGGTCGACGGCCAGCTCGGCCGGGGCGGCGACCGCGGCAGCGACGAGATGGCGCTCGAGCCGGGCCAGGCGCCGGTCCCAGGTGGGCTCCGCCGCGATCTCGTCGTGGAGCGCCGTGGTGACCCCGAGCGGCAGATCGGCGAGGTCGACGAAGGCGTGGGCGAGCTCGCCCATGGGCACACCGAGCAGGGTCCGACAGCCGAGTGGGGTGAGTGAGATCTGGATGCCGTGCTGCCCGCCGTGCGTGCGGATCAGCGCCGGTCGAGTGTGCAGTCCCGATGCCAGCAGCCACTGACTGGTGCGCGAGCCGGCGACCTGTGGCCATTCGATGTCCAGCGGCGCCTCGAGACTGACGATGACGGTGACCGCCGGGCCGGGGACGGCGTGGTGCACGGCGGCCGGGTCGAGGTCGTAGGAGTATCCGACCAGGCTGTCGACGAGGCCCACGAGTGCCGGGTGGATCGGCCGCTGCCACTCCATCGACCCAGGGTAGGCGGGCGGGACGGTCCGCGCGCCTCGAGTCCGGTTGAATGGCTGGTATGCCGCCCACCCCGCCGCCACCGCTGGACCCCCGGCCGCGTCGCATCTCGATGATCTGCACCGGCAACATCTGCCGGTCGCCGATGGCCGAGATCGTATTGCGCCAGCTGCTCGACGAGGCCGGCATCGTCGACGTCGAGGTGACGTCGGCCGGGATGGGCGGCTGGCATGTCGGCGAGGGCGCCGATCCGCGGACGGTGCAGGTGCTGCATCGGCACGGCTATGACGGATCCGCCCACATCGCAGCGCAGTTCGCCCCCGGCTACTTCGACGACCACGACCTGCTGCTCGCCGCGGACCGCGGCCACTACCGCGGGTTGAGAGCGGCCGCCCGCACCCCTGCGGAGGCGGACAAGGTCGCGATGTTGCGCGACTTCGACCCGGACGCGGTCGCCGCAGGTGCCCTCGAGGTCGACGACCCGTGGTATGGCGGGACCGCTGACTTCGAGCGCTGCCTCGCCGAGGTGGAGGCGGCCTGCCGGGGCCTGGTCGAGCGGCTGCGCTGACCGCTTCACGTGGCGCCCGGGACCGGGCACCACGGGCCGGGTGGAAGGATGGCCGGTATGCCGCCCTCGCTCGCCGACGCCGAACCGCCGATCGCCCTGGGAGCCCTCGACGGCCGCTACCGCAGCACCGTCGCGCCGCTGGTGGACCATCTCTCCGAGGCTGCGCTCAACCGCGAGCGGGTGCGGGTCGAGGTCGAGTGGCTCATCCACCTCACCAGCCACGGGGTCGTCCCCGGCGTGCGGGCCCTCACGCCCGACGAGCAGCGCGCGCTGCGGGAGATCGTTGAGGGCTTCGGGCCTGACGAGGTCGCTGCGCTGGCCGAGATCGAGCGGGTCACCGTCCACGACGTCAAGGCGGTCGAGTACTTCCTCAAGCAGCGGCTCACCGCCCTCGCCCCGGATCCGGCCGATGCCGGGCTCGGCGAGCTCGTCCACTTCGCCTGCACGAGCGAGGACGTCAACAACCTCGCCTACGCCCTCATGGTCAAGGGCGCGATCGAGGAGGTCTGGCTGCCGGCCGCCCGCTCGCTCGTCGCCGACCTCACGTCGATGGCCCATGCGCACGCCGCCACCCCGATGCTCGCCCACACCCACGGCCAGCCCGCCACGCCGACGACGCTCGGCAAGGAGCTCGCGGTGCTCGCCTGGCGGCTGGGCCGCCAGCTCGACCGAGTCGGCCACGCGGCATACCTCGGCAAGCTCAACGGCGCGACCGGCACCTATGGCGCCCACCTCGCCGCCGTGCCGGACCACGACTGGGAGTCGACCTCCCGAGCCTTCGTGGAGAGCCTTGG
>DAOTIG010000182.1:0-5663 GCA_035448065.1 Dermatophilaceae bacterium
CGTGGCCGGTGTTCTCGGCGATGAGGGCGATGACGGCGGGCAGGACGAGCAGGATCGCGGCCATCGAGAAGGTCGGCATGTGCCACCCCACGGCCTCCTTGCCGTCGGCGGCGATCGAGGTGGCCGGCGGCAGGCCGAACCAGCTGGCCGCGCCGATGCCCTCGGTGCTCCAGCGCAGGTGCTCGGTGGCCTCGGTGGCGCCGCCGAGGACGGAGGTGATCGGGCCGGCCGTCTTGTCGAGCAGCCAGGACAGGGCGGTGCCGAAGATGAGGGCGAGGAAGATCGAGATGCGGCCGATGAAGCCGCGGAAGGCGACGGCCACGACGATCGTGAAGAGCATCGTGAGGATGGCCACCCACTGGTCCTGGGGCCAGTAGATGTTGGCCACGACGGGCGCCAGGTTGAAGCCGATGAGCATGACGACGGCGCCGGTGACGACCGGTGGCAGCGCCTTGTGGAGGAAGGAGGAGCCGGCGAAGTGGATCGCCACGCCGACCAGCGTCAGGACGACGCCCGCGACGAGGATGGCGCCGGTGACCTGCCGGCTGTCACCGCCCCCGGCGCGGATGGCGGCGACGCCACCGACGAACGAGGCCGAGGTGCCGAGGTAGCTGGGCACCTTTCCCTGCACGATGAGCAGGAAGAGGATGGTCGCGATGCCGCTCATCATGATCGCGAGCTGGGCGTTGAGGCCCATGATGAGCGGGAAGACGAAGGTCGCCCCGAACATCGCCACGATGTGCTGCGCTCCCAGGCCGATCGTCTTGCCCCAGGGCAGACGCTCGTCCGGGGCGACGACGCCACCGGCCGCGACCGACGCCGCGTCCTTCACCTTCCAACCGAGTCCGAGTGCCATCTGGGTCCTCTCCCTAGCCTCCGTGGTGCTGTGGTCCCGAGCACGTCGCCGTGGGGGATACAGGGAAGGTAGCGCCCGAACCACCCTGCGGGTTCGTCATTGCTCAACATCGCCACCGGCGTTTCTTCGGCAATGTTGGTTTGCCCGTTGCGGTGCGTCGGCTCAGATTCCGTGCATGTCGTGGACCCGCAGGGCCAGGGCCAGGGTCAGCCTCAGCTGTGGATCGGTGGTGAACGGGCCGAGCATCTTCTCCAGCTTGATGATCCGGTAGCGCAACGTGTTGTAGTGGAAGAAGAGCTGCCGTGAGGTCTCGGCGACGTTGAGGTTGGTGTCGAGCAGGACCGCCAGGGTGTGCCTGAGGTCGGCATTCTCGGGAGTGTCGTCGGTGGCCAGCTCCCCGAGGGACTCCACGACGAACCGGCGCAGGTCCGCGGTGTCCGGCACGAGGGCCAGCAGCCGGTAGATGCCCAGCCCGTCGAAGTGGGTGAGGGCGGAGTCTCCGTGCATCTGCCGGCCCACCGAGACGGCCTTGAGCGCCTCCTCGTAGGCACCCGGCAGGGCCGCGAGCGAGGTGATCGGCCGAGAGACGCCGGTGGAGAAGCTGCGCCGGCCGCCGCCGCCGTCACCGCGCACGGTGCGCACGTAGTCCGCCACCGTCTTCATGATCGTCTGGGTGTCCGCCTCGTCCGGGACGGCGAGCAGGACGACGACCTCCTGGCTGAAGCCGGCGACGGGCACGCTCGCGTCCTTGGTCCGCACGGCCCACGTCCACGCGCGGGCGAAGCGCTCCTGCAGGGCGCGGACCTCGGGGGCGCTGCGCGTGGTCTCGGCGTCGTTCTCGTCGGTCTCCGCGACGACGACGACCAGCCGCCGGTCGACGTCCCAGCCGAGGGCGGCGGCGTGCGCGATCGTCTCAGTCGGGGAGCCGGACCGGCCGGCAAGGGCGTCGCGCAGGAACTCGGCGCGGTACTTCCCCTCGACGGCGGAGACGGCCTGCTCCTTGGTCACAGCCAGGGCGGCGACGGTGGCGGCCCGACCGAGCAGGTGGACATCCGTGCCGGAGAAGGGCCGATCGCGGGTGAAGGCGGCGAGGAGGCCGAGCTCGGAGCCGCCGGCGACGATCTTGACCAGGCTGCGGTGGTCGCGCGCGTCGCCGTGGGCGCGCTGGCCCAGGGGCTCGTCCTCGACGAGCAGGCGACCGCTGCGGTCGAAGCAGTCGAGGGCCAGCACCCGCTCGAGGTCGCCGTCCGTGCCCGCGTTCGCGAGCACCCGCCCGTCGGTGGAGGTGACGAGGGCCGAGCCGCCGAAGACCTCCGCCAGCGCATGGCAGAGCTCGTCGAGGGAGCCGCCGGCGAGGACGATGCGCTGGAGTAGCTGGTGGATCTCGTCCTCGCGTTGCAGGAGGAGCTGCTGGTGGGCGACGAGAAGCTCCAGGGCGGCGGTGCGCAAGCGGTCGACGTCCGCCTCGTCGGCCGCCAGGGCGAGCGGGGCACCGAGTCGGCGTGCCGATGCGGTCCAGCGGGCAGCCTGGTCGGCCGGGACGCACACCACGAGGAGAGCGAGCCGATCGGCGACCACCCGGGCGAGGAGGCGCTCCACGTCGTCGGCGCTGTCGGGCGCCCCGTCGAGGATGCCGACCTCGTCCGGGCCGGCGCTGCCGGCGCTCCGGACGCCCAGCACCGGCAGGGCTCCGCCACCCTCGGGCAGCACGGTGCGGAGGGTGCGACCCGCAGAGCCGGCGAGCACGGCCGCGACGGTCGGGCCGGGGTCACCCGCTGCCCATGGCAATTCTTGGTCCTCCACGGCCACATCGTTGGCAGATGTGGACATCAGGTCAACCCCTCCGGCCTCGCTAGCGTCGCTGGTGTGACCCTCGTGCATCCCGCAGCCCTCTCGGCCCTCGTGCCGACCGCGGAGCTCCGGGGCGTGGCCGAGGTCGTCGCGGCGAGCCGCTTCGGGTGCTACCTGCGTCTGCCGGGCGTCACCGGTCCCGCGCGCATCCTGCCGCTGCTCGCCGGGGATGCCGCAGCGCTGCCGACGGCGGCCCGCCTGGCCCTGCCGTCCACGCGCCTGCACCTGGGTGCCACACCTGGGACGCGGGTGGGCGTCGACCCCGACGGCGTGGACCTGCCGGCCTGCCGGGTCGCCTTCGTGCGGCGCTGGACCCCGGCTCGGGTGCCCCCCCGTCCGTGCACACAGGCGCGCCCGAGGCCTCTCTGGGTCGGCCGGCCCGACGCGGACCGAGCCCCTCTGGTCGACCGCCTCACCGAGGTCGTCGAGACCGCGCTCGAGCGCCGGCCCCTCGAGCGCCCCGTTGCCGCGCTGGTCGGCCTGGGACCCGGGTCGACCCCGACCGGCGACGACCTCCTGGCCGGTGCGCTGCTCACCCTTCGTGCCGCGGACATCGACACCCGGCTCGGCGCCGCCGTGGCCGGGCTCGCGGATCGCACGACCGAGCTGTCCGCCTCGCTGCTGCGCGCCGCAGCGCAGGGGTATGCCGTGCCCGAGCTGTGCGCGCTCGTCACCGCCGCCGTGGCCGGGGACGAGGACAGGGCGGCCACCGCCGCCCGGGCCGTGACCCGTCTCGGGCACTGGTCCGGTGCCGACCTCGTCGCCGGAGTGGCCGCCACCCTGGCCATCCTGGCCGCACGCCAGGACGCCGCCACCCCCATGAACCCCCGTCCCCTGAGCCATCGGAGTGCCTCGTGACCGAGACCGTCGACCTGCGCCGCGGCGCCTACCACGACTCCGTGAGCCTCATGCAGGTCTCCCGGGCCGTCGCCCGGACCCCGGGCGTCGATGCCGCCCAGGTGGCGATGGCCACCGAGCTCAACGTCGAGGTGCTCACCGGCATGGGGTTCACCGTGCCGGAGGGCGCCGGGCCCAATGACCTGGTCATCGCCCTGCGCGCGACCGACGACGCTGCCCTCGCGGCCGGCCTGGCGGCGGTCGAGGCGGCACTGGCCGACCTCCGCCGCGGGTCCGCGAGTGCCGGTGAGCTCGGGAGCGCGCCGGACCCGCTGACCCTGGGTGCCGCCGTGCGTCGCGCGGGGGCCGGACTGGTCGTCGTGTCCGTGCCCGGGTCGCATGCGGTGACCGAAGCCTTCGATGCCATCGACGCCTGCGCCTCGGTCATGCTCTTCTCGGACAACGTCAGCGTGGCCGACGAGATCGCCCTCAAGGACGCCGCTGCGGCGGCGGACGTGCTCGTCATGGGCCCGGACTGTGGCACCGCGGTCGTCAACGGAGTCGCGCTCGGCTTCGCCAACGTCGTGCGGCGCGGGTCGGTCGGGATCGTGGCCGCGTCCGGCACCGGCGCCCAACAGGTCATGTGCCTCCTCGACGCCGCCGGTGTCGGGATCAGCCACTGCCTGGGTGTCGGAGGACGGGACCTCAAGCACGAGGTCGGCGGCCGCTCCACCCGCCAGGCGCTGCGCGCACTGGCCGCCGACCCCGCCACCGAGTCGGTCATCGTGGTCTCGAAGCCTCCGGACGACGGGGTGCTCGCCGAGATCGAGGCCCTGGGCTCGGACCTGGGCCTGAGGGTGCACTTCGCGATCCTCGGCGAGGGACGCCCCGACCTCACGTCGAGCACGGAGCAGTTCCTCCGCAGCACCGGCCACCCCGTGCCCACATGGCCCGCCGAGGGTGCCGCGCCCGACCTGGGCACCGCTGCCGAACAGGGCAGCGCACGTGACCGGGGCGCCGCGCTGCGCGGCCTCTACTGCGGCGGCACCCTCGCCGACGAGGCGATGATCGTCGCCGGGTCCAGCCTCGGGGCGATCCGCTCGAACATCGCCCACGACGAGGACCTGCTCCTCAGCGGGGACCTGCGCGCTCCGGGACACCTCGTCATCGACTTCGGCGACGACGGGCTGACCCGCGGCCGTGCCCACCCGATGATCGACCCGACCCTGCGGATGGAGCGGATCGCCCTCGAAGCAGCCGACGCCTCGTGCGGCGTCCTCCTGCTCGACCTCGTCCTCGGGCACGGCGCGCACCCGGACCCGGCCGGCGAGCTCGCGGCGGCGATCCGTGCCGCCAGGTCCACCGCCGCCGACGCCGGTCGCGACCTGCCCGTCGTCGTCGCCCTCGTCGGCACCGACGCCGACCCGCAGGGTCGCGCCGACGCGCAGCGCCTCCTGGCCGAGGCTGGTGCGTCCGTCTTCCTCTCCAATGCCGCCGCGACGGCCCACGCCGTCAGCCTCCTCGGGAGCCCCGCATGAGCATCGACCACGAACCCCTGCGCGGACTGCTCGGCCGGGACCCGGTCGTGGCCACGTCAGGAGTGGCCCTGTTCGCCGACGAGCTGCGGGCCCAGGCCGTGCCGGTGAGTGAGGTGGCCTGGAAGCCGGTCGGCGAGCACTCCCGCGAGGCCCTGGCGACGGTCATGGCCGACCAGCGCCGCGTCGCAGCCAATGCCGAGGCCCTGGCCCGCATGACCGCTGCCGAGGCGATGCTCGTCGACGTCGTTCCCGCCAGGGACGCGCTCGGGCTGGAGCGAGGCACCTTCCTCCATGCCGGCCCACCGATCACGTGGGAACGGGCCTCCGGCCCGTTGCGCGGTGCACTCATCGGCGCGGTCCTCTTCGAGGGCCTGGCGCAGACACCCGAGGAGGCCGAGGCCCAGCTCGCGGCCGGGGCCTTCGAGTGGGAGCCGTGCCACCATCGCGACGCGGTCGGGCCGATGGCCGGGGTGGTCTCGCCGTCGATGTGGATGTACGAACTGCGCGACGAGGTCCACGGCAACACCTCGTGGTGCTCGCTCAACGAGGGCCTGGGCAAGGTGCTGCGCTACGGCGCCTAC
>DAOTIG010000183.1:0-5598 GCA_035448065.1 Dermatophilaceae bacterium
GGCCTGGATGGGTATTTCCAACCCGCCAAGACCTCACAAACTCAGACGCAAAGCATGAGGAACGAACGAGCCGGCCGGAAGCGGCCGGTTCGGGACGCCGGCTGTTTGTGACAGCGGGAACTCCCGGCCCCCTGGTGTGGTTGTCTGGTGGAGCCCGCCCCCGGGCGCTCGATCGCGCAGGGAGACCGCATGTCCGACCACTCCGACCACCCCGACCGCTCGTCGGGCGACTCGTCCGACGGCCCGTCCTTGGAGGACCTCATCCGGATGCTGGGGTCGCTCGGCCTGATGCCGGGCGGCTCGGGCGCCCAGGGTGGGCCGCCGCCGGATCTGGAGAGGATGCTGCGCGAGGTCCTCGGCCCCGATGCCCAGCTGCCGCCAGAGGTGCGCCAGGTCTTCGCCGCGATGCAGCAGGGCGCGGCTGCCGGACCGGCCGCCGCGATGATCCAGCAGCAGATGCAGGCCTTCTTCGGTGGCGGCAGCGCCGCCCAGCGGCTCGCCTCCGCCACTGACCTGGCCCGCAAGGTCCTTGCCGCCCAAGGCGATCCGTCGACCAGCGAGGCGGACCGTCGCGCGGTGGCGGACGCCGTCGGCGTCGCCCAGCTGTGGCTCGACCCGGTCACCGCCCTGCCGGCGACGACCGCCCCGGGGCGCGCGTGGAGCGGGGCCGAGTGGGTCGAGGCGACCATGCCGCACTGGCAGACCCTCGTCGAGCCGGTGGCCGACGGAGTGGGCGCCGCGGTGACCGCCGCGATGCGCGGCCAGCTCGAGCAGCTAGGCGAGGCCGGCGGCCCCGACCTCGGCGCCCTCGGCCTGCCTGGCGGCGGGGCGCTGTCCTTCGAGGGGATCATCGGCCAGCTCACGCCGGCCTTCGAGCAGCTCTCCCAGGGTATGTTCAGCGCCCAGACCGGGCAGGCCGTCGGCGGCCTGGCTGGTGACGTGCTCAGCGCCACCGAGATCGGCCTGCCGCTCGTCGATGACGACACCATCGCGCTGCTGCCGGCTCGGGTGGCGGCCTTCGCCGACGATGTCCACGTCGACCTCGACCAGGTCCGGCTCTACCTCGCGGTGCGGGAGGCCGCCCGGGCCAGGCTCTTCGCCCACGTGCCGTGGCTGGGCTCCCAGCTCGAGGCTGCCGTGCGCGACTACGGCCGGCACATCAGCATCGACACCGACGCCATCGAGCAGGCGGTGCGGTCGGCGGACCTGCAGAACCCGCAGTCGCTGCAGGACGCCTTCTCCCAGGCGCAGCTGTTCGGCCAGCGCCGCACTCCCGAGCAGCAGGCGGCGCTCACCCGGCTCGAGGCGACCCTCGCGCTCGTCGAGGGTTGGGTCGACCTGGTCACCGAGCAGGCGACCGCTGCTCACCTGCCGCAGGCCCAGGCGCTCGGCGAGGCGGTTCGCCGGCGACGGGCCGGCGGACCGACCCACAAGACCTTCGCGGGCCTCGTCGGCCTCGAGCTGCGCCCGCGCCGGCTGCGCGATGCCCGCAACCTCTGGGCGGCGTTGGAGTCGGCCGGCGGGATGGCCCTGCGCGACTCCTCGTGGGACTACCCCGACCTCGCGCCGACCGCGGCCGACCTCGACGACCCGCTCGGCTATGTCGAGCGTCGGCAGGCCCCGGCCGGGCCGGACAGCCTCGACGCCGAGCTCGAGCGGCTGCTCTCCGGTGAGCTGCCGCCCACCCCGCCCGAGGGCGAGCAGCCCGGCGGCTCCCCCGCCCCGTGAGCGAGGCCGGGGCGGCATACCGGCACCTGCACGACGACGCGGTGCGCGCGCTGACCGCGTGGCAGGCCCCGGACGCCGCGCAGGAGGCGCTGCGCCGCGGCTACCTGGAGCACCTGCACGTCCACCCCCACGGGGTTGCCAAGGCCGGGCCGCCGGAGCACCTCACCGCGGGCGTGCTGCTCTTCTCGGCCGGGCTGGACGCGGTGCTGCTCACCCTGCACGGCAAGGCCGGCGTGTGGCTGCAGCTCGGCGGGCATCTCGAGCCCGAGGACGCCAGCCTGTATGCCGCGGCCGCTCGCGAGGCGCGCGAGGAGTCCGGGATCGACGGGGTGCGGGTGCTGCCGGAGATCGCCCAGCTCGACCGGCACCTGCTTGTCGGCTCCTTCGGCCGATGCCGGGAGCACCTCGACGTCCGCTTCGCCGGCGTCGCTCCGCCCGGCGCCCAGCCGGTGCGCAGCGCCGAGTCGCGCGACCTCGCCTGGTGGCCCCTCGACGCGCTGCCCGAGCCCACCGCGGCCGAGATGGCCGCCCTTGCTCGCGCCTGTCGGCGGGTGCTTGACGGGTCGGCCGACGGGACGAGCTGACCCGGGAACCTGTCCACGCGGCGGGTCCGCACCCCGCGGAGGCGCGTGACCGAAAGTCGACACTCGACGGACATCCGGTCGCCACCAGCCGACCCGCACGACCGAAAGTCGACACTCGACGGACATCCGGTCGGCACCAGCCGACCTCCGCGCGGCCAGCAGCTGGGCGCGACCGCTCAGGTCGCCCACAGCGAGAACAGCGCCACGGCCAGCGTGGCACCGATCTCGGCGATGCCGATCTGCTTGGGAGACAGGGACATCCGCGGCACGACCGCTGCCCGCGCGGTGAGCAGGACGAAGGTCGCGAGCAGGGCCGCGGCCGCCCAGCCGGCAACCAGGCCGGTGGCCCAGAGCACCGCGACGACGAGGGTGGCCGCACCGTGCCACCCGATCGAGAGTCGCAGGAAGGCCGGCACCCCGCGCTCGCGGATGACCGACTTGACGTAGCAGACGGTGCCGCCGAAGTAGAGCAGCTGGACCAGCGCGAGCACCGCGGCCCGGCTCAGGTCGCCGGCGGCACCGACCGCCGGCAGCGCGCCCGACCCGCCGGCCGCGTCGTAGGCGACGACGGTCATCAGCGCCGAGCCCACGACGGTGGTCAATCCGGCGAGCAGATCGCGCTCGCGGCGATGAGCCGCCGCCCACAGCCCGACCCCGAGCGGCAGCGCGAAGAGCGGCGCCCATCGCAGCAGTCCCGGACCCAGCACGAGGGTGAGCACCCCGAGGACGGCGGCGGCCGCGGCATACACCTGAACGGGGCGCAGGAAGCGCGGCTTGCGCCCGGACTTGAGCCACAGGCTGGTGGCGAAGAAGGCGACGTAGCCGGCGAACCAGAAGGCCCCGAGCACGAGGTGCCGCCAGGACAGGCCCCCGGCGAGCGCGCCGAGCAGCAGCGGGCTGGCGAGCATCGCCCAGGCCCCGTGCTGGTTGGGCACCCACCCCGGGCTGCGTCGGCGGCGCGGCCGGGCCGGCGCCGGCGCGCTCATCGACGACCTCCGGGCGCCGTCGCGGTCGGGGCTGCCACCGGAGCGCCGACCGGCGCGGACGCGGGCAGCGCCTCGTCGGCCTCGTCGGCCTCGTCGCTCACGGTCAGCCCGGCGGCGGCCGCGACGCCGTCGAGATAGCCTCGGGCCCGCTCGAGCCGGGGGAAGGCCTCGAGCAGCCGCCAGAACTCCGGCCCGTGACCGGGCACGAGCAGGTGGGCGAGCTCGTGGAGCACGACGTAGTCGACGACGTAGTCGGGCATGCCCCGCACCCGGTCACTGATCCGCACCGAGCGCTCCGACGGGGTGCACGACCCCCAACGGCCGCGCTGGTTGCCCACCCAGCGGATCGAGGCCGGCGTCGCCCGCCCGTCGAGGTAGCGCCGCGAGAGCACGTCGGCCCGGCGGGCCAGCTCGTCGCTGCTCGGTCGGCGCTTGGCCTCGGCCGCTGCGAGCCGCTCGAGCATCTCGGCCACCCAGCGGCGCTCGTCGGCCTGGCTCATCCGGGCCGGGATGAGCACGACGGTGCGCTCGCCCTCGCGATAGGCGCTCACGGTGCGCCGCCGGCGGGTGCTGCGCCGCACCTCCACGTCGCCGGGGCCGGGGGCGACCCCGATCGGCGGACGTGGCTCGGTGCTCATGATCCGACTGTATGCCGCCCCGCCGACACCGATGCGGACGGCCGGCGGGAGCCGCGCAGCCGGGTCACCGGCCCCGGAAGGTCGCCGTCCGGCGCTCGGCGGCGGCCGCGATGCCCTCGTGCAGATCCTCGGTCGCGAGGGTCACCGACTGGGCCAGCGCCTCCCACTCGATGGCGTCCTCGAAGGACTGGTGCCCGCCGTCGCGGAGGGCGGCGACGGTGAGCGAGGTCGCGATCGGAGCGGCGGCGGCGATCCGGTCGGCCGCAGCGAGCGACTCCGCGGGCACGTCGACCGCCGGCAGCGCGCGTGATGCCAGCCCGAGCGAGACGGCCTCGGCTCCGGTGACCAGCCGCCCGGTGAGCAGCAGGTCACGAGCCACGGCGAAGCCGGCGACATTGGGCAGTGACCAGGTCGTCGCCATGCCGGGGTGCAGCCCCAGCGAGGTGAACGGCACACCGAGCTTGGCGTCAGCGGCGGCATACCGGATGTCGCAGGCGAGCGCGACGGCGAAGCCCGCCCCGATCGCGTGCCCGTTGATCGCGGCGATGGTGGGCACCTCGAGCCGCTTGATCGACAGCCAGGTGCGGTAGAAGCCGAGCATCCGGTGACGCAGGTCGAAGACCTGGGCGTCCTTGTCCTTGACGATCCAGCCAAGGTCGCCGCCGGAGCTGAAGCCGGCGCCGGCCCCGGTGACGACGACCGCGGCGAGCTCGCGATCCTCGCGCAGCGCGGCCATCAGTCGTCCCCACGACTCGGTCATCTCGTCGGACATCGCATTGCGCTTGTCCGGCTGGTCGAGGGTGACCAGGGCCACCGTCCGGCCGCTGGCCTGGCGGCGCTGGGCCTGCAGATGGGTGAGGTCGAGCTCCCACCAGGCCGTTGCAGGGCTCGCCGGGTGGCTCGAGGGGGTCTCATCGCTCATGGGACCGACTCTAGGTCGTGCCAGGAGAGCCGGCGCCCCCAACCTGCTGCCGCCGCCCGGTGTGTGCGGCACGACCCCCGTCTTGCACGCATCCTGTGCTCAGCCGTACTAGGGTGGGGCCGGCCCCGGGGGAGGCGGCCGCCGCAGACGTCGGCACCTAGCCCCCGCACCGAAGCCAATCGAACGAAGGAGACCCACATGGCGGACGAGACCTACAAGGGCGAGTTCTACTGCGTGAAGTGCAAGGAGAAGAAGACCGCCGAGGGCAAGGTCGTCGTGAGCGACAACGGCCGTCGGATGGCCAAGGGCAAGTGCCCCGAGTGCGGCACGAACCTCAACCGCATCCTCGGCAAGGCCTGAGCCTCGCCCGATCGATCGCTCGGAGGGCGGGCCGCAGCTGGCGGCCCGCCCTCCGGCGTGTCTGTCCACAGACCGGCGTGGCCTGTGGATGACGACCGACGCGGGTCGGACGGCTGTGGCAGATTCGCCGCATGCCGTCGACGCCCCGCCTGCGCCCGCCGGTCCGGCCGCTGCGCCGCGGTCCGGACACCATCCAGCTCGGGCTCGGGCCACACGCCTGCGTGCTCACTGGGCTGACCCGCGGCGAGCAGGCCGTCCTGGCCCGCCTCGACGGCGCCCACCCACTGCCCAGCCTGTATGCCGCGGCAGCTCGCCACGGTGAGCCGGCCCGTCGGGTCGACGCGCTGGTCGCCCTGCTGGCCCGCCTCGACCTGCTCGAC
>DAOTIG010000184.1:0-5596 GCA_035448065.1 Dermatophilaceae bacterium
CGTGGGCGCCGTCGTGCCGTCGAGGACCGCCGAGAGCACCGGCAGGAGATAGGCGAGGGACTTGCCCGAGGCCGTCCCTGTCGCGACGACGACATGCTCGCCGGCTCGCGCTGCGTCGGCGACCTCGAGCTGATGTCGCCACAGCCGGTCGGTGCCGCG
Organism: Dermatophilaceae bacterium; assembly: GCA_035448065.1. GTDB lineage: Bacteria > Actinomycetota > Actinomycetes > Actinomycetales > Dermatophilaceae > Phosphoribacter. The sequence goes on from DAOTIG010000184.1 coordinate 160, forward strand.
CGCGAGCAGCGCGGCGGTCAGCGTGGGGGACACCCAGTCGGGGATCGGGACCGGGTCGGCTGGGCGCTCCGGAATGCGCCGGACGTGCCGCAGCCGTCCCGGACGTGGGCCGGCGAGGTCCGCCAGCAGCGCGTCCGGGCGCCACCGCTGGACATCTGCGCCCTCAGGTCTGACCATTGTGTCAACCGTACGGTCCGGGGGTACGTTGCTAGCAACGGGGGGACCGAACGCAGCGGAAGGGATGAGTCACCATCGTGGAACTGGCGTTGTCCAGCGCGCCGCAGGGGGATCGAGTCGTCGTCAGCGTGGGCGGTGAGGTCGACGTCTACACGGCGCCGGCGCTGCGTCGGCACCTCGACGAGCAGATCGCACGGGGCGCTCGCGACCTCGTCGCGGACCTCACCGACGTGACCTTCCTCGACTCCACCGGCCTCGGCGTCCTCGTCGGCCGGCTCAAGCTGGTCCGCGCCCAGGGCGGCACGCTGCGGATCGTCTGCAGCAACGAGCGGGTGCTCAAGGTCTTCGGCATCACCGGGCTGGATCGGGTCTTCGAGATCGCCCCCGACCTGGGCTCGCTCGCCACCGCCGACTGACGACCACGCCGGCGTGCCAGACCGCGCCGGTATGCCGCGCCGGCGCGGCATACCGGGTCCGACGGCTTGAAAGCGCTTGCACCGCAATGCGACCCGCGTCACACCCGGCCCCCCGACTACGCCAGGGGACTACCAACCGGTAGCCTCGCCCCGGACACACCATGTGACTCCGCGGCCAACCGGCTGCGCGGAGCCTGAGACCCGCCGCAGCCCGGCGACCAGGAGGACCCACCGTGCTCTCGATCAGCCCCGCGGCCGCAGGCGGAGCGACGCTCGTCGGCAACGACACGACGCTCGTCATCGCCGTTCTCGTCATCGCTCTCGTCGCGCTCGGGATGGGCGCGATGTTCCGGTCCCAGGTCCTCGCCGCCGACGCCGGCACCGCGCGCATGCAGGAGATCGGCGCCGCGGTCCAGGAGGGCGCGCAGGCCTATCTCATGCGCCAGTTCAAGACGCTCGGCGGCTTCGTCGTCCTCGTCTTCCTGCTCCTCTTCCTGCTGCCGGCTCCCGACATGGGGGTCAAGATCGGCCGCTCCGCCTTCTTCGTCGTCGGCGCGCTCTTCTCGGCAGCGATCGGCTACCTCGGCATGAACCTCGCGGTCCGCGCCAACGTCCGGGTCGCGGCGGCCGCTCGGCAGGCCGACCGCGAGGGGGGCATGCGGATCGCCTTCCGCACCGGCGGCACGGTCGGCATGGCGACCGTCGGCCTCGGTCTGCTCGGCGCGGCGATCGTCGTGCTCCTCTACAAGGGCGAGGCGCCCAAGGTGCTCGAGGGCTTCGGCTTCGGCGCGGCCCTGCTCGCGATGTTCATGCGAGTCGGCGGCGGCATCTTCACCAAGGCCGCCGACGTCGGCGCCGACCTCGTCGGCAAGGTCGAGGCGGGCATCCCCGAGGACGACCCGCGCAACGCGGCGACCATCGCCGACAACGTGGGCGACAACGTCGGCGACTGCGCCGGCATGGCCGCCGACCTCTTCGAGTCGTATGCCGTGACGCTTGTCGCCGCGCTCATCCTCGGCTCCGTCGCGCTGGGCAACTACGGGCTGGTCTTCCCGCTCATCATCCCCGCCGTCGGCGCGATCACCGCGATCATCGGCGTCTTCATCACCAAGGTGAAGGGCGACGAGAACGGCCTCACCGCGATCAACCGCGGCTTCTACATCTCGGCGGTCATCTCAGCCGTGCTCTCCCTCGCCGCGGCCTTCGTCTACCTGCCGCAGTCGCACGAGGTCGGCGGGGTCATGGTCGACGGCCTGCGGATCCGGGCGACGCTCGTCGTCTTCCTCGGCATCATCCTCGCCGGCGTCATCCTCTGGCTCACCGGTCACTTCACCGGCACGCACGCCCGCCCGACCAAGGACGTCGCCCGCACGTCGCTCACCGGCCCGGCGACCGTCGTGCTGTCCGGCATCGGCGTGGGCCTCGAGTCGGCGGTGTACACCGCGGTCATCATCGGCCTCGCGGTCTTCGGCGCGGCCTCGCTCGGTGGCGGCTCGGCGCTGCTCGGCCTCTTCTTCATCGCCCTCACCGGCTGCGGCCTGCTCACCACCGTCGGCGTCATCGTGGCGATGGACACCTTCGGCCCGGTCTCCGACAACGCCCAGGGCATCGCCGAGATGTCCCACGACGTCGACGAGCGCGGCGCGCGGATCCTCACCGACCTCGACGCGGTCGGCAACACGACCAAGGCGATCACCAAGGGCATCGCGATCGCGACCGCCGTGCTCGCCGCCACCGCGCTCTTCGGCTCGTTCACCGACGCCTGGTCGACGGCGGCGGTCGAGGCGGGCGTCAAGTCGGTCGACCAGCTGCCACTGTCCTTCGTCACCGAGATCGTCACCCCGCTGACCCTCGTCGGTGCGCTCATCGGTGCGGCGGTCGTCTTCCTCTTCTCCGGACTGGCCATCAACGCCGTGACCCGGGCCGCCGGCGCGATCATCTTCGAGGTGCGCCGCCAGATCCGCGAGATCCCCGGGATCATGGAGGGCACCGCCAAGCCGGAGTACGGCAAGGTCGTCGACATCTGCACCCGTGACTCGCTGCGCGAGCTGGCCACCCCCGGCCTGCTCGCCGCCCTCACCCCGATCGTCGTCGGCTTCGGCCTGGGCATCGGCGCGCTCGCCGGCTTCCTCGCCGGCGCGATCACGTCGGGCTGCCTGATGGCCGTCTTCCTCGCCAACTCCGGTGGCGCGTGGGACAACGCGAAGAAGCTCGTCGAGGACGGCAGCCACGGTGGCAAGGGCTCCGAGGCGCACGCCGCGACGGTCATCGGCGACACCGTCGGCGACCCCTTCAAGGACACCGCCGGCCCGGCGATCAACCCGCTCATCAAGGTGATGAACCTCGTCTCGGTGCTGGTCGCGCCGGCGATCGTCATGCTGTCGGTGGGTGCCGGCGCCAACGCGGGCATCCGCTACGCCATCGCGGCGCTCGCGCTCGTCGTCGTCGTCGGAGCGGTCGCCGTGTCGAAGCGTCGCGACCTCGCGATCGGCGGCGAGACCACGCCGGCCAGCACGACCCAGTCGGCCGCGATGTAGTTGGTGTGGCTCCGGGCCAAGACCCCCTAGGCTTGGCCCGGACACGAGGGGAAGTGGGCCGGCGACCCGGAGGGGGCCGGCCCGCTCCCGTGTTCGGAGCACTACGGTGGGACCCGTGATCCCGCCGCCGACCACCGACCCCGACCTGTTGGCGCTGCTGCGTGCGGACCTGGCCGCCGCGGCATACACGGTCGACGGGGTGCAGGACCTGCTCGGCCCGGTCGCGGCCGGTGCGCTGCACCGCGAGCAGCGGCTGCCGGCCGACCTGGCCACCCGCGACCGCCCCGAGCCGCTGGCCGTTCTCGTCCGGCTGCTCGCCCTCGGCTTCCCGGTCGCGTGGGACGACGCCGACCGCGCGCTGCCCACGTTGCGCGCCGACGGCGCGGTGCGGCTCGGCATCGCGCGCGCTGAAGGGGCCGACCTGCGCGGCACGTGCGACCTGCGGCCCTATGCCGACGAGAGGCACGTCTGGTGGGTGGCGTCGGACCTGTCCGAGATCGCCACCGGCCGCCCGCTCGCCGAGACGCACGTGCTGGGCATCGGCAATGCCTCGACGACGCTCGCCGAGTGGACGGTGCGCCGGCGCTCGGGCAGTGCGCTCGACCTCGGCGTCGGCAGCGGCGTCCAGTCGCTGCACCTGGCGACCCACTGCGACGCGATCGTCGGCACCGACACGTCGGAGCGGGCGCTGGCCTTCGCCCGGTTCACCGCCGAGCTCAACGGCGTGCAGCTCGACCTGCGGCAGGGCAGCCTGCTGGAACCCGTTGCGGGGCAACGCTTCGACCTCGTGGTGAGCAACCCGCCGTTCGTCATCACGCCCCGCGCAGCCGGCGTGCCGGTCTACGAGTATCGGGATGCCGGGCTGGTCGGCGACGGGGTGGTCGAGACACTCGTGCGTGAGGTGGGGGAGCATCTGCGGCCGGGTGGGGTGGCGCAGTTCCTCGGGAACTGGGAGATCCGCCGCGGCCACGACTGGCGCGATCGGTGGCGGGAGTGGCTCGACGGCACCGGGCTGGACGCGTGGGTCATCCAGCGGGACGTGCAGGACCCGGCGCAGTATGCCGAGCTCTGGGCGCGCGACGCCGGCCAGCGGCGTGGGGCAGCGGCCTACGAGGTCATGTATGCCGCGTGGCTCGCGGACTTCGCGGACCGCCAGGTGGAGGGCATCGGGTTCGGCGTGGTCACCCTGCAGCGGCCGGCGGGGGAGCGTGAGCCGTGGGTCGACCTCGACGAGGTGGGCGGCCCGGTCGCGCCGGCGGTCGGCCAGGCGCTCGACGCTGGCCTGCGAGCCCGCACCGCGCTCGCCGAGGGCGGGGCGGCATACCTGCTCGACACACGCTGGCGGGTGGCGGGCGACGTGACGGAGGAGCGGCACAGTCGTCCCGGTGACGACGACCCGTCGGTGATCCTGGCGCGGCAGGGGGGCGGACTGCGGCGAGTGGTGCGGCTCGACACCCCGACAGCGGCACTGCTGTCGGTGTGCGACGGAGAGCTCACCGCGCGCGCCGCGCTCGCGGCGATCGCGGAGTTGCTCGAGCAGCCGGAGGCGGACGTCGTCGCCAGCGTGCTGCCGACCCTGTCCGGCTTGGTTGCGCACGGGATGCTCGTCGCCGACTAAGGCCTCGGGTCCGGCGGTGGGGTGCCTCGTGGGGCCTCGGGGTGGGTGTCGCCGATATCGGATGCTCCCAAGCCCCGCTGATTCTGGTGCATCCACGGTTGCACCAGGGATCGGCGAGATCTGATGCATCCACGGTTGCACCACGGGCCGGCGAGATCTGACGCATCCACGGTTGCACCAGGATCGAGCCCAGCGTGGAGCATCCAATACCTCCGCGCACACCCCCGGCCCCCCGCGGCGCCCGTCCCGACTTGTGAGTGAGTGCTCACTCACCTACCCTTCCGGTATGCCGCCCCGCGCCCCCTCCCTGCCGCCCGCCGAACGACGCGCGGCCCTGCTCGAGGCAGCGCTGCCGCTGGTGCTCGAGCGGGGACCGGAGGTGACCACCCGAGAGATCGCCGCGGCGGCCGGCGTCGCCGAGGGCACCATCTTCCGCGTCTTCGACAGCAAGGACGACCTGGTCACGGCGGCGGCCAGGACCGTCTTCGACACCACCGTGCTCGAGCACGAGCTCGGCCACATCCGCTCTGACGCCCCCCTCGTCGACCGGCTCACCCAGCTGGCCGAGGTCACCCAGGTCGCCGGCCGGCGGATCGTCGCGGTCGTCACCGCCTTCGGCCGCCCCTGCGATCGCGAGCGGCTCGGCACCCCCCACGACCTGCACGATCCGCAGGCCATCGCCCGGGTCC
>DAOTIG010000185.1:0-5587 GCA_035448065.1 Dermatophilaceae bacterium
CGTCGCCGTGCCAGCCGTCGACGATGGCTCCGCAGTCGATCGAGAGCAGGTCGCCGTCGCGCAGCACTCGCTCGCCCGGGATGCCGTGCACGACCTGCTCGTTGACCGACGTGCAGAGGGTATGCCGGTAGCCGGGCACCTCCGCGAAGCTCGGCCGACCGCCGTGGTCGCGGATGTGGGTCTCGGCGAGCCGGTCCAGCTCGATCGTCGTCAGACCGTCGCGCGCGGCGCCGGCGACCAGCTCGAGGGTGCGGGCGACGAGCAGCCCGGCCTCGCGCATGAGCAGCAGCTGGTCGTCGGTGTGCGCCGGCGTGGCGCGACGGGCGGACACGTCGGTGCGGGGTCCCTCAGTCGTCGATGTCGGTGAGCACCGCGGCGATCCGGTCGGTCACCTCGTCGATGTCGCCCATGCCGTCGACCCGGACGAGCACGCCGTGGTCGGCGTAGATCGCAGTCAACGGCGCGGTCTCGGTGTGATAGATCGCCATCCGCTCGCGGATGGTCTCCTCGTTGTCGTCGGCCCGGCCCTGGACGGCAGCCCGGTCGAGCAGCCGCTGGACAGTGGCCTCCTCATCGACGGTGAGCTCGATGACCGCGCCGACCCGGTGGCCGTCGCGGGCCAGCAGCTCGTCGAGGAACTCGACCTGGCCGGTGGTCCGGGGGTAGCCGTCGAGCAGGAAGCCGGGCTCGCAGTCGGCCTGGGCCAGTCGGTCCTCGACGATCTCGTTGGTCAGCTCGTCGGGGACGTAGCCACCGGCGACCATGATCGACTCGACCCGCTTGCCCAGCTCGGTGCCGCGCTTGATGTTGGACCGGAAGATCTCACCGGTGGAGATGGCCGGGATGCCGAAACGCGTGGCGATGTGTGCCGCCTGGGTGCCCTTGCCGGCACCAGGGGGGCCCATGATGATCAGCCTCATCGCAGGAATCCTTCATAGTTGCGTTGTTGCAGCTGAGCCTGGATCTGCTTGACCGTCTCGAGCCCGACGCCGACGATGATGAGGATCGAGGTGCCACCGAACGGGAAGTTCTGGTTGGCCTGGAACAGCACGATCGCAATCAGCGGGATGAGCGAGATGGCAGCCAGGTAGATGGCCCCGGGAACGGTGATCCGGGTCAGGACGTAGTCGAGGTACTCGGCCGTGGGTCGCCCGGCTCTGATGCCCTGGATGAACCCACCGTAGCGCTTCATGTTGTCCGCGACTTCGACGGGGTTGAACGTGATCGACACGTAGAAGAACGTGAAGAAGAGGATCAGCGCGACGTAGCTCGCCATGTAGATGGGGTGGTCGCCCTTGGTGAGGTTGGCCATGATCCAGCTCGCCCAGGCGGGAGGGGCCGAGCCGTCCTGCGGCGACGCGAACTGGGCGACGAGGGTTGGCAGCGCGAGCAGCGAGCTGGCGAAGATGACCGGGATCACGCCGGCCATGTTCACCTTGAGCGGGATGTAGGTCGAGCTGCCGCCGTACATCCGCCGGCCCACCTGCCGCTTGGCGTACTGCACCGGGATGCGGCGCTGGGACTGCTCGACGAAGATGACCAGGGCCATCACGAGGAAGCCGACGAGGATGATCCCGAGGAAGGTGCCCCAGCCGTTGGAGTCCTTGAGCGCCCACAGGGACGCGGGGAAGCCGGCCGCGATCGAGGTGAAGATGAGCAGCGACATGCCGTTGCCGATGCCCCGGTCGGTGATGAGCTCACCGAGCCACATGATCAGGCCGGTGCCGGCGGTGAGGGTGAGCACCATGAGGATGATCGTCGGCAGCGAGTCGTCGGCCAGGATCTTCGTGCACTGCGGGCCGAAGATCTGCATCGGGTTGCGGGCGAAGGTGATGAGCGTCGAGGACTGCAGGATCGCCAGGCCGATGGTGAGGTAGCGCGTGTACTGCGTCATCTTCGCCTGGCCAGCCTGACCCTCCTTCTTGAGGGTCTCGAAGCGCGGGATGACCACGGTCAGCAGCTGCACGATGATGCTCGCCGTGATGTAGGGCATGATGCCCAGCGCGAACACGGACAGCTGCAGCAGCGCGCCACCGGAGAAGAGGTTGGCCAGCCCCAGGAAGCCCCCGGACACGTCGGCCGTGCTGATGCACTGGCTCACCAAGGTGTAGGACACCCCGGGCGTCGGCACTGCGGAGCCGAGCCGGAAGATCACCATGATGAAGAGCGTGAACAGCAGCTTGCGCCGCAGGTCAGGCGTGCGGAAGGCACGGGCGACGGCGGTGAGCAAGAGTCCTCCTGGTGTCTGCCGAGGACCGGGCGTCCGCGCACGGTCCGATGATGGCGACGGTGCAAGATAACACCCCGAGCCTGGAGTGCCGGGCCCGGGGTGTTCGTCGCCGTCGGCTCAGGCCTGCGTGACGCTGCCGCCCGCGGCCTCGATCTTGTCCTTGGCCGCGCCGGAGAACCGGTCGGCGGTGACGTTGACCTTGACCGAGATCTCGCCGGTGCCGAGCACCTTGACGGGCTGGCCGTCGCGGACCGCACCCTTGGCCACCAGGTCGGCGACGGTCACGTCGCCGCCCTTCGGGTAGAGCGCGCTCAGCCGGTCGAGGTTGACGACCTGGTAGACGGTGCGGAAGGGGTTCTTGAAGCCGCGCAGCTTGGGCATGCTCATGTGCATCGGCATCTGGCCGCCCTCGAAGCGCTCGGGCACCTGGTAGCGGGCCTTGGTGCCCTTGGTGCCACGACCGGCGGTCTTGCCCTTGGAGCCCTCACCACGACCCACCCGGGTGCGCGGGGTCTTGGCCCCGGGCGCCGGGCGCAGGTGGTGCACCTTGAGGGTCGCGCCCCCGTTGCTGTCGGTGGTGTCGGACGCCGCAGCGGCCTTGCTGGCCTTGGTCTCGGCCATGGTCAGTCAACCTCCTCGACGGTCACCAGGTGGGTGACCGCGCGGACCATGCCCCGGATCTCGGGGCGGTCTTCCTTGACGACGGTGTCGCCGATTCGCTTGAGGCCCAGCGAGCGCAGGGTCTCGCGGGCGAACTGCTTCTGCCCGACGTGGCCGCGCACCTGGGTCACCTTGAGCCGAGCCATCAGGCACCCACTCGCTCGGCCTTGGCAGCGGCGGCAGCCTTGCCCTCGGCCTGGGAGCGGAGCATCGCCGCGGGGGCGACCTCCTCGACGGTCCGGCCACGCCGGGCGGCGACCGCCTCGGGCCGCTCGAGGCCCTTGAGCGCCTCGACCGTCGCGTGCACGATGTTGATCGCGTTGCTCGAGCCGAGCGACTTGGACAGCACGTCGTGGATGCCGGCGCACTCGAGCACGGCGCGCACCGGGCCACCGGCGATGACGCCGGTACCCGGAGAGGCCGGGCGGAGCATGACGACACCCGCGGCGGCCTCGCCGCTCACCGGGTGGGGGATGGTCCCCTGGATCCGGGGCACCGAGAAGAAGGCCTTCTTGGCCTCCTCGACGCCCTTGGCGATGGCCGCGGGCACCTCCTTGGCCTTGCCGTAGCCGACGCCCACGGTGCCGTCGCCGTCACCGACGACGACCAGCGCGGTGAAGCTGAACCGCCGGCCACCCTTGACGACCTTGGCGACTCGGTTGATCGTCACGACCCGCTCGAGGTACTGGCTCTTCTCCTGCTCGCGGGCGTCCCGACGGCCGTCACGACCGTCGCGGCCGCCACGACCCCCACGGCCGCCCCGCTCGCCGCGGTCGGCACCGAACTCGCCGCTGCCGGCACCGGGACCGGTGCCTCGACGCTGTGGTCCGGGCATCAGTGGTTCCTCATCTCAGTCTGTCCGTTGCTCACGTTCTGGTATGCCGTGGCGAAAGCGCTGCTCACAGGCTCAGCCCGCCCTCGCGTGCGCCGTCGGCGATCGCCGCGACCCGGCCGTGGTACTTGTTGCCGCCGCGATCGAAGACGACCGCCTCGACACCCTTGGCCTTGGCCCGCTCGGCGATGAGCTCGCCGACCTTCTTCGCCTTGGCGGTCTTGTCGCCGTCGAGCGAGCGGAGGTCGGCCTCCATCGTCGATGCCGACGCGAGGGTCTTGCCCACCGTGTCGTCGACGACCTGGGCGAACAGGTGCCGCGTCGAGCGGGAGACGACCAGACGGGGCCGGGCCGCGGTGCCGGAGAGCTTCTTGCGCCCCCGGACCTGCCGGCGGATCCGCGCCGCGGCCTTGCTCGTGCCGCGCTTGATGATCTGTGCCATGGCTTACTTCTTCCCGGCCTTGCCGACCTTGCGACGGATGTGCTCGCCCGCGTAGCGAACGCCCTTGGCCTTGTAGGGGTCGGGCTTGCGCAGCTTGCGGATGTTCGCCGCGACCTCGCCGACCTGCTGCTTGTCGATGCCGTGCACCGAGAAGCGGGTGGCGTTCTCGACGGCGAAGGAGATGCCCTCGGGGGGCTCGACGGTGATGGGGTGGCTGTAGCCGAGGGCGAACTCGAGGTTGCTGCCCTTGGCCATCACCCGGTACCCGGTGCCGACGATCTCCATCTTCTTCTCATAGCCCTGGGTGACGCCCTGGACCATGTTGCTGATGAGCGTGCGGGTCAGCCCGTGCAGCGAGCGCGAGAGGCGCTCGTCGTCGGGGCGGCTGACCTCGATGGCACCGCTCTCGCCACGGGCGACCGTGATCGGCGCGGCGACGGTGTGCTCGAGCTGGCCCTTGGGGCCCTTGACCCGGACCACCTGGCCGTCGATGGTGATCTCGACGCCCGAGGGGATGGTGACCGGAAGTCGTCCGATTCGCGACATGACTAGCGCCCCTTACCAGACGTAGGCGAGGACTTCCCCGCCGACGCCCTTCTCGTGCGCCTGCTTGTCGGTGAGCAGGCCGGTGGACGTGGACAGGATCGCCACGCCGAGGCCGCCGAGCACCCTGGGCAGGTTGGTCGACTTGGCGTAGACCCGCAGGCCGGGCTTGCTGACGCGGCGGACGCCGGCGATCGAGCGCTCCCGGTTGGGGCCGTACTTGAGGGTGATGGTGAGCGTCTTGCCCACCTCGGCGTCGCTGACCTCCCAGCCCGCGATGTAGCCCTCACGCTCGAGAATCTCGGCGATGTGGCTCTTGAGCTTGGAGAACGGCATGGACACCGAGTCGTGGTGTGCCGCATTGGCATTGCGCACACGCGTGAGCATGTCCGCAATCGGGTCGGTCATCATCGGGCAGGTCGCCCTTTCTCACCGTGGTTTCGGTCCGGTATGCCGCGTCGCGGCTCCGCTGCCGACCTTCGGTGCAGGTGGTGGTCGGGTGGGTTGTCTACCAGGAGCTCTTGGTCACGCCGGGGAGCTCGCCGCGGTGGGCCATCTCCCGCAGGCAGATCCGGCACAGGCCGAACTTGCGGTAGACCGAGTGGGGGCGCCCGCAGCGCTGGCAGCGGGTGTAGGCGCGCACCGCGAACTTCGGCTTCTTGTTCGCCTTGTTGATGAGGGCGGTCTTGGCCATCGTCTGGTCTCTCGCTTCTCTCAGTTGTCCCGGAACGGGAAGCCGAGCGCCTTGAGCAGCGCGCGTCCCTCGTCGTCGGTGGTCGCGGTCGTGACCACCGTGATGTCCATGCCGCGCACCCGGTCGATCCGGTCCTGGTCGATCTCGTGGAACATCGACTGCTCGGTCAGGCCGAAGGTGTAGTTG
>DAOTIG010000186.1:0-5423 GCA_035448065.1 Dermatophilaceae bacterium
AGAACGCCATCGTCATCCGGGTGCAGCCCGACGAAGGCATCACCATGCGCTTCGGCTCCAAGGTGCCCGGTGCGCAGATGGAGGTCCGCGACGTGACGATGGACTTCGGCTACGGCACGTCCTTCACCGAGTCCTCCCCCGAGGCCTACGAGCGGCTCATCCTCGACGTCCTGCTCGGCGACCCGCCACTGTTCCCGCGGCATGAGGAGGTCGAGCTGTCCTGGCAGATCCTCGACCCGATCGAGGCGTGGTGGGCCAAGCACGCCAAGCCGGAGCCCTACGACTCCGGCGGCTGGGGCCCGCGCAGCAGCGACGAGATGATGGCCCGCGACGGCCGCGCCTGGAGGAAGCCGTGATCATCGACCTGCCGAACACCTCGACCGGGGCGATCGCCAAGAAGCTCGTCCAGCTGCGCAACGACGTCGGCGCGATGACGCTCGGCCGGGTGCTCACCCTCGTCGTCGTCGTCGACGACCAGTCTGCCGACGACGTCATCGAGGTGGCCACCGAGGCCAGCCGGCAGCATCCCTCGCGGATCGTCGTGCTCGTCCTCGGTGACAAGCGCGGCGCGAACCGCCTCGACGGACAGATCCGGCTCGGTGGCGACGCCGGGGCCAGCGAGGTCGTCGTGCTGCGGCTCTACGGCCGGCTCGCCGGGCACGGCGACAGTGTTGTCGTGCCGCTGCTGCTGCCCGACTCGCCGGTCGTCGCCTGGTGGCCCCGGCAGGCACCGGCCGACCTGCGGACCGACCCGATCGCCGCCCTCGCCAGCCGGCGGATCACCGACTCGGCCGAGGCACCGCGGCCGGGGGCCTTCCTCAAGCGGCTCGCCCAGAGCTACCGCGCCGGTGACACCGACCTGGCCTGGACCCGGATCACGCTCTGGCGGGGCCTGCTCGCCGCCGCCCTCGACGGCCCGCCCTACGAGCAGGTGACGTCGGCGGTCGTCGCCGGCGCGCCGGACTCGCCGTCCACCGACCTGCTCGCCGGGTGGCTCGCCTGGGCGCTGCGGGTCCCGGTGACCCGGGTGCGGACCCCGCACGGCAGCGGCATCCGCAGCGTCCGGCTGGAGCGGCCGGGCGGTCCCATCGACCTCGTGCGCCCGGGCGACTACGTCGCGACGATGACCCAGCCCGGCCAGCCGGACCGGCGGATCAGCCTGCGCCGGCGCCGCGACGCCGAGTGCCTCGCCGACGAGCTGCGCCGGCTCGACGAGGACGACACCTATGCCGACGTGCTGCGCAAGGGCCTGCCCGAGCTCAAGACCCAGCGAGCCGCCGGCAGCGCCGCGGCGCCCTCGGTGAGCGAGGCTCGTCGCCGCGCAGAGAGGTTGCGGCGCAACCGATCCGCCCAGCTCGCCGCGGCGATGATCACCGCTCCCCCGCCACCGAAGACGGCCAGCGAGGCCGCCGTGAAGAAGGCCGCGGCGACCAAGCTCGCCGGCAAGAAGACGGCCCGCGAGAAGGTCGTCGCCAAGCGCTCGGCACCGGCCAGCGTGGCAGCCGCCACCAGTCGCGCCGAGGCGACGCCTCGGGCCAAGCGGGCCGCCAAGGCCGCGCGCACGGAGTCGACGTCGTGACCGAGCGGCACCTCGACGGGCTCGACCCGCATCTGCCGATCGGCCAGCGGCCCGAGCCCGAGGTGCTCGTCGAGCCGGACAAGGAGGCGCTGGCGGCCGCGGCTGGCGTGCGGTTGCTGACCGCCGTGGCAAAGGCGGTCTCCGAGCGTCGGGTCGCGCACGTCGCGCTCACCGGGGGCTCGATGGGCTCGGCCATCCTCGCCGCAGCAGGTGCCGCGAGCGTCATCGGGGGCGACGGCATCGACTGGACCCAGGTGCACGTGTGGTGGGGCGACGAGCGCTACCTGCCGGCCGGCGACCCCGAGCGCAACGACACCCAGAACGGCACCGCGCTGCTCGACACGCTGCTCGCCGAGGGTCGGCTGCGTCCCGAGCACGTGCACCGGGTCGCCGGACCGGACGCCAGCAGCGACGCGGAGGCGAGCGCCGCGGCATACGGAGCGGCGATCCGCGCCGACGGTGCGGGCCTGTTCGACATCGTGCTGCTCGGCATGGGGCCGGACGCGCACGTCGCCTCGCTCTTCCCCCACCATCCGGCGCAGCGGATCACCGACGCCATCGCGGTGGCGGTGCACGACTCGCCGAAGCCGCCGCCGACCCGGGTGTCGCTCACCTTCGAGTGCCTCGAGCGCTCGCGGGAGGTGTGGTTCCTCGTCGCCGGTGCCGACAAGGCCGATGCGGTATGCCGCGCGCTCACCCCTGACGCGGACCGCTGGGACGTGCCGGCCGCCGGGGTGCGCGGGCTGGTCGCGACCCGCTGGCTGCTGGACCGAGCCGCAGCCCAGGACCTCAGGTGATCAGGCCGCGCTGACGCAGCGCGGAGAGCGCCTCGTCGAGGATCGCCTGGCCGTCGGCGTCGGAGCGACGCTCCTTCACATAGGCCAGGTGGGTCTTGTAGGGCTCGACCTTCGGGGCGGCCGGCGGGTTGGCCTCGTCCTGCCCGGCAGGCAGGCCACAGCGCGGGCAGTCCCACATCTCGGGGGCGACCATCCCGGGCTCCTGCGCGAAGCTGGGCCGGGTCTCGTGGCCGTTGGCGCACCAGTAGGAGACGTAGATCCGAGGGGCGGACTCGCCGCGCTCGGCCTCGCCCATGGGTCCGGCGCCGACTCGGCTGCCCCGGATCGCGTTGCCGCTGGCCATCTGCTTGACCCTGGTCCTTTCAGGCGGTGGTGACCGGTGCGAAGCGCTCGAGCAAGCCGAGCCCGACGATCGCGGCGAACCACACGATGCCGACCGCCACGGTGAAGCGGTCGAGGTTGCGCTCGGCCACGGTGGAGCCCGACAGCGTGGTCGAGACACCGCCGCCGAACATGTCCGACAGGCCGCCGCCCTTGCCCTTGTGCATGAGGATCAGCAGGGTGAGGAAGAGGCTCGACAGGACGAGCATCACCTGCAGCGCGATCTTGACCACGGTCACGAGGTCGGGTCCTCTTTCGTATCGGGGCGGGCGGGCCATGGCGATCGTGTCGCGTGGGCCGAGGATCAGGATACCTGTGGGCGTCGGCTCGACCAACCACTCGGCGTCCAGTGCCGCACAGCCGACACGACACGGCCCCGGCCGGTGGTGGCGTACACCGGCGCGCGAGCACCCGCCCGTGTCAGGTCTCAGGCTGGGTCAGGTCTCAGCCTGTGACGTGGTCGCGGAATCGGCAGATCGCCGCGAACTCGCCCGGCTCGAGAGAGGCCCCGCCGACGAGCGCACCGTCGACGTCCTCCTTGGCCATGATCGCCGCGACGTTGCTCGACTTCACCGAGCCGCCGTAGAGGATCCGGACACCGTCGGCGAGGTCGCCGCTGTAGAGCTCGGCGAGCAGCGTCCGGATCGCCGCGCAGACCTCCTGCGCGTCCTCCGGGGTCGCCACCTCGCCGGTGCCGATCGCCCAGATCGGCTCGTAGGCGATGACGATCGACGCGGCCTGCTCGGCCGGGATGCCCTCGAGGTCCTTGGTCAGCTGGCCGACGACGTGAGCGACCTGGCCGCCCTCCTTGCGGACGTCGAGGCCCTCGCCGCAGCAGAGGATCGGGGTGAGGCCGTGCCGGTAGGCCGCCTTGACCTTCGCGTTGACGACCTCGTCGGTCTCGGCGTGGTACTCGCGCCGCTCGCTGTGCCCGATGGTGACGTAGGCGCAGCCGAGCTTGGCGAGGAAGGCCCCGGAGATCTCGCCGGTGTAGGCGCCGGAGTCGTGCACCGACAGGTCCTGCGCGCCGTACTTGACCTGCAGCTTGTCGCCCTCGACGAGGGTCTGCACGGAGCGCAGGTCGGTGAACGGCGGCAGCACGGCCACCTCGACGGCGGCATAGTCGTGCTTGCCGTCGCGCAGCGTCCAGTCGAGCTTCTGCACGAGGTGCGTCGCCTGCAGGTGGTCGAGGTTCATCTTCCAGTTGCCGGCGAGCAACGGGGTGCGGGACATGAGTCAGCCTTCCAGGATCGCGATGCCGGGCAGCTGCTTGCCCTCGAGGTACTCGAGGGAGGCGCCACCACCGGTGGAGATGTGTCCGAACTGGTCGTCGGCGAAGCCGAGCTGGCGCACCGCGGCAGCCGAGTCGCCACCGCCGACGACGGTAAGGCCGCCGGCCTCGGTGGCCTCGGCGAGCGCCTGCGCGACGGCCTTGGTGCCCGCGGCATACGGGGCCATCTCGAAGGCACCCATCGGGCCGTTCCAGAACACCGTCTTGGCATCGCGGATCTTGCTCGCGTAGAGCTCGGCGGACTTCGGGCCGATGTCCAGGCCCATCCGGTCGGCCGGGATCGCGTCGGCAGCGACGACGTCGTGGTCGGCGTCGGCCGAGAAGGCCGTCGCCGCGACGATGTCGACCGGCAGCACGATCTCGACGCCGCGCTCCTTGGCCTGCTCGAGATAGCCCCGGCAGGCCTCGATGCTCGCCTCGTCGAGCAGGCTCGAGCCGACCTCGTGGCCCTGCGCCTTGAGGAAGGTGAAGACCATCCCGCCGCCGATGACCAGCCGGTCGGCGGTCTGGATGAGGTTGTCGATGACCGCGAGCTTGTCGGCGACCTTCGCGCCCCCGAGCACCACGGCATACGGACGAGCGGGGTCGACGGTGAGCCGCTTGAGCACGTCGACCTCGGCCTGCACGAGCCCGCCCATGGCGGCCGGCAGGATCTCGGCGACGTCGTAGACGGAGGCCTGCTTGCGGTGCACGACGCCGAAGCCGTCGGACACGTAGGCGTCGGCCAGGCCGGCCAGCTGCTCGGCGAAGGCCCGCCGCTCCGCCTCGTCCTTGCTCGTCTCCCCCGCGTTGAAGCGCAGGTTCTCGAGCAGTGCGACCTCGCCGTCGCCGAGCCCGGCGACGACCGCCTGGGCGGAGTCGCCGACCGTGTCGGTCGCGAAGGCGACCGGGCGGCCGAGCAGCTCGCTCATCCGGCCGACGACCGGCGCGAGCGAGTACTTGTCCTCCGGCGCGCCCTTGGGCCGACCGAGGTGGGCGCACACGATGACGCGTGCGCCCGCCTCGGCGAGGGCGCTGATGGTCGGCACCGAGGCGCGGATCCGCCCGTCGTCGGTGATGTGGCGCTCGGCGTCCAGGGGGACGTTGAGGTCCGAGCGGACGAGGACGCGCTTGCCGCGCAGATCGCCCAGTCCGGCGATGGTCTTCACGGTGCCTCCTTGGTATGCCGCGTGGCCGGGCGCCGTGTCCGCCCGGCCGCGCGTGGGTGTTCAGCAGGGTTCAGCAGGTTCAGCGGGTGCTGGGCTGGTGCTCAGCACCCTGGTCGAGCACAGCTCAGAGCTTGCCGCCGACGAGCATGCACAGGTCGACGAGGCGGTTGCTGTAGCCCCACTCGTTGTCGTACCAGCCGACGACCTTGACCTGGTTGCCGATGACC
>DAOTIG010000187.1:0-5404 GCA_035448065.1 Dermatophilaceae bacterium
CGGCACGGTCCGCGTCCTCGATGCCGACCCCTGGCTCTCCCCCGCCGACCACCGGGCCAGGGTCGGGGTCATGCTGCAAGCCGGCGGGCTGCCCAACGGCGCGCGACCGCTGCGCCTGCTGCACCACCTCGCCAGCCTGTATGCCGCGCCCGCCGACGTCGAGGCGCTGGCTCGCCGGCTCGAGATCGACCGCTTCGCCGGCACGACGATCCGGCGCCTGTCCGGCGGCCAGAAGCAGCGGGTGGCCCTGGCCGCCGCCCTCGTCGGGCGCCCCGACGTCGTCTTCCTCGACGAGCCCACCGCCGGGTTGGACCCGCACGGCCGCCTCGACGTCTATGACCTGCTGCGCGAGGTCAACGCCGAGGGCGCCACCCTCGTCGTCACGACACACTCCTTCGAGGAGGCCGAGGCGCTCGGCACCCACCTCGTCGTCGTCAGCGCCGGACGCACCGCCGCCGAGGGCACTCGCGAGCAGGTCTGCGGCGCAGACCCGCTCGAGCAGGTCTATTTCGAGCTGACTCGCAAGGAGCGCCGATGAGCGCCCCCGCCCCATCGCGCGCCCGCGTCCTGCACCAGGCCCGCTTCGAACTCGCCACCCTGCTCGCCAACGGCGAGCAGCTGCTCGTCTCCCTCGTGCTCCCGCTCGGAGCACTCGTGCTCGCGGCATACACCTCGATGCCCGCGCTCGGCGAGGGGCGCCGCATCGACCTCGCCACCCCTGGCGTGCTCGCCCTGTGCATCGTCTCGGCGGCCTTCACCGCCCAGGCGATCGCGACCGGCTTCGACCGCCGGTATGCCGTGCTGCGGCTCCTCGGGACCACCCCCCTCGGCCGGTCGGGACTGTTGTGGGGCAAGGCGATCGCGACGCTCGGCGTCGAGGCGCTGCAGTGGCTGGTCATCGGTGGGGTCGGCCTGGCGCTCGGGTGGCGCCCCGTGCTCGCCGGCCTCCCGGCTGGGCTGCTGCTGCTCCTCGTCGGGACCTGGGCCTTCGTCGCGCTCGCGCTGTTGCTCGCCGGCGTGCTGCGGGCCGAGGGAGTGCTCGCGGTGGCCAACCTCGTGTGGGTCGTGCTGCTCGTCGGTGGCGGGCTGATCATGCCGGTGGCGCAGCTGCCAGGCCCGTGGGCCGTCGTCGCGCAGTGGCTGCCGTCGGCGGCCTTGGGCGACGGGCTGCGCGCGGCCTTCGGCTGGGGCACCATCGACCTCCGGGCGCTGCTCGTGCTGGGCGTGTGGGGAGCCGGCGCCACCGCCCTCGCCGCCCGCACCTTCCGCTGGTCCGACTGACCGGGGGTTTCTCCGAACGACGCCATGGCGTCGTTCTGTCTGGGTGGCGTCGATATAGCGACGCCACCCGGGCGAAACGACGCCATGGCGTCGTTCTCACAGAGATGGTGCTTCGCCGGCACGACGATGCGCCGCCTGGACAGCTCGGGCACGTCCCCCGGTCGGGCCAGCGCCCGCGACTGAGCGCATCCGGTATGCCGTGTGCCACACGACAAGGAGCGCGATGGCCGGGAGCCCGGGAGGGCGGCATACGCTGAGGCACGTGCGTCTGCCCGTCTGCCGGCCCGAATGGGTGCGGCCCCTGCTGCTGGCCAACCTGGTCGTCGAGATCCTCATCATCGTCACCGGCGGCATCGTCCGGTTGACCGGCAGCGGGCTCGGCTGTCCCGACTGGCCGACCTGTGCCCAGGGCTCGCTCGTGCCGGTCGCCACGCAGAACGAGGGCTTCCACAGGTTCATCGAGTTCGGCAACCGCACGCTCACCGGGGTGCTCATCGTCGCGGCGGTGCTCGCGCTCTGGGCGGTCCGGACCGCGCTGCCGCGGCGCCGTCGACTGCACCAGCTGGGCTGGGCGATGATCGTCGGCATCCTGCTCGAGGCCATCGTCGGCGGCATCACGGTGTGGACCGGCCTCAACCCCCTCATCGTCGCCTTCCACTTCCTGTCGACCCTCGTCCTCGTCGCGATCGCCACGGCCATGCTGCGCGGCGCACAAGACGGCGACGGCCCGCTCGACGAGCGGGTTCGGCTCGTCCCCGCACTCACCGCGCGGCTCGCGTGGATCACGTATGCCGTGGGCGGGCTCGTGCTCGTCCTCGGCACCATCGTCACCGGGTCCGGCCCGCATTCCGGGGACAAGCTGTCGACTCGCACCGGCTTCGACGTCCGCACGGTGTCCTGGCTGCATGCCGACGTCGTCATGCTCTTCATCGGTCTGCTGGTCGCCGTGCTGGTCGCGGTGCGGCTCGCCAAGGGCGCGGATCGGGCCGTCGGTGCCGACGGCGGCTCCGGCGGCTCCGGCGGCAGGAGCGACGGCGCACCCACCACTGCCGAGCTGGCCCGGCTCGGCCGATCCTGGACCTCGGTGCTGCACCTGAGCCTGCTGCAGGGCGCGATCGGCTATCTGCAGTACTTCACCGGTGTGCCGATCCTGCTCGTCCTGGCGCACATGCTCTGTGCTGCTCTGCTCGCCGTCGCGCTCACCCTCGGCACGCTCAACCTCTACCGACACCCGGTCTGAGCGCCGTCGCCCGGCCCGACGTTATCGAACCCTAAGGACTTCCCCGGCTCCCGCCAGCCGGCGACGGCCTAGCCTGGTGCGCTATGGCCCGGGTCCTTGTCGTCGACGACGACCCGACCGTGCGGGAGGTCGTGTCCCGCTATCTGGAGCACGCCGGGTTCGCCGTGAGCCAGGCCGACGAGGGACAGCGAGCCCTCGCGCTCGCGGCGGCCGAGCCACCCGACATCGCCGTGCTCGACCTCATGCTGCCCGGCGTCGACGGGCTCGAGGTGCTGCGCCGGTTGCGCCGCCGACGGGGCGACCTGCCGGTCGTGCTGCTCAGCGCGCGCGGCGAGGAGGACGATCGGGTTCTCGGCCTGCAGGTCGGCGCGGACGACTATGTCACCAAGCCCTTCTCGCCCCGCGAGCTGGTCCTGCGAGTCCAGTCGGTGCTGCGCCGGGCTCAGCCATCGGCACCCTCCTCCGGACTGTCGAGCGGGTCCGCGGGGCCTGCCGCGCCCCTGCTCGCCGACGCCGACCTCGTCGTCACGCCGAGTGCGCGCACGGCCACCCTCGCGGGAGCCGCCCTGCCCCTCACCACCCGTGAGCTCGACCTGCTCATCCACTTCCTGAGCCACCCGGGCCGGGCCTTCACCCGCCAGGAGCTCATGCGCCAGGTGTGGGGCTGGGAGTTCGGCGACGAGTCGACAGTCACCGTGCACGTTCGTCGGCTCAGGGAGAAGATCGAGCCGGATCCCGGTGCACCGCAACGGATCTGCACCGTCTGGGGAGTCGGCTACCGCTGGGATGGCCTCGCCGGAGCCTCGCACCCGGAGCAGCCGTCGTGACCCCCGAGGGCCAGGCGGTGCTCATCGCCGCCGGAGGCGCGGCGGTGACCGGGGCGCTCGGCGCCGTCGGGGTATGGGCGCTGGCCCGGCGCTCGGTCCGCGCCGCCCTGGTCGCTGCGCCGCTCGTCGTCGACGCCTCGGTCGCGGCCGGGGTGCTGCTCGCAGCCCGCGAGATGTTCATCAACGAGCACGACGTCCAGCTCGTCCTCCTCGTCGTCCTGGCCGCCGTACCCGTCGCGCTCGCCTACGGGTGGCTGCTGGCCCGCCGAGTGCACCGGCTCGACCGAGAACTCGAGCGCCGACTGGCAGCCGAGCAGGCGGCATACCAACGGGAGACGGAGGTCGAGCAGCAGCGCCGCGACCTCATCGCCTGGGCGAGCCACGATCTGCGCACCCCGGTCGCCGGGATCCGCGCGATGGCCGAGGCCCTCGAGGACGGTGTCGCCCCGGCGGACGGCTCGTATGCCGCGCGGATCCGGATGGCTGCCGACCGGCTCGGTGACATGGTCGACGACCTGCTCGCGCTGTCCCGCATCTCCAGTGGGCGGCTGGTGCTGCGTCCCGAGCCGATCGGGCTGCACGATCTCGTGTCCGACGCGCTGGCCGCCGCTCGACCGTTGGCTCTCGAGGCCGGGGTCGAGCTCGAGGGGGCGGCGCCGACCCGGGCGAGCGTCGTCGCCGACCCGCGCGAGCTGGCTCGCGTCCTGGACAACCTCGTCGTCAATGCGATCCGGGCGAGCCCACGAGGCGCTCGGGTGCAGGTCATCGCCACACCGACCGACGCCGGTGCCCTGCTGCGGGTGGCCGACGAGTGCGGTGGCCTCGACGAGCCGACCCGGGCCCGGATGTTCGAGCCGTGGTGGCGGGGCGACGAGGCCCGCACCGCCGGTCGCGGCGAGGCCGCCGGCCTCGGGCTGGCGGTCGTGCGAGGGCTGGTCGAGGCGCACGGGGGCCAGGTGCACGCGGCGGACGCTCCGGGTGGCTGCGTGATCGAGGTCCGCTTGCCGAACCGGCCGGCCGACTGAGCCCGCGGTCACCCGGCCTGCGGCGCCGAGCCGAGCCGAGCCGGCCGCTCAGCTCGGCACGAAGCCCGCGTCCAGCTCCCACGGGGTGACCGGCGAGTGCTCGATGAGCCAGGCCTGCAGGCTGCGGTCCAGGCCGGTGAGCACGAGAATCCCGACGACGACGAAGACCACCCCGAGCGCGCGCCGGAATCGGCCGTGCGGGTCGGCGACCCAGCCGAGGCGGGCGATGAGCCGCCGGCCGGCGAGAGCGACCGCGAGCAGGGTGAGGCACAGGCCGAGGACGTAGGCGGCCAACAGGACCAGTCCATAGCCCAGCTGCGCCGGCAGCACGGTGACCACGACGTAGCCGTAGAGCGGACTGCACGAGGAGAAGACCGGTCCGAGGGCCGCGCCGGTGAGGATGGCGCCGGTTCGGCCGCCTCGGGCCCGGGCCGCCCGCAGCCGGCCGTCGGTGCGTCCCTGCAGGTCGAGGGTCATCGCCGCCCGCTCCCACAGCTCGGGCCAGATGGCCACCGCGCCGAGCGCCACGAGCAGCCCTCCGGACAGCCAGGACCACACCTGCGGTGGCACGCCGATGAGGGCGGTGCTCGCCTTGAGCAGCAGGGTGAACGCGACGACGGACAGGCCGAGCGAACCCGTGATGACCAGCGCGCGGGCCCGCCCGGATCCCGGCTGTGCGGCCCCGCCGACGATGATCGGCAGCAGGGGCAGCACGCACGGGGCCAGGGTGGTGAGCACGCCGGCGACGAAGGCGCCGAGGATGACGAGCATGGTGAGGTATGCCGCGTGGCGGGGTCTGTCGAGTCAGTCGGCGCGGGCGGTCAGCCGACGGCGGCGGCGATGGCCGCGCCGTCCTTGGCCCCGGACCACTTCTTCACGGCATTCCCCTGGCCGTCGACGAGGACGAAGGTGTGTTGCTGCGTGACGCCGTACTTCTGGCGCAGCTCGGTGGCCGAGTCGTAGTCGACCTTGACGACCACCAGCCCGGCCGGCACGCCTTCGAGCTGCGCGCGCAACTCGTCCTGAACCTG
>DAOTIG010000188.1:0-5213 GCA_035448065.1 Dermatophilaceae bacterium
CCCCCTTCGACCGGGTCGTCACCGGCCGGGTCTGGCGCTATCGGCTCGAGCCGGTCGAGGGCGGCACGCGGGTCACCGAGACGTGGGACATCGGCCGGGAGGCGGCGCTGAGCCGACCGCTGGTGCGGCGATTCATGTCCGACTCGACCCGCACTGCGATGACCCGGACCCTCGAGCGGATCGAGCAGGTGCTCGCCGGGGACCAGGCCTGATCGACGGCCGCGCTCCGTGACGTATGCCGGTTCGCCCGGCCTGACCCGATACGCCCGACCGCCCGGACAGGTGGTCGACGAGGTTTCCACGATTCTCGAGATTGTCGCGCTGCAGCGCGGGTAGCGTGACAGCACGAGAGACGACCTGCCGACGGGGGTCGACCGGCCGGATCTCGGCCCTGACCGGCCCGCCCGGGCAGATCAGGGACAGCGACACCACTGGTGGCCCGGTCGACTGCGATTCGGCAACCGAGCTCCTCCTCGGGGGATGAGGACTCGGACCGAAGATCCCCGTAGACGTCCGGGCCATCTGGCGTGTCCTGGCGAGATGATGGCGGACGACCACCCCGCACGAAGGAGCCAGCTGACCCATGCACGACCGCCGCGCGCTCGTCGAGGCCCGGATCCGTCGCCATCTCGCCCAACGCATCCTGCCCGCGGCGACCTCCGTGCTGGCCCCGCTCGAGATCGCCGCCTGGCCCGTCCCCGGCGACCGGGGGCCCGGCAGCGGCGAGCCGGTGGCGCGCGAGACCGGGCTGCGGGCGGCATACCAGCGCGTCGGTGTCGGCACCCCCTGGGGCCCGCCGTGGGGCACGACCTGGTTCCGGCTGACCGCCGACGTCCAGCCCGAGTGGCGGGACCGGCACCTCGAGCTCGTCGTCGACCTCGGCTGGACCCGGGACTCACCCGGCGGTGAGGCCGAGGCGCTCGCGGTGACGCCCGACGGCGTCGCGATCAAGGGGCTGCACCCTCGCAACGACTGGCTGCCCGCGACGCCCGACGCGGACGGCCGGATCGAGGTCTACCTCGAGGCCGCCGCCAACCCGAGCATCCTCGTCGGCCGGTCCTTCGCCCCCACGCCGCTGGGTGACCTGGCCACCTGTGGCTCCGAGCCCCTCTATCGGCTCGCCCGCGCCGACCTCGTCGAGGTCCACGACGAGGTCCGCGAGCTGGCCCGCGACCTCGACGTGCTGCTCGGGCTCACCTCGACCCTCGACGAGGAGAGCCACCGCAGCTGGCAGGTGCTGCTCGCCATGGACGCCGCGCTCGACGCGCTCGACCTCGCCGACGTGCCCGGCAGCGCCGCCGCCGCGCGGGCCGTGCTCGCCCCGGTGCTGGCCGCGCCGGCCGCCGCGAGCGCGATGCGGCTCAGCGCGGTCGGGCACGCGCACATCGACTCGGCCTGGCTGTGGCCGGTCCGCGAGACCCGCCGCAAGGTGGTCCGCACCGTGGCCAACGTGCTGCGCCTCGTCGAGGACCGAGCCGCAGCCGACGCCGGCCGGCCCGCACCGCTCGTCTTCGCGCTCCCGGCCGCGCAGCACTGCGCCTGGCTCGAAGCCGACCAGCCCGAGCTCTTCGCCCGGCTCCGCGAGGCGATCGCGGCCGGCTGGGTGGTGCCGGTGGGGGGCATGTGGGTCGAGCCGGACGCCAATCTCGTCGGCGCCGAGTCGGTATGCCGCCAGCTCACCTTCGGTGCCCGGTTCTTCGCCGACCGCTTCGGTCACCGGTGCGAGGAGATCTGGCTGCCGGACTCGTTCGGCTACAGCGGGGCACTGCCGCAGATCGCCCGGCTCGCGGGGATGCGCTGGTTCCTCACCCAGAAGATCTCGTGGAACCAGGTCGACCGCTTCCCGCACCACACCTTCCTCTGGGAGGGCATCGACGGCAGCCGGATCCTCACCCACTTCCCGTCGGCCGACACCTACAACTCCGACCTGTCGGCCGGCGACCTCGCCCACGCCAGTGCGAACTTCGCCGACAAGGGCCGCAGCGACGTCGCCCTCGTGCCCTTCGGCTACGGCGACGGTGGCGGTGGGCCGACCCGCGAGATGCTCGCCCGGGCCGAGCGGATCGCCGACCTCGAGGGCTCCCCGCGGGTCGTCATCGAGACCCCGGCCGAGTTCTTCGAGCAGGCGCAGCAGCGGCACCGGGACCCGGCCGTGTGGACCGGCGAGCTCTATCTCGAGCTGCACCGCGCCACCTTCACCAGCCAGGCCCGCACCAAGGCCGGCAACCGGCGGTGCGAGCACCTGCTGCGCGAGGCCGAGCTGTGGGCCGCGACGGCGGCGCTCGCCGGGCTGCTCGACTATCCCTACGACGAGCTGGACCAGCTCTGGCAGCTTGTCCTGCTCGGGCAGTTCCACGACATCCTCCCCGGCAGCTCGATCGCCTGGGTGCACGACGAGGTCGAGCAGGTCCACGGCTATGTCGCCGAGCGACTCGAGGCGCTCATCGACACCGCTCTCGACGCGCTTTGCGGTGACGCCGAGCCCGGAGGGCGGGTCCGGGCCCAGGCGACGCCCTGGCTGGCCCCCGACCCCACCGGCGGCGTCGCGATGGGCGCGGCCCCGGTCGTCGAGCTCCCGCCGGCGCCGGTCACCGCGGTCGGCACCGGCGGCCACGCCGTGCTCGACAACGGTCGGCTGCGCGTCGGAGTCGACCATCGCGGGCTGGTGACCTCACTCGTCGACCTCGCCGCCGATCGCGAGCTCGTCCCGCCGGGCGCCGCCGCCTTCCTGCTGCAGACCCATCCCGACCTGCCCAACGCCTGGGACGCCTGGGACGTCGACCGGCACTACCTGCACACGAGCACCGACCTCGACGACGCCGTCGCCCTCGAGTTCGGCACGACCGACGACGGTGGTGCGCAGCTGCGGGTGGAGCGACGTTTCGGCGCGACCGGTGCCTCGCGCGCGGTGCAGACGCTGACGCTGGCGCCGCGCGCGGCATACCTCGATGTGTCCGTGCACGTCGACTGGCACGAGCGCGACACCTTCCTCAAACTCGCCTGGCCGGTCGACGTGCACACCGACACGGCCCGCTTCGAGACCCAGTTCGGCCACGTCACCCGGCCGACCCACGACAACACGTCGTGGGACCACTGGCGCTTCGAGGTCCCGGCGCACCGCTGGGTGCACGTCGGCGAGCCGGGCTACGGGCTCGCCATCGCCAACGCGCGCACCTACGGCTGGGACGTGAGCCGGCACGCCCGCCCGGGCGGTGGCAGCTACTCGACGGTGCGGGCCAGCCTGCTGCGCGGCCCGCAGTTCCCGGACCCGATGGCCGACGAGGGCGAGCACGACTTCACCTTCCGGATCGTGCCGGGCGCCTCGGTCGCCGACGCCGTCCGGCACGGGTATGCCGTGAACCACCCACCGCGGGACCGGCATGGGCACGCCGTGCCCCCGCTCGTGCGGGTCGTGCCGGATCCCGCCGGTCGCGGCGGCACCGGCGCCGTCGTGATCGAGACGGTCAAGCTCGCCGACGACCGCAGCGGCGATCTCGTCGTGCGGGCCTACGAGCCCCTGGGCGCGCGGGCGACCGCCCGACTGGTGCCGTCCTTCCCGGTGGCCGCGGCGTGGACCACCGACCTGCACGAGCAGCCGGGCGGGCCGCACGACCGGGTCGAGCACGACACGGCCCTCCCGGACGGCGTGCCCGTCCTCGCCGGGCTTGACGACGTCGCCGAGCACGGGGTGCGGCTCACCCTGCGGCCGTTCCAGATCGTCACCCTGCGGTTGCGCCCGCAGCGGTGAGCGCACTCCTCGGGAAACCGGCCGGGATTGGCAATACGGTGTCCGGTATGCCGCCCTCCACCGAGATCGCCACGCCGTGGCAGTCGCGGAGCTTCCGGCTGCTGCTCACCGGGCAGACGGTGAGCGCCTTCGGCAATGCGCTCACCCCGGTCGCCATCGCCTTCGCGGTGATCGACCTCGGCGGCAGCGCGACCGAGCTGGGCCTGGTCATCGCGGCCTACGCGCTGGCCCAGGTGCTCGTCGCGGTCGTTGGCGGGATCATCGGCGACCGGCTGCCCCGGTCGGTCGTGCTGCGTGGTGGGTCGCTCGTCGCGGCGGTCGTGCAGGCGGCGCTCGCCGTCGCGCTGCTGCGCGGCTGGGCCGGCCTGGTGCTCATCGCGGTGCTCGGCATGATCACCTCGTGCATGGGCGCGCTGGTCAGCCCGAGCTCGCAGGCGCTCACCCCGCAGACCGTGCCGCCCGCGATCCTCGCCCAGGCCATCGCGCTGCGCCGGATCGCGGCCAATACCGCCATGGTCCTCGGCTTCGGCGTCGCCGGCATGCTCGTGGCCGGCTTCGGGTCGGGCTGGGCGGTCGCCGTCGACGCGCTGAGCTTCGCCGTCGCCGCGGTGTGCTTCTCGCTGATCCGGCTGCCCTCGGTCCGCGAGCCCGGCCGGCCGCGGACCTCGATGCTCACCGACCTGCGGGTCGGCGCCGCCGAGGTGGCGCGGCATACCTGGCTGTGGGTGCTCATCGGGCACGCGCTCGTGTACCACCTCTTCTACGGCGGCGCGCAGGGCGTGCTCGGCCCGATCGTCGTCGGCGAGGCGCACGGCAAGCCGGCCTGGGGGTGGGCGCTCGCCGCGCTCATGCTCGGCTTCATCGTCGGCGGGCTGGTCACCCTGCGCTGGCGCCCGGCCCGCCCGGTCTTCGTCGGCACGCTGCTGCTCACTCTCACGGCTGCCTTCCCGGCAGCGCTGGCCGCCAATGCCGGGCTGGCCCTCGTGCTCGTCGGCGCCTTCCTGCACGGCTTCGGGCTGGAGATCTTCAGCGTCAACTGGGACCTGTCGATCCAGCAGAGCGTGCCCGCGGACACGCTGGCCCGGGTCTACTCGCTCGACCTCGTCGGCTCCTTCGTCGCCCGGCCGATCGGACTCGCGCTCACCGGGCCGCTGGCCGAGGCCTACGGCTACTCGCGCTGGCTGTGGATCGTCACCGGCGTCATCGTCGGGGCCACCGCGATCGTGCTGCTCGTGCCGTCGGTGCGGCGGCTGCGCCGCGCCGAGACGCCCGTCGACGCCAGCGTCGGCGCGTGAGCGTGAGCGAGCGATGAGCGACGCGGCATACCGAGTGGGACTGCGCACGGAGGTGACCGACCACGAGGTCGTCTTCCGGCTCGCCGACCCCGACCACGACCTGCGCGACGTCTACGTCTTCCACGACCTCGACATCGCCGGGCTGCCCAGCGCGCTCGAGCCGGTGCCCG
>DAOTIG010000189.1:0-4999 GCA_035448065.1 Dermatophilaceae bacterium
GCAGGTCGGCGCGGTCCATGCCCTCCTTGCGCGGCATGGCGCCCACGAGCATGGCCAGGTTGGTGCCGTCGAAGACCTGCTCGGGGTCGTCGCCGATCTCGACGCCGGCGAGGGTGGGGAAGGCACAGTCCTCGAGCTCCATGACGACGCCCTCGAGCGCCTTGAGGGCGGGCGTGATCTCGAGCAGCCGCAGCTGCACGGGGGTGTCCGGACCGAGCAGCGCACCGCTGGCGATCCGGAACAGCAGGCTGTAGCCGATCTGGCCGGCGGCACCGGTGACGGCGACCTTGACGGGGGTGGTGCTCACAGGGCGACTCCCTTACGCGACGGTGGGGTTGGGGGCTGGTCCCGACGCTACCAGCGCGGGTCGCGGGCCGTCCCGGCGGCTCCGGGCGCTGGGGCGTCGGCCCGGTATGCCGTTGCTCACGCCGGCGCGGGCGGGCTCCGCTCAGCCGGTGACGACCAGCTCCCACACGACCCGGGCCAGCCCGCCGAGCAAGGAGGCCCAGATGAGGCTGGTCATGCTGCCGATGAGGAAGCGCTCAGCCGCCCCCTCGGTCTTGCCCTGCAGGTCGGCGAACCGGCCCAGGCCCTTGAGCGCGATCACCCCGACCATCGCCTCCGGCCAGCCGGCGAGGATGCCGAAGAAGACGGCGGTCCGCTCGAGCAGGCCGATCACCTGACCCCCGCGCAGCACGAGGTCGGCGGCCTGGATGCCGGAGACGCTCTGGCCTGGCGGTTGACCCGACCGCCGCTCGACGTGGCGGAACACCCACGTGGTCAGCGGGCTGCCGGCGAGGATGGCGCCCACTCCGAGCACGAGGATGCCCAACGTGCCGAGGAGCTGGGCGGCGGTGAGGCTCATGGCGCCTTTTTCTACCTGATGCCTCCGACAGCCAGGTCGTGGGCGGCCTGCAGGTGGTAGGCCGCGAGGTCGGCAGCCCGCCGCTGGTGCTCCCAGCGGGCAGCCCGGACGCGCTGGGAGACCGCCGACGGCGAGATGCCCAGGCGCTCGGCGATCTCGCGTTGGGTGAGCCCGTCGTCGAGCAGGTCGCAGACCGCCCAGCCCTGCGCCGAGCGCTGCCGGACGAGGTCGGCCCAGAGCAGCAGCGCGGACTCGGCGAGGGCACTCTGCCGGGCGGCTTCCGCAGCCTCCGTGCGCACGGCGAGTCCGCCGGTGGCGGGGGAGTGGGCCGCCTCGACCGCTGTCCGCGCGGCGATGAAGGCCGGGCCGCGGCCGGCGCGGGGTGAGGCGGGCAGCGGCTGCTCGACCGTGCCGACGCCCACTCCGACCCGCCACGGCCCGTCGCGCAGCAGCGCCATCAGCGCCTCGAGCACTGCCTCCGGCTTGTCGAGCACGCCCTGCACCTCGTCGCCGACGGTGCGCTCGAAGCCCGCCACGGGCGGCGTCGGGACGTGGTGCAGGGCGTGCAGGGCCTGCGGGACCCGGTCGGGTCCGCGTCGGCTGCGGATCTGGTCTGCGGTGACGACGAACATCAGGAAGGCTCCTTCACCTGTCCTGATAAAGTCTAGATCCTTACCTTCTCAATGTGAAGCCGTTTGCCTTAAGGCATCTCGCTAGGCTCACCGGGTCTCGGTGGTCACCGCCGGCTCGGCGAGGTTGCCCGAGACGTCGTCGTGGCTCGCGTCGATCCCGGTGATCGCCTCGTAGGTGAAGCCCGCGATGATCGCGCCGACGATCGGTGCCACCCAGAAGACCCACAGCTGCTCGGGCGCACCCGCCCCGTTGAAGAAGGCGACGGCGGTCGAGCGGGCCGGGTTCACCGAGGTGTTGCTGATCGGGATCGAGATGAGGTGGATGAGGGCGAGCGCGAGGCCGATCGCCAGCGGCGCGAAGCCGGTGGGAGCGTGCTTGGTCGTCACGCCGAGGATGATGAAGAGGAAGAAAGCGGTGAGCAGGGCCTCGGCGAGGAACACCGCACCGAGCGAGTAGCCGCCCGGTGAGTTCGCGCCGTAGCCGTTGGCCGCGAGGTGGCCGACGACGCCCGATGAGCCGCGCACGCTGCGCGCCAGCCCCCACAGCGCCGCGCCGGCGAGCAGGCCGCCGACGACCTGCGCGGCGATGTAGGCGAACAGGTCGCGCACGTTGTCGAAGCGCTTGGCGGCCCAGAGGCCGATCGTCACGGCGGGGTTGAAGTGCCCACCGGACACGTGCCCCACGGCATACGCCATGGTCACGACGGTGAGCCCGAACGCGAGCGCCACACCGAGCAGACCGATCCCGATCTGCACCGGCTGACCACCGGCCACGCCGGGCTCGGTGGTGAAGGTGGCCGCGAAGATCGCGCTGCCACAGCCACCGAAGACCAGCCAGAAGGTGCCGAGCAGCTCGGCGCCGAGCCGCTTGCTGAGGGCAGGCTGCATGGATGTTCCCCCTTGGTCGCGAGGACCGTGTCGTCGGACACGCAGCCGGTATGCCGCGTGCTCGCGATCACGCTACCGTCTCGCGGGCGCCCGGTCGGTGAGCACGCGGGCTAGGGCGTCGGCGCGTCCGGATAGGCCGGCCCCACCTGCAGCGGCAGCATCATCTCGTTGTCCTCGTGCTCGACGATGTGGCAGTGCCAGACGAATCGTCCGCCCTGCTTGAATCGCACCCGGACGCGGGTCACCTCGCCGGGATAGGCGATAACCGTGTCCTTGACGCCCGTCTCCCACGGCTCGGGTGGGCGAGGGCTCGACCCCTGGGCCACCCGGCAGCGCATCTCCTCATCGACCTCGAGGGCCTGCCGGTCGACGACCTCGAAGGCGATCTCGTGGATGTGGATGGGATGGGCGTCCATCGTGAGGTTGTGCAGCTCCCACACCTCGGTGACCCCGATCGCCGGGTCCTGCGACACCGGATCCGACCACATCCGGTGGCTGCCGGCGACGAAGCCGTGCGTGGGGTCGCCGTCGAGGACGCCGAGCATCGCGGCGACCGGCCCGTCGGCGAACGCCGAGGAGTGCTCGATGAGGGCCAGCCGACGGGTGACGGTGGCAGCGGGGAGCATCGGGGCCTGGGGCAGCACCATGAACTCCGGCGGGGTGCTGAGGTCGGCGGCGAGGGCGGGGACGACCCGGAACTGCAGGATCCGGCCGGTCGTCGCCGGGTCGGCCGGCACGAAGTCGGTGTCCGGCTGGCCACCGCCGTATGGCTCGTCGGGCCCGAGGTTGCCCAGGACGTGGTTGCCGAGTGGCACGCCGGAGAAGTCGACGATGACGTCGGCGCGCTCGGCCGGGGCCATGAGCAGCCGGCCGCCGGCGACGGCGCCGAGGTCGACCGGGGCGGCGAGGAAGCCGCCCTCGTTGCCGACCTGCCAGACCCGCACGCCGGGGATCCGGGCGAAGTCGAGGATGAGGAAGCGCGCCTGGCAGCCGTTGAGCAGCCGGAAGCGGTAGCGCTTGGCCTGCACGGTGAGGTAGGGCCAGGTCGCGCCGTTGACGATGATCGTGTTGCCGAAGAACTCCGGGTTCCACACCGGCGGGATGTCGCCGGTCGGCAGGTAGTTCTCGGTGAGTCCGTCGAAGAACTCGCGGGTGTCCGGGTAGAACAACGACCCGTCGGCGTTGAAGGACCGGTCCTGGATCGCCAGCGGGATCTCGAAGTACTTCCCCGGCTTGGGATTGTCCTGGTAGTCCTTGGCATAGGGCCCGGGGAAGACGGCTTTGGCGCCGGTGCGTGAGTCGAGGACGGCGCCGTCGCCCTGCGGCCCGCCGCGCACGATGTAGAAGCCGGCGGCACCGGCATACACGTTGAGCCGGGTCATCCCGAGCGTGTGGTCGTGGTACCACAGCGTCGAAGGGCGGTTGTCGTTCGGGTAGTGTGCCATGGTGTATCCCGGACCCCAGGCGGATCCGTTGCGGGACAACGACTTTGCCGAGAAGAAGTCGCGCCACCGGCCGCCGGAGGCGTGGTCGGCCGGCAGGTTCGTGGCGGCCGGGAGCACCCATGCCTCGGGGTAGCCGTCGCTCTCGTCGCCGACGCCGACGGCGCCGTGCAGGTGCACGCTCATCGGTACGGGACCCTGGTATGCCGTGAACTGACCGGGGTCGCTCGGGTTGTACTGGGCCGGCGGGACGTAGCGCCGTCCGCTGAAGCACGGCCGGTTGTCGGTGCGGCGGGTGCCGAGCGCGTCGGGCGCCTGTCCTGGGTTCGCCCAGTGCAGGGTGGGGTCGACGGCGAAGAGGTGCGGCCGGTATCGGCCGGTGGCCGGGTCGGTGAGCTCGTTGATCCACTTCACCCGCACCGGGCGGTTCCACGGCGCCTCGATGGTCATCGACGGTGCACTGTGGACCTGGCGGCCGCCCACTCCGGCGGCGGGTCCGTAGCCCCAGACCGTCGTCGTCGGCAAGCCCAGCGGCAGCATCTGCTGGCGCAGCTGGCGCACCGAGATCTCGTAGTAGTCGGCGTCGCGACGGCCGGCGGTCTTGCGCACCGAGGTGATCGGCATGGCCGTCGGCACGGCGAGCGGCGTGGCGAAGGGCGGGATCGACCTCGGGTCGAGGCTGCCCCCTGGTGCAGAGCCGACGAGCTGCGCCGCCTCGCTGCCGGAGGCCCCGGAGAGATAGAGCGAGAGCACGGTCCCGCTGCTGTAGGTGAGAAAGGCCCGACGACCGATCATGATGCACCGCCCCCGATGCGGTTGGAACTCGAACAATGCCAACGCTAGGGAGGAGTCCGTTGCGGCGCAGGCGAATACACGAATGTCGGCATTGCCCCGGATGTCGCTTCCGTCACATGGCGACCCGCGTACCTGTCTTGATGTCAAGATAGTTTGGCTGGGCGGGAGTGGGCCGATAGCCTGGGCCGGGACCGGTCAGGCCCGTGTGTCGCAACGACTTTTCAAGGTGGAGAAGGCCGATGACGTCGAAGATTGTCTGGACCAAGATCGACGAGGCGCCCGCGCTGGCGACCTACTCGCTGCTGCCGATCGTGCAGGCGTTCACCAGGGGCACCGGCGTCGAGGTGGTGACGAGCGACATCTCGCTCGCCGGCCGC
>DAOTIG010000190.1:0-4968 GCA_035448065.1 Dermatophilaceae bacterium
GGTCGCCGCTCCCGACGAGAGTGCGGGAGGCGGGGTCGGCGGCGATGATCTCGGCGGCGTCCCAGAGGGCGAGGTCCATCTCGGTCGTCGGGTTGCGCGGCACTGCGCGGGTGAGCTCGAGGACGGCCGGTGGGACGACCTGACGGCCGGCCGCGGGCGCCGGGCTCGCGTCGTCCGGAGCGACGAGCCGGCCGAGCAGGCGCAGCGCGGCGACCGGCGGGGCGACCATCGGGCCGGCCCAGGGCGCGATGACCGGGAAGGCACCGAGCAGGCTCTCGCGCAGCGCCCGGGCGCGCGCGGCGAGCCGGGCGACCGGATCGGGCTCGGCGGCGGCCCGGGCCTCGGCGGCACGGGCCCTGGCGACGAGCTCGACGATCGCGGCGTCAAAGCCGTCGCGTCCCTCGGTGGGGTGCCGGAACACCGACGGGGCCTTGGGGAGTGCGCGCCGGGCGAGCCGGGCCAGGCTGCCGAGGGTGCGGGCTCGACGGCGGCCCTGGTCGAGCCGCCCGACGAGGCCGCTGGGTGGGGCGACGAAGGGCTCGTCCCGCAGACCGGCGACGATCCGGGCCGCGCTGGGGTCGATGATCGGCATGCCGGCGCCGATGACCCGCCGGCCGACCGGGTCGGTGAGTGCCCGGTCCACCCTGATCCACAGTCGCTCGCCCGCGACCCCGAGGAAGGGATTGGCGAGGGGGTCCACCGGGTGTCCGGTGAGCCTGGCGGCGCCGGCGAGGATGCAGCGCAAGGCATCTCGGCCCAGTGGGGTGATGGGGTCGAGCATCCCCTGGACCGCGCCGAAGGAAAACCACACCGACTCCTGCGGAGCGCCTTCGGGCAGGGGGTGCAGCGAGGTGATCGCGCGACTCTGCAGGACGTGCAGCCGACCGTCGGTGAGGGCCCACTCGATGTCCTGCGGGGCGGCATACCGGGCCTCGATCCGGCGGCCAAGTGCCGCGAGGTCGAGGACCTGGGCGTCGGTGAGCGCGCTCGTCGTCGTGGCCCCGCACTCGACGGTGTGCACGCCGCCGGACGAATCTCCAACGGTGGCAACGGCCTTGGCTCCGATTGTGCGGGAGATGACGCGGCCGGTCGCGCGGTCGACGACGAGGTGGTCGGGCTCGACCTGGCCGGAGACGAGGGCCTCGCCAAGCCCGAAGGTCGCGTCGACGACGAGCTCGCCGCGATGGCCGGTGAGCGGGTTGGCGGTGAAGAGGACGCCGGAGACCTCGGCCGGGATCATTCGTTGCACGACGACGCCGACCGCCGCGCCGGCGTCGTCGATGTCGTTGCGGCGGCGGTAGGCGATGGCTCGAGCGGTCCACAGGCTGGACCAGCAGTCCCGCACCGCGTCGACGACGGCGTCCTCGCCGAGCACCTGCAAGAAGGTGTCCTGCTGACCCGCGAAGGACGCGTCGGGCAGGTCCTCTGCGGTCGCCGACGAGCGCACAGCCACCGGCGGGTCGCCGTGGCCTGCATCCAGCCCCCGGTATGCCGCGCCAATCTCGTCGGCCAGCTCGCTCGCCACCGGGGTGGCGCGGAAGGCGGTGCGCAGCCTCGAGCTGGCCTCCTCGAGGGCGGCCGGATCGTCCGGGCCCAGGCCACTGAGGACGGCACCGATGAGGTCGTCGAGGCGGTGCTCGCGAACGTGCCGGCGGTAGGCGTCGGTCGTCACGACGAAGCCGCCCGGCACCGGCAGCCCGGCCCGGGTGAGGATGCCGAGGTTGACGGCCTTGCCGCCGCCGGCAGCGAGGTCGAGTCGTGGGTCGTCCAGAGGCAGGGTCCACCGGGGCATGCAGCCAGCGTAGGCCGGTCGATAGCGGCCTCGGGATGCCCGGTCGTCGGGGTGCGATCGAGGCGGCTCGCTACCCTGCGAGGGTGCGGCTACGACTCGACCTCGGCTACGACGGCACGGCCTTCTCGGGCTGGGCCGCCCAGCCGGGTCGGCGAACCGTCGAGGGCGTGCTGGCCGAGGCGTTGACGACGGTCCTTCGCCACCGCGAGCCGGTGCGGCTCACCGTGGCCGGGCGCACCGACGCGGGCGTCCACGCCCGGGGTCAGGTGGCGCACGCGGACCTTGACGAGGCGGCATACGAGGCGGTCGTGGGTCGCTCGAATCGAGCGCCCGAGGCGGCGCTCGTGGCCCGGTTGCGGGGGGTGCTGCCGCCGGACGTCGTCGTGCATCATTTATGCCGCGCGCCCGCGGGCTTCGACGCGCGCTTCTCGGCGATCTTCCGGCGCTACAGCTATCGGATCGCCGACGATGCGGCGTCGCGGGATCCGTTGCGGCGCATGGATACCGTGTCGATCGGGGGAGTGCTCGACCCTGTTGCGATGACCGAGGCCAGCCGAATGTTGCTGGGGCTCAAGGACTTCGCGGCCTTCTGCAAGCGCCGGGACGGCGCGACGACGACGCGCACACTGCTCCGCTACGACTGGCGACGCCTCGACGACGGGGTGGTCGAGGCGACGGTCGTCGCCGACGCCTTCTGCCACTCGATGGTGCGCGCGCTGGTCGGCGCGGCGGTGCCGGTCGGCTTGGGGCGCAACGAGATCGGCTGGCCGAACCAGGTCCAGCAGGCGGTCGAGCGGAGCAGCCGGATCAAGGTGATGCCGGCCCACGGCCTCTGCCTCGAGGAGGTCGGCTATCCGCCGGACGACCAGCTCGCCGTCCGCGCCGAGCAGTCCCGCGCTCGCCGCGACTGATGTCGGGAGAGCCACGAGCCGGGTCCGTCAGCCGGTGCAGGTCCAGGTCGGCAGGCTGCCGTCGACGGGGAAGGTGATCGTGCCGCGCTGGAAGGGCTGGACGATCGACCCCGACGCGGTCGGCGCCTCAGGTGCAGTTGGATAGCCAAGGCAGCCGCCGGGGCCTCCGGCGAGGGCGTAGACGCTGTGCACGCCTTGGTAGGTCACCACCGCGGGGGTGGTGGTCGACTGGAAGTAGGTGCCGAGCTGGAAGTCCTGTCCGGTGCCGGTAGCGCTCGTGCGCTGCTCGTCATCGATAGGGAAGCCGAGCTTCGTTGCACCGCCGGCGGCAAGCCAGGCGTCGTGGATGCGGCCGCCGGCGGTATGCCCGCCGGTCGTCGATGACCAGTAGATCCAGCCCTGCTGGAACGCCTGTCGAGCGCCTGTGGGCGCCACTGGCTGCTCCTCGCTCGTCGGGTAGCCAAGGCGGGTCACACCGCGCGCGGCATACGTTGATCCGACTGCGCCATAGGTCGTGAACGCTCCGGTTGCGGAGGACCACCACACCTTGCCGAAGGAGAACTGCTGGGAGACACCGCCGTTGGGTTGACTGGCCGGCCACTCAACGGGGAAGCCGATCCACGAGGTGAGTCCCCCCTTGGCCTCCCAGTAGCCGCGTATCGCCCCGACGACGAGCCCGGTCCCGTATTTCGGCGACCAGACGAGAGCCACCGAGGACGCCGGGAAGTCGACCCGGGCTCCGCCGGTGATCGCCTTCTCTGCCGTCGGGTCACCCCAGGCCGCCGACCCCGTCGCCGCGTAGTAGCGGTCAAAGCCGGGGCCGAGCTCCAGCCAGCCGTTGGCGATAGACCAGGTGCCCCAGCCGCTGGCGTAGCCCAGGTGCTGGTGGCCGAACAGCACCTGCTCGCCCATTCCGATCTCGCCCATGGTCGAGGGACCGCCCAGGTCCAGGTAGTGCGCATAGAGGGCGCTGCTCTGGTAGGTGATGCGGGCGGCGACCTTGGCGCGCAGCTGGTCGAGCTGTCCGTAGAGCGCCTGTCCGGGACAGCTCGTGGAGAAGAAGTCCCGGTGCCCGTTGATCCGGGGCACCGTGACGACCGTGCCGTAGGGGAATCTCGACCCGTCATCACGGCTGGTGAGCGTTGTCGTCGTGGCCGGATCGATGTAGAAGTCGTTGAAACGCATCGCGATGACGGCGGCCAGCGAGTCGAGGGCGGCGTCGCTGATCGGGGCCGAGGTGTACTCGCCGAGCACCGAGACGCCAAAGTTGCGGGCGTTGAAGCCGAGCGTGTGAGCGCCGATGACCGGGTTGCTCAGGCCGCCGATGCGACCCTCGAAGATCTGGCCGTACTTGTCAACGAGCGCGTTGTAGCCGATGTCGCACCAGCCGAGAGCCTGCGTGTGATAGCTGAGGATGCCGCGCACGATGCCGGCCGACTCGGCCGCGGTGTAGCTGTTGGCACCCGCGGTGTGGTGCACGGTCGCGGCCCGGGTGGTGTCGCCGATCGAGGGGACACAGCCGTTGCGCAGGGCCTCGTTGGCGCCCCACTGGCTGCGGGTGATGATGGTCGGCGCGGTCGCTGCATTGGCACGAGCCGCTGGCTGGGTCGGCGTCGCCGAGCGGCCGGGCGTGTAGATGAACAGCTCGGCGGTGCCGAGCGCACCCGCCTGACCGGGGGCGACCCGGACCTGGATCTCGGCGACGTCGGAGCCGACCCAGATCGGCTCCGTGGCCGGTCGCTTGGGGCCGCGAGCTGACTCGTCCTCGCCTGGAGCCGGCTCGACGACCTGCCAATCACCCCAGGTGTCGCCTGTCCTGGTGCGGATCGCGAGGTCGGTCACCGGATCCTTGCGGCCGCGCGGCCACGTGAGCCCGACGAGGCCGCCGGCGGAGACCGGGAGAGTGACGACAGCGTCACGGTCCGAGCCAGGGCCCTTGGGGTTCGTGACGGGACCGGGACGGCCGATGTCGACGCCGTCTTCGACGACTCGCGTCTGCGGCCCCGCCTTGGCAACGGGTAGCTGAGGCTTGCCGGCCAGCGAGATGCGGGCCTGTCGATCAGGGGTGGCGGCCTCGCCCGGCAGGCTGAGGACGGGGGCGCCGAGCAGACCAGTGGCTAGGGCGACGGTCGCTGCTGCGCGCCACACCTGCCTCCGGGAGCATGGCGAAGTGAACGGTCGGGCGCTGAGCGGCATATCGGCAGTCCTTCGTGACCTACACCGAGTCGGGGGTCTGCGGTGGTCGACACAGGGTAGCCCCAGCCG
>DAOTIG010000191.1:0-4965 GCA_035448065.1 Dermatophilaceae bacterium
GCGGGCGCGGATCCCCGTCCAGCTGCGGGTCGACAAGACCGAGCGCGGGTCGCGGGTCCGGCTCGTGGGGCGCAGCGCCTGATCCGGTGACCGAGGCGGCGAGTCCTGATCCGGGGGTCGGGTGGTGCCGGTCCGCGACGTGCCTGGCCGACGCGTGCGCCGCGCGGTTGTCCTCGATGTTCTCGAGCTCGTCCGGATCGAGCTCGTCCCCCTCGTCCGGCCGGTGCCACGGCAGCTGGCTGGGGATCGGCTCCGAGTGCGCCGGATCAGTGCCCCCAGCCTCGTCATCGCGGTGCAGCTCGTGCTCGAGGGCCCAGCGCAGGTAGGCCTCCTCCGCGACCGGCAGGGTCGCGAAGAGCATGTCCTTGCCGATGACGTCGATGACGCCGGCCCGGTCGAGCGGCTCGTAGAGGTCGTACTTCACCCGAGCCAGCCCGAAGTGGATCCCCCGCTCCTCCAGCTCCATCGCCAGCTCGCGCAGGCTGTCGGCCGCGGTGATGTCGACCTCGACGTTGGCCTCGACGTTGAGGATGAACCAGCGCAGCGGCGCGTCGGGATAGGCCTCGTTCTCCTGGGCGATGAGCCGGTCGATCCGTTGCCGCAGATCGCCGACGTTGGCGAAGAAGAGGGGTGCGTCGTAGCGGTAGAACATGCACCCCGGGATGGTCCGCGCGTCGGGGTAGTCGGCGACGTCGTGCATGCCGGGGATGCCGGGCACCCGGCCGAGCACGCCCTCGTGGGGGCGGGCCAGCCGGTGCAGCATCTCCAACAGGGACAGCGCGATCGCGAAGAGGACCCCTTGCAGGATGCCGATGACGACCGTGCCGAGCATCGCGACGATGGCGAGCATGAACTCGCGCCGCCGGAAGGCCCACAGCCGCCGGAAGTCCGGGATCGACACGAGCTTGCCCGCGGCATAGAAAACGACCGCGCCCAGGGCGGCCGAGGGCAGCTGGGCCATCAGCGGGCCGGCGAAGAAGAGCACGGCGAGCACGCACACCCCGGCGACGAGCGAGTAGACCTGGCTGCGCGCGCCACCGGCGAGCGCCAGGGCGGTCCGCGACCCGGACGAGGAGGACGGGTAGCCACTGAACATGCCGATGACCGCGTGCACACCGGCCATCGCGACGAGCTCCTGCTGCGGGTCGGCCCGCACGTCGGCCTTGGTCTCCCCCTCGGCGGAGCTCAGCGGGAAGCCCCGCGCGATGAGCATGATGTCGCTGTACCCGACGATGGTGATGCCCAGGCCAGCGAGCACGAGCGCCTTGAACTCGTCGGCGGAGACGTGCGGCAGCCCCGGCATCGGCAGCCCGGACGGCACCGTGCCGACGACCTTGACGCCCTGGGACTCGAGGTGCAGCACGACCGAGGCGATGGTGGCGAGCACGACGGCGATGAGCGGGGCCGGCCAGGTCGGGGCGGCCTTGATCAGCACGAGGATGATCGCCAGCGTCGCGGCCGCGACGGCGAGCGTGGGCAGGTGGGTGCCGCCGACGACCGAGAGGAAGCTGCGCAGCTGGTCGACGATGCTCTCGCCGTCAACCGAGGTGCCGGTGACCTTGCCGAGCTGGCCGACGACCATGAGCACGGCACCACCGGCCAGATAGCCGACGAGCAGCGGCGTCGAGAGCAGCTCGGCGATGATCCCGGCGCGCAGCAGCCTGGCGAGCAACGCCCAGCCGGCGACGATGAGCGCGAGCGCCGCCGACAGCGACACGGCGCGGTCGGGGTTGCCCGCGGCCAAGGGCGCGATCGCCACCCCGGTCATCAGCGCGATGGTCGACTCGGGACCGGACGAGAGGATCCGCGAGCTGCCGAACACGGCATACGCGACGATCGCGGCGAGCGCGGTCCACAGACTGGCCACCGGTGGCACGTTGATGATCGCCGAGTAGGCCATCACCTGTGGGATGAGGTATGCCGCGACGGCCACTCCGGCGATCGCGTCCCGGCGCAGCCAGGCGCGGGGATAGCGGGTGGCGAGGTAGGTGATGCCGGGCGTCAGCTGCTTGATGACGGTGGCCGCCATCGACTCGCGGTCCTGATCGAGCTCGTAGTCGTGCGCCGGCCGCGGGCGCAGGTGCGGCGGGATGCTCGCGCCGACCCGCCGCTCGTCCCGGGCCAAGTCACGCGCGACCAGCCGCTGCTCGCGCTTGCGCCCCATCAGGTCACCTCGTGTTCACCCACTGTTCGGACGAGCACGAGGGTAGCAAGGTCCGCTCAGCCCTCGAAGGCCTCCGGCGGCGGACAGGCACAGACCAGGTTGCGGTCGCCGTAGGCCCCGTCGATCCGGCCCACCGGAGGCCAGTACTTCGCCGTCGGGTCGACCCCGCCGGGGAAGGCGGCGGTGAGCCGGCCGTAGGCCCGATCCCACTCCCCCGCGATCTCGTATGCCGTGTGCGGCGCGCCCCGCAGGACGCTCTCGGCGGTGGCGACATCGCCCTTGTGCACGGCCTCGATCTCGTCGCGGATCGCGATCATCGCGTCGCAGAAGCGGTCCAGCTCGCGCTTGTCCTCGCTCTCGGTCGGCTCGACCATCAGCGTGCCGGCGACGGGGAAGGACATCGTCGGGGCGTGGAAGCCGTAGTCGATGAGCCGCTTCGCGACGTCGTCGACGGTGACGCCCGTCTCGCGGGTGATCGCGCGCAGGTCGAGGATGCACTCGTGGGCGACCAGCCCGCCCTCGCCGGAGTAGAGCACGGGGTAGTGCTCGCGCAGCCGGGCCGCGACGTAGTTGGCGTTGAGCACGGCCACCTGGGTGGCCCGGGCCAGTCCTGCCCCGCCCATGAGCCGGACATAGGCCCACGAGATCGGCAGGATGCCCGCCGAGCCGTAGGGCGCCGCCGACACCGGTCCGACCCCGGTGGCCGGGCCGGCCTCGGGGGCCAGCGGGTGGTTGGGCAGGTAGGGCGCGAGGTGCTCACGCACGGCGACCGGCCCGACGCCCGGGCCACCACCGCCGTGCGGGATGCAGAAGGTCTTGTGCAGGTTGAGGTGGCTGACGTCGGCGCCGAACTTGCCCGGCTGGGCCAGCCCGACGAGGGCGTTGAGGTTCGCGCCGTCGACGTAGACCTGACCGCCGGCCGCGTGCACGAGCTCGCAGAGCTCGGTGATGGTGTCCTCGTAGACGCCGTGGGTCGACGGGTAGGTGACCATAATCGCGGCGAGCTGCGCGGCATGCTGCTCGATCTTGGCGCGCAGGTCGGCGAGGTCGACCGAGCCGTCGGCGGCCGTCTTGACGACGACGACCTGCAGGCCGGCCATCACCGCCGAGGCGGCGTTGGTGCCGTGGGCGCTGGCCGGGATGAGGCAGATCCGGCGATGCCCCTCGCCGCGGGCCTCGTGGTAGGCGTGGATGGCGAGCAACCCGGCCAGCTCGCCCTGGCTGCCGGCATTGGGCTGCAAGGAGACCTGGTCATAGCCGGTGATCTCGGCGAGCCAGGTCGACAGG
Source organism: Dermatophilaceae bacterium (assembly GCA_035448065.1). Taxonomy (GTDB): domain Bacteria; phylum Actinomycetota; class Actinomycetes; order Actinomycetales; family Dermatophilaceae; genus Phosphoribacter. The sequence continues at coordinate 3,452 of DAOTIG010000191.1, forward strand.
TCGGCGATGAGCGCCCGGATGCCCTCGGTCTGGGTGACCGGGGCGAAGGGGTGCAGGTGGGCGAACTCGGGCCAGGTGATGGCCTCCATCTCGGTCGTCGCGTTGAGCTTCATCGTGCACGAGCCGAGCGGGATCATCCCGCGGTCGAGGGCGAAGTCGCGGCCGGCGAGCCGACGCAGATAGCGCAGCATCGCAGTCTCGCTGCGGTGCTCGTGGAAGACCGGATGGGTGAGGTATGCCGCGTCGCGCTGCAGCGCCGCACTCCAGGCCGGCTCGTCGGAGACGGCCCCGGGGTCGCCGTCGACGACACCGAAGGCTGCCCAGACGCTCTCGATGTCGGCCAGGCTCGTCGTCTCGTCGCACGACATCGACAGGGTGTCGCCGTCGACGAGCCACACGTTGATCCCGCGCAGCCGGCACTCCTGCTGGATCCGCTCGGCCTCGCCGGGGACGCGCACGGTGATCGCGTCGAAGGGCGTGGAGGTGACCACCTCGACGCCGCCGGCAGCGAGGCCGGCGGCGAGCGCGCGGGCCTGGCGGTGGACGCGGCGGGCGATCTCGGCCAGGCCCTCGGGGCCGTGCCACACGGCATACATGCTGGCCATCACGGCCAGCAGCACCTGGGCGGTGCAGATGTTGCTTGTCGCCTTCTCGCGGCGGATGTGCTGCTCGCGGGTCTGCAGGGCCAGCCGGTAGGCGGGCTTGCCGTGGCTGTCGACGGAGACGCCGACGAGCCGGCCGGGCATCGCCCGCTCGAGGCCGGGGCGGACCGCCATGAATCCGGCGTGCGGGCCGCCGAAGCCCATCGGCACCCCGAAGCGCTGGGCCGAGCCGACGGCGATGTCGGCGCCCCACTCCCCCGGTGCCCGCAGGAGGGTGAGTGCCAGCAGGTCGGCGGCAACGGTGACCAGGGCGCCGGCGTCGTGCGCCGCGGCGGTGAGCGCGCTCCAGTCGCGGACCTCGCCGTCGGCGGCCGGGTATTGGACGAGGACGCCGAAGACAGGGGCGTCGGCGGCGGCCCGCAGGCCGGCGACGTCGGTCACCCCGGTGAGGTCAGCGACGACGATCGGCAGGCCCAGCGGCCTGGCGCGGGTCTGCAGGACGGCGATGGTCTGGGGCAGCACCTGCGCGTCGACGAGCAGCACCGCGTCGGCAGCGCCCTTGACCGAGCGCCGCATGAGGGTCATCGCCTCGGCGGCGGCCGTGCCCTCGTCGAGCAGCGACGAGCCGGCGATGGGCAGCCCGGTGAGATCGCTGACCACGGTCTGGAAGTTGAGCAGCGCCTCGAGCCGGCCCTGGGAGATCTCCGGCTGGTAGGGCGTGTAGGCGGTGTACCAGCCCGGGTTCTCCAGCACGTTGCGCAGAATCACCTTGGGGGTCACGGTGCCGTAATAGCCCATGCCGATCATCGAGGTGTGAACCTCGTTGCGCTCCGCCATCTGGCGCAGATAGGAGAGTGCCGTGCGTTCGGCCATGGCCTTCTTCAGCTCGAGTGGCCGCCGGGTGCGGATCTT
>DAOTIG010000192.1:0-4956 GCA_035448065.1 Dermatophilaceae bacterium
ACAACACCACCGGCGCCGGCGGCACCGCCACCGCCACCGGCGCCGCCGAATCCGGACCAGCCGACACCTGCGTCGTCGCCTGCGCCGCGGCCACCGCATCCGAGGTCGGCACCACACTCGAGACCGCCTGCGCCCCCGCCGCCGTGCCCACCGACGGCGCCGGAGTCGACGACGACGAGGAGACCGCCACCGAACCAGACAGCGCCGCCTCACCGACACTCTGCACCGACGTCAGGGACGGGGCCGAGCTCGGGCTTGAGGGCGCGGTCGGGTCGGATGCCCCCTGGGCTCCCGGGACTCCGAATGAAAAGGTGGTGAGGAGCAGGATCCAAAGGGACGACAAACGACGGAACACGCTGATTCCCCCACTCCAATGTGCAACCTCTGAGCGTTGCAGACGCTGGAAAGGTAGCGGAGTGGCTGGTCCGCCGAAAGTGGCTGGGAGAAACTTCACCTCAATGGATGAGCCTCAGCCACCGCCCGTCCACCCATATCGACGACAATCGGACAACGGGCGGCTGCATACTGCGGTGATGGATGTGGGAGACGCGCGAGGAGTGCAGGCCGCGCATGGCGCAGGGACCTGCCACACACAGCCGGGAGGCTCCGATGCCTGACGGGCCGGCGACCGGAGCCGAGCGCGGGGCCGGCCCCGAGCGCGGCGTCGTCTTCCCCATCGAGGGTGCGCGGCGGGCCACGTCGACGACCGGCCGCGGGGTCGTCGCCGACGCCCTACGGGCAGTCGACCCAGTGGGCGCCAGAGCGGCTGCGGGGGAGGCGAACTGGCGCGCGGCATACCCGGTCCACTTCCGGCGACTCGTCGAAGCCGGCCTGGACCCAGCCGAGGACGCGCTCAGCATCGCTCGTTCCGGCCTGGCGTCCGTGCACGAGCGGATGCTGTGGTGCCGCCCGGACGGGATGGACGTGCCACTACCTGAGGCGCGCCACGCGCCGGGGCGGGACCTGATGACCGAGACGGTCACCGGTGCGGGTGAGCCGGAGCGCACCCTCCGGCTGCCCTATCGCGGGCAGCGGCTCGAGGGTGCGGCGCTGCTGCGGCAGCTCGACGCCTGGGTCGCGGCGGGCGTCATCGAGCCGGGGTGCGCGGAGGCGGTGCGGGCGGTCGCGGCCCACCCGGACTGGCTCGACCTGCGCGACGAGCGGGTGGTCGTGCTCGGTGCGGCTGCCGAGATGGCGCCGCTGCGCTCGCTGTTGCGTTGGGGCGCAGAGGTTCTCGCGGTCGACTTGCCGGTGCCCGAGCTGTGGCGGCGGCTCATCGACGACTCCGCTCGGTATGCCGGGCGGCTGCACGTCGCCGCCGACGCCGACCGAGGTGGTGCGGACCTCGCCGGCCGAGTGGGGGCCGACCTGGTGACCGAGTGGCCAGCGGTCGCCCGATGGCTCGGGGAGCAACCCGGCCGGCTGGTGCTGGCCAACGCGGTCTATGCCGACGGGGCGACCAACGTGCGGGTGAGCGTCGCCGTCGATCTGCTCACCGAGCAGCTGCGGAAGCATCGACCGGATACCGCGCTGTCATTCCTCGCCACGCCCACCGACGTCTTCGCGGTGCCTGGCGCCGACGTGGCGCGGTCGGTCGCGGCATACGAGCATGCCTCGGTGTCACGAGTGCTGCGGGGTCCGCTGCGCACGATCTCCGGAGGGAGACTGCTGACCCGCGCCTACGTGCCCGGTGCCGATCCGGGGATCAACGACAGCATCGTGCCGCAGCAGGGCCCGAACTACTTGCTGGCCAAGCGAATCCAGCGGTGGCGGGCCACCGTGGCGCGGGCCGAGGGCGTGACCGTGTCGCTCAACGTCGCCCCGCCGACCCGCACCCGCTCGGTCGTCAAGAACCGTGCGCTTGCCGCGGCCTACGCGGGGGCGCACCGATTCGGGATCGAGGTCTTCGAGCCGGCGACGAGCAACACGCTGATGGCGGCGCTGCTCGTCCACGACCTGCGGACGGGCGTGACCACGCTCGGCGACCCGTGGCGGGACGAGGCGGCTCGCGCGGCGCACGGCGGGCTGTGGACCACGGCCTACGCGCCGCGCAGCGCGCTGGGACTCGCGGCGCTGCTCGGGGTCGGCTCGCGCTAGCGGGCGGCGACCGGCAGCTCGTCGGAGCGGACGTCCGCCGTCGGGTGGACCGTCGCGCGGACGGCGGCCCGCAGCGCGAGCATCACCAGGGTGAGCGCCACGGTGAGCAGGATGTGCCCGGTGCCGGAGATGCCGTTGAACATCGGCCGGTCGGTCCAGCTGCCGAGCACCTCGAAGGTGCCCTTGACGATCATGAAGCCGGTCGTGATCGCCATGCCGGCGTGGTAGGTGAGCAGCGCCGGCCGAAAGAAGCGCTGCCGGTGCAGCCCGGTGGTGGCGGCGAGGGCGAGCAGGGCGAGGCTGAGCAGGAAGCCGAGGGCAAGCAGGTGGGTGTGCGCGAGGGACAGGACGGTCTGGCCCTCGAAGCCCTGGGCGTGGGTGAGCGTGCGGTAGTAGAGCCCGGCGGCGAGCCCGAGCCCGAGGTAGGCGGCTGCGGAGCGGTAGAGGGCCTGCACGAGTCGTCGTCTCCTTGTTGTCGACAGTGGTGTCATCAACACTCTAACCGACAGTAGTGTCGATAAGCCAATCCGGTATGTCGCGCCGCCCGGCCCAGTGACCGGGTCACCGCTCGTATGACCTGGCGGGCGATGCCGAGGCGAGTGGGCGGCATACTCGAGACATGTCCGACGAGAGCCCGATGGTGTGCGCGACCTGCGGGACGACACCGGCGACCGACGACGGGGCGGCGCTGCTCACCTGGGCCCGCGGCAGCGAGCGCGGGCGCACCGTGTGGACCTGCCCCGACTGCGCCCGCCGGCACCTGCGCTCGATCGAGGGAAAGCTCGACAGCGAGTGGTGGTAGGCGTCGCCGTCGCGGGCGCTACTCCCCCAGTGGCGGCAGGTCCGCGCCGGGGATGAGCGCGTCGACCGTGGCCCGCCCCGGGACCTCGGCGCCGAGCTGGCAGAGCACCCCGATCCCACCGAGCCACACCCGGTGGATGAGGAGGTACTCCGGCGGCAGGTTGAGCCGCATGCCCACGGTGTAGTTGGGCTTGCGCGGGTCGTTGATGTGCCCGAAGACCTCGCGGATCCACTCGCGCGAGAAGCGGAAGGTGTCGGTGCGCAACGGCGCGATGAAGGGCTCGAGATAGTCGAGCAGCCGCTCGGCCTCGAGGTCGATGCCCGGCCGGACGAAGCCGATCTCGCGCAGCCCGGAGAGCACCTCGTCGGCGTCCTCGCCGAGGGCCAGGGTGAGCAATCGGCCCATGTCCGAAGGCAATCCGTCCGGCAGGTGCTTGACCGCGCCGAAGTCGAGCACGCCGAGCCGCCCGTCGGGCAGAAGGCGGAAGTTGCCCGGGTGGGGGTCGGAGTGCAGCAGCCCGCAGCGCCCCGGACCGTCGAGCAGGAACTCCATGTAGCGCGAGCCGATGGCGTCGCGATCGGCCTGGCTGCCGTCGGCGATGAGCGTCGACATCGGTCGGCCGTCCTGCCACTCCGAGACGAGCACCCGCTCGCTCGCGAACAGCACATCGGGCACGGCGATGTGCTCGTCGCCCCGGAAGGCCCGGGCGAAGGCGCGTTGGGACGCTGCCTCGAGCCGGTAGTCGAGCTCCTCGGCCATCCGCTCGCGCAGCTCGGCGAGGATCGGGTCGATGGCGATCCCCGGGATCCACACGGTGGCGACCTTGGCGACCCGCGACACGGTGGCGAGGTCGGACAGCAGCGCCTTGGCCGCGCCGGGGTACTGGATCTTCACGGCGACCTGGCGGCCGTCCCGCCACACGGCGCGGTGCACCTGGCCGATCGAGGCGGCCGCGACCGCGTGATCGTCGACGTCGACGAGCTTGCTCGTGTGCCACCGCGGCCCGAGCTCGGCGGCCAGCACCTTGTGCACGGTCTCCGGGGGCAGCGCCGGCGCGCTGTCCTGCAGCTTGGTGAGCATGGCCCGATAGGGCGCGGCGACGTCCTCGGGCAGCGCCGACTCGAAGATCGACAGCGCCTGACCGAACTTCATCGCGCCGCCCTTGAGCTCGCCGAGCACGGCGAAGAGCTGCTCGGCCGAGCGAGCCTGCAGCTCAGCCGCGACGAGCTCGGCCGGCTTGCCGCCCACGCGCTTGCCCAGCCCGATCGCGGCCCGACCGGCATAGCCGATGGGCAGCGCGGCGAGCTTGGCCGCGCGGGTCACGGCGAAGCGGGGCAGATCAGTCACCCTGCCATTGTCACCCGGACTGACGCGTCGGTATGCCGCGGCGTCACCACGGCGTGCCCGCACCCCGGGTGCCGGACCCAGCGCCGGTGGTCCATCCGCGGCCACGCGGCGCTCGCCTCGACCGTCACCCCCGGCGGGAGTGGCTCGCCGCGCAACGCCCCGGCGACGACGACCGTGGTGAGGCCGCACACGAGCTCGGCGAGCACCGGCTCGGCGCGCACCGGCGGCGCGAGGATCGGATCCTGACGTGGCGCGGCCTGGGCGAGCACGGCGGCGCGCGTGTCGTCCCATCCGCAGCGGGCCAGCTCGACGCAGCGCAGGCACGGCTCGTCGCCGAGCAGGGGTGGGCCGACGAGCGGGCCGACGGTGGCCTGGCCGCCCTCGACGACGACCGCGAGATGGGCGACGCCGTGGGTGAGCCACGGGTCGCCGCGGGCCGGATCGACGCCCGCGGGGGCGGGCAGCACGACGAGCTCGGGGATCAGCGCTGGTGGCACTCGCTCGCTGAGCGCCTCGCGCAGCTCGTGGACGGTGTCTCCGAGCGCGGCCTCACCGGAGCGGACGTCGGCCCCGGTCGCCGAGCGGATCGAGGCGGCGATGGCCTCGGTGAGCTGTCCGGCGCCGCCGACGAGCACCCGGGCCGGCCGGGCCTCGGCGTCCAGGGGGCTGGTGTGGTCGGGGTCGAGCAGGTCGAGGCGGGCCAGCAGGGC
>DAOTIG010000193.1:0-4852 GCA_035448065.1 Dermatophilaceae bacterium
CCCCTGACCCCCTCCATGCCATGGAGGTGCGCTACCAACTGCGCTACAGCCCCGCTGCTGATCGGGTGACCCGGCCAGGCAACCCCGCAATGCTACCCAACCTCGTCCTCGGACGCGAATCCGTGACCCTGGACCCCCTCGGCATAGCTCGCGATCCGCACCGGGCCGCCAGTCTCGCTCTGCTGCAACACGGTCCACGTGCAGTTGCCCATCGTCGCGAAGACCCCGTCGGCGCTCTGCGGCAGCCCGACAAGCTCGAGCATCGCGGCTCGCAGACACGCCCCATGGGTCACGACAACGCCCACCTGGCCGGGCTCGAGCGCCTCGAGACACTCCCGCAGCGCCGGCACCATCCGGGCCAGCACGTCGGCCGTCGTCTCCGCCCCGGGCACGAGCAGCGTCTCGTCGTCGGCCTCCCACGCGGCATACTCCGCCGGGAAGCGCTCGGCGAACTCGGCTCGGGTGAGGCCGGAGCGCTCCCCCACGCTGTATTCGCGCAGCCGTGGGTCGAGCTGCACCTCGATCCCGCTCGCAGCCGCAAGGTATGCCGCGGTCAGCGCCGCGCGCGCGAGGTCGCTCGACCACAGCCCGGCCGGGCGCAGTCGGGCGACGACCCGGGCCATCGCCGCGCCCTCGCGGCGGCCCACCTCGTCGAGCTCGATGTCGGCGTGTCCCTGGGCGCGCCGGGTGTGGTTCCACGCGGTGCGGCCGTGGCGCACGAGCACCAGCCGGCGGGCGCCCTCCGGGGCCAGCACGCTGTGCCGGGTGGGCATCAGCCGCGGTCGGCCCGCGGGGCGGCGTGCCCCTTCCGGGACGCCTCGTCGAGCCCAAGGTCCACGGCCGGGCAGTCCTTCCACAGCCGCTCGAGCTGATAGAAGGCGCGCTCCTCGTCGTGCTGGACGTGCACGACGATGTCACCGAAGTCGATGAGCACCCAGCGGCCCTCACGCTCGCCCTCACGGCGCAGCGCCTTGACGCCCTGCTGACGCAGCCGCTCCTCGATCTCGTCGACGATCGCACCGACCTGCCGGTCGTTGGAGGCCGAGGCGATGACGAACACGTCGGTGAGCGCGAGCTGCTGCGACACGTCGATGGCGACGACGTCCTGGGCGATCTTGTCGAGCGCCGCCTCGGCGGCGGTCCGGGCGAGGTCGATGGCACGGTCGGTGGCGGTCACGATGTCCTAGCGGCGTAGAGATGATGCTTGGCGATGTATTGGACCACGCCGTCGGGCACGAGATACCAGACCGGCTCTCCCCGCTCGACCCGCTCGCGGCAGTCGGTCGAGGAGATCGCCATGGCCGGCACCTCCTGCAGGGTGATCTTGTCGGTGGGCAGCCCCTTGTCGGACAGCTCGTGTCCGGGGCGGGTGACGCCGACGAAGTGGGCCAGGTCCCACAGCTCATCGACGTCCTTCCAGGTGAGGATCTGGGCCAGCGCGTCGGCGCCGGTGATGAAGAACAGCTCGGCGTCGGGTCGCTCGGCGCGCAGGTCGCGCAGCGTGTCGATGGTGTAGGTCGGGCCGTCCCGGTCGATGTCGACCCGGCTCACCGTGAAGCGCGGGTTGGACGCGGTCGCGATGACCGTCATGAGATAGCGATCCTCGGCCGGGGACACGCCGGCGCTCGCCTTCTGCCACGGCCGACCGGTCGGGACGAAGACGACCTCGTCGAGCCCGAACAGCGCGGCGACCTCACTGGCGGCCACGAGGTGGCCGTGGTGGACGGGATCGAAGGTCCCACCCATCACCCCGATTCGGCTCAGTGGTGGCCCCCGCCGGCCGGCTTGGAGTGCTTGTCGCGCACCTTGTATGCCGCGCCGCGGAAGGACCACAGCAGCGCCAGCAACAGCAGGAAGATGAGCAGGGCGGCCACGCCGTACATCTCGGCCGGCATCGGCAGCTGCCGATGGCCCTCGGCCCCCTCAGCCGACAGGCCGGGCAGCGCGTTGAGGTGGACCAGGTAGGGCAGCGCACTCGCGGACATGCGCACATGCTAGCGGTCCCGCGGTTAGGCTGCGGGGAGGGGCAGCAACCCGGAAGCGAGACACCAGGCATGGCATCCGTGTTCGAACGACTGCGCCGCCGGGCGACGCAGCCGCAGGCGGTGCCGTCCGCTGACGACCAGCCGCCAGTCCCCGAGCCGCCAGCCGACCCGGCCCCACCCGAGCCGGATTGGCTGCCGCCCGCCGACGCATTGCAGGTCGACGCCGCCGATCCCGAGCTCGACCAGGCCCTGCGCTGGGCCGTCGAGGACGACCCGGGCGTGCTGCACGCCCTGCTGCTCGGCACCCGGCTCGAGCAGGACTGGGAGCGACGCAGCCATGCCATGCGCCGCGCCGCCCGCCAGCTGGTCACCGTGCCCCATCTCGTCGACCGCTGGGCTGCCGGCCGCCCGGCCGATCCCGACCTGGTCATGCTGCAGGCTCGCACTCGCATCCATCAGGCCTGGCGGGCCCGCTCGGCCGGCCTGGCCGCCGATCTCACCGAGCACCAGCGGCGCGCCTTCAGCGGCCTGCTGCTGCACGCCGGCCCCTACGTCGAGCGGGCCATCGCCCTGGCGCCGGAGGACCCGACGACCTACGAGGCGGCGATCGACCGGGTCCGTGGTCTCGGCCCGGACCGCGCCGCCTTCGGCGCGCTCGTCGACGCGGCCACCCTCGTCGCCCCCCATGAGGTCGGCTGGCAGGCCGCCGCGCTGCGCTGGCTCTCACCACGGTGGCACGGCAGCGCCGAGGAGGTCATCCGGTATGCCGCGGCCGCCGCCTCCGCGGCGCCGGTCACCAGCCGCGTTCGGATGCTGCCGGTGCTCGCGCTGGCCGACGTCTGGGTGAGCGCCGGACTTCCCGGTGCCACGGACCCCACCGGCGACCGCGACACCGTGCTGGCTCAGGTCGACGAGGTCGTCGCCGCGGCCCACGAGCACCTCGCCGGGGTGCCGGACTCGATCGGCCGCACCGAAGGGCGCAGCGAGCTGGCTCACCTGCTCGTCCTCGTCGGCGCGCCGGGCGCGGCATACCCGCTGTTCGTCGAGATCGGCGACCAGGTGACCGAGCGGCCGTGGCTGCTCAACTATCACGACCCGGTCGCCACCTTCCTCGCGATGCGCGGCGCCGCACAGGCGGCGCACCGGCCGGACTGAGCCGGCACCCAGCCGCCGACGCTTACCCTTCTCCTATGGCGCCCGGGTTGTCGGTGGTGATCCCGATGTACAACGAGCAGGAGGTCCTCCCCCTGCTCGCGGCTCGACTGCGCCCGGTGCTCGACGGGCTGGAGACGACCTATGAGGTCGTGTGCGTCGACGACGGCAGCCGGGACCTCACCCCGGCCCTGCTGCTGGGGCTGGCTCGCGAGTGGTCGCAGGTGCGGGTGATCCGGCTGCGCGCCAATGCCGGTCACCAGGCAGCGATCTCGGCGGGCCTGGCCCGGGCCCGCGGCGACTACGTCGTCACCATCGATGCCGACCTGCAGGACCCGCCCGAGGTCATCGCCGAGATGCTGACCACGGCCCGGCGGGAGGGCGTGGACGTCGTCTATGGGGTGCGCAACGACCGGTCGACCGACTCGATGTTCAAGCGGGTGACCGCCCGCGCCTTCTATCGGCTCATCCGGGCGATCTCCGGCACCAGCGCGCAGAGCGACGCCGGCGACTTCCGGCTGATGTCCCGTGCCACCGTCGACGCGATCAACAGCCTGCCCGAGCACAACCGGGTGCTGCGCTTCGTCGTGCCGGCGCTCGGCTTCCCGTCGGCGAGCGTCCACTACAAGCGCGACGAGCGGGCCGCCGGCGAGTCGAAGTATCCGCTGCTCAAGATGCTCAAGCTCTCGGTCGACTCGGTGACCGGCTTCTCGCTGTTCCCGTTGCGCCTGGCCACCTATCTCGGACTCATCGGTGGCGTGCTGATGATCCTCGGCGCCATCGGGCTGCTCATCGCCTCGCGCAGCGGTCAGACCATCCCCGGATGGACCTCGACCGTCGTCATCGTCGCCGGCGTGGGCGCCGTCCAGCTGCTCTGTCTCGGCCTGCTCGGCGAGTACGTCGGCCGGATGTACACCCAGCTGCAGGGCCGGCCGGCCTACTTCGTCGCCTACGACTCGCTGGAGCCGGCGGCCGCCGCCGCGCCACCGGCCGGCGCAGACGAGTCGATCCGGAAGGTCGGATAGTCGGGGGCCGCCGCAACGAGCTCGGCACGGGTCGACTGCGGACCGACCCGCATGTGCACGCGGCCGGACCTGGCGATCCGCACATAGCGCCACAGCACCGGAGCTGCCTCCTGTGCTGACACCTCGACCATCCGCACCGCGCGCCGCCGGCCGCGGTGCAGCACCGCCCGAGGATCGGCTCGGAGGTTGCGCACCCAGTTCGCCGTCGGCCCCAGCATCGAGACGACGTAGTCCTCGCCGGCGACCCGGATCACGACGACCGGCAGGCTGATCGTGCGGCCGCTCGTGCGGCCGGTCACCTCGAGCACCGCGCCGAAGGGCACCAGCCCGCGTCGGGCCAGCGGCATGAGCCGGCGCTGGATGTCCTTGGCCCGGGCATTGGGTCGGCCGCCCCGATAGAGCTCGCGGAGTGTGTCGGCCTTCATTGCGTTCTCCTCAGCTGCGGACCTGGCCCTCGCCCTCGACGACCCACTTCGTCGTCGTCAGCTCGGGCAGCGCCATCGGACCACGGGCGTGCAGCTTCTGGGTCGAGATGCCGATCTCGGCCCCCATGCCGAACTGGCCGCCGTCGGTGAACCGGCTGGACGCATTGACCATGACCACGGCCGCGTCCACCTCTGCGACGAATCGCCGTGCCGCAGAGCGACTCTCGGTGACGATGACCTCGGTATGCATGGACCCGTGCTCGCG
>DAOTIG010000194.1:0-4772 GCA_035448065.1 Dermatophilaceae bacterium
TCGCTCATGGACCTCGGGCCTGAGTATGCCGCCAAGGCCACGGCCTCGCCGAACCCACACCTGGCGATCGAGGCGCTGCGGGCGCTGCTGACGGCGGAGTCGAAGGCCACGTCGTCGGGGTCGCTGGTGCGTCAGCGGGCGTTCTCGGAGCGGCTGGCCGAGCTGATGAACCGCTACACGAACTCGCAACTGACGGCGGCCGAGGTGATCGCCGAACTCATCGCGATGGCCAGGGACATTGCGGCGGACCGGGATCGGGGCAAGGCGTTCTCGCCGCCCTTAGGGGAGGACGAGCTGGCCTTCTTTGACGCGGTGTCGGAGAACGAGTCGGCGCGCGAGGTCATGGGTGACGAGGTGCTGGCCAAGATCGCACGAGAGCTGGTCGAGGTCATGCGGCGCGACGTCAAGACCGACTGGACGGTGCGCGACGACGTGCGGGCCAAGCTGCGCTCGTCCATCAAGCGGCTGCTGGTGAAGTATCGGTATCCGCCGGACCAGCAACCCGAAGCGATCCGCCAGGTCATCGAGCAAATGGAATCCATGGCTCCGCAGTACGCGGGGAGGCGATGATGCCGAAGCGCAAGACCGTCATTGAGTCAGAGTCCCTCCGGCCGATCGCCATGACGGGAAAGGCGCGTCCTGGCACACCGTCTCCGTCATGGGAGACTCCGCGCGCCACTTGCGTCTCCGCACTAACTGCGGCACCATAGTCAAGTGAGCACCGCAGACACTCCTCTCGTTGCAGCGGTCGCCGATGCCAAGGCGGCCCTCGAGTCGGTCGACCCCACCTCTCCGGAGCAGGCCCTTCCGCACCTGCGGGAGGCCCAGCTGAGGATCACCGACGCGATCGACGAGGCGATGGCGGCCACGGTGCTCACCGAGGGCCAGACGATCCGCGCGGCCGCCGGCCTCGCGGGTCTCACCGAGAACGCCGTCGGCCCCCGCCTGGCACGCACGAGCCTGCTCGCGGCATACCGCGACGGCGATCGCGTGACCCGCGCGGGAGTCGAGCGCGCGCGCTACGACCTCGAGGAAGGCCGCCACAAGTCCACCCCGCCCGAGTCGACCCCGCCGATGCGCTTTCGCGCCCGGCGACCCACCTCGGGCTGACCGAAGGAGAGCGGCATGACCAACCCCGACCTCACCCACATCTACTTCCTGCTCGACCGCTCCGGCTCGATGCAGTCGATCAAGGCCGACACCGAGGGCGGCTTCGACGCCTTCATCGCCGAGCAGCGCACGACCGGCGGCACCTGCCGGGTCACGCTCGCGCAGTTCGACACCGACTACGACATCGTGTATGCCGCCCGCCCGATCGCCGACGTGCCGCGCCTGGACCTGCAACCGCGTGGGATGACCGCACTGCTGGACTCGATGGGCCGGCTCATCACCGACACCGGCCGCGAACTCGCCGGTCTACCCGAGGCCGAGCGGCCGGACACCGTGCTCGTCGGCATCATGACCGACGGCGAGGAGAACTCCTCCCAGGAGTGGAGCCATGCCGCCATCAAGGCGCTCGTCGAGCAGCAGACCCGCGACTACGGCTGGCAGTTCCTCTACCTCGGCGCCGACCAGGACGCCATCGAGGTCGGCGCGAGCGTCGGCATCGCGCCCGGGCAGTCGCTGACCTATGGCCGCGGGCAGGTGGCGCCGGCGATGGCGGCCATGTCGGCCAACGTCTCGGCCTATCGCAAGGCACGCTCGGCGGGGCATTCGGCCGACGATGCTGCCGCGGCCCTCGTCTTCACCGAGAAGCAGCGCAAGTCGTCGGCGCGCTGAGCCGGGGCGGTCAATCGATCCGGGGCTCACGCCCACGCATTGATGTGTGTGACAGTATGTGTGACACCGGAAGGAGGCCGAGATGGCAACGAACCTGGCGATCGATCCTGACCTGCTGGACCGAGCTCTCGAGATCGGGGGCGAGCGCACCAAGCGAGCTACGGTGACGACGGCCCTGCGCGAGTACATCGCGCGACGCGAGCAGGTCCGACTGCTCGACCTCGTAGGCACCCTCGACTGGGACCCCGACTACGACTACAAGGCCGAGCGGAGCCGCGGGTGAGCCTGCTGGTCGACACCAGCGTGTGGTCGTTGGCGGTGCGCCGCGGCTCCCCCGTCACCCTCCCTGAGGTGGCAGCCCTCACCGAGGCGTTGAGCGGCGCAGACATCGTCGTCACCACCGGCATCGTCGTCCAGGAGCTTCTGCAAGGTCTGCGCCCCTCGGCCGGCCGCGCCCAGCTCACCGAGCGCCTGCTCTCCCTGCCCGTCGTCGCCCCGTCGACCGAGACGCATGTCGCCGCCGCGGACCTCCGCAACACCTGCCGCTCCCGGGGCGTGCAGCTCGGCACGGTCGATGCGCTCATCGCGGCGCTGAGCATTGAGCACGACCTCACCCTCCTCACGACTGACCAGGACTTCGCCCACGCGGCACGACACGTGCCGCTGCGGATGTGGCGCCGCTGACGCCGGGTGGTGAGCGGGCGGCATACAGTCGGGGTGTGCCGGAGGACTTCCTCGTCGCCCGCAACCCTGAGCCGGGGTCGAGCCTGCCCTATCTCATTCGAATCCCGTTGGGCGACAACGGGATCGTCCTCAAGGCGCGCGAGATGTGGCCGCGGGCGAGCAAGGTCTACTGCCACCGGGCCGAGGCATGGCCGGCCGACGCCGAGATCGTCGAGCGGGTGCCAACCCGCTCGTGCACCCGGCGCGGCGCCGCCATCGACCTCGTCCTCGACCGGGGCAAGGAGGCCCGCAGCCAGCTGGTCCTGACCTACGTGCGCGGGCGCGAGGCGATCTTCTGGCAGACCGCCCGCACGAGCAAGCAGGCCCGCCCGCACGTCCGGCCGCCGACCGCCCGGGCAGCCGGTCACGTGCCGGAGATCCTCGTCGACGTGCACGAGCGCTACGCCTGGAGATTCAGCCACCAGCAGGCCACGACGACCAAGCGCCCACTCGTCGCCGGCGACTACGCGGTGGAGCTCGACGGCGAGGTGGTCGCCGCCGTCGAGCGCAAGTCGCTCGAGGACCTCGTCTCGACGCTGACCAGCGGCAAGCTGCGCTACGTCCTCGCCGACCTTGCCGCGCTGCCGCGGGCAGCGGTCGTCGTCGAGGAGCGCTACTCGCGGATCTTCGCCCTCGAGCGGGTGCGGCCCACCGTCGTCGCCGAGGGCATCGCCGAGTGCCACGCCCGATTCCCTTCTGTGCCCATCGTCTTCGCGGAGACCAGGCCGCTCGCGCAGGAGTGGACCTACCGATTCTTCGGCGCCTGCCTCGCCGAGCTCGAGCGCGACGCCGGCGCACCCGCGCGGCTGGCCGGACTCACCGGCATACCGATGCCGGCGCGTGCGCCGACGATCGCCGAGATCCGCGCGTGGGCACGCATGAACGGGTATGCCGTGTCCGACCGCGGGCGTATTCGTCCGGAGATCGTCGCGGCCTACACCGAGTCACGTGAGCAGCCGACGGACTGAGCGCGCTCAGGGTCGGGTCAGGGACGGCTCGGGGATGGCCCTGCTGACGCGACGATCCGATCGGGAGCAGGCTCGAGACATGACGACAACGACCAGCCCCAGCACCCTCGACCGGCTCTTCGACGGCCTGCGCACGGCGCCCGTCACCCGCTCGGCTAACCGCGCCCTCGGCGGGGTCTGCGCCGGCGTGGCCCAGCGAGTGGGAATCGACCCGACCGTCGTGCGGATCGCCGCCGTGGTCTTCGGCGTCTTCGGCGTCGGCGTCCCGCTCTACCTCGTCGCCTGGCTGCTGCTGCCGAGCACCCGCGGCGAGATCGTCCTCGAGAACGCACTGCGTGGCGGGCAGGGCGGCGCGATCGCGCTGCTCGTGATCACGGCGCTCGTGCTGATGCCCACCGAGCGGCGCGACCTCGGCGTCCTCGCGCTGGTTGCCGCGGGCGTGTGGTTCGCGCTGCGCGGTGGGCGACGCGGCTCGAGCCCGCAGGACGCGCCGCCGGCGCGGTGACCGGTCGGGCTGATCGGTCGGGCTGATCGGTCGGCTCGGGCTGCGCCGTCGGCTCGGGCTGATCGGTCGGCCCGACTGCTCGGGGCCTATGGGGGAGTCTCGGCGATACGGCGTTGCTGGCCCAGTGCGAGCAACGCCGTATCCGTGTGACCCACCCACACACCCGAGGCCGGCCCGGCGCTCGCCGCACGGCCGGCCGCTCGACCGGGCGGCCGGTGCGGCCCGCTGGTCAGCCCCGCGCTGCCGACGACGTCGCGCCCGCTGAGCCCGCCTGGCGCAGCAACAGGCTCAACGCCAGCCGGACCGTCGGGTCGGCCAGATCGACAGACAGCTCGGCGCGCAGCCGGTCCAGCCGGTGTCGCAGCGTGTTGCGGTGGACGTGCAGCTCGGCAGCGCAGCGGGTCAGGTCGGTGGGGTGGTCGAGCCAGACGCGCAGCGTCTGGGTGAGCACGGGGTCGAGCTCCTGGTCGGCGAGCGGACCACCGCGCAGCACGCCGAGGGCGGCGACCGCGCGGCTCACCGCAAGCGACACCCACACGTCCTCGGCGCGCACCGCCACGCCAGCGTCGCGCACAGCCGCGCCGACCCCGCACCCGACCACGCCGACCTTGCCCACCGCCGCGCCGACCTCGCGCCCGACCGTGCCACCCGGCGCGCCCACCCGAGCCACCTCTCGCGCCTCCGCGAGACCGGCCGCCAACTCCGTTGCGGCACTGAGCAGTCCGCTGGCAGCCGCACTGGCCCACGGCATCGTCTCGGCCACCCGGGACACCACCTGCGCCAGCCACCCCCACGAC
>DAOTIG010000195.1:0-4523 GCA_035448065.1 Dermatophilaceae bacterium
GGTCTTCGGCGAGAAGATCTGCAAGGTCATGGACTTCGCCATGAAGATCGGCTGCCCGGTCATCGGCCTCAACGACTCCGGCGGTGCCCGCATCCAGGAGGGCGTGGTCTCGCTCGGGCTCTACGGCGAGATCTTCCGCCGCAATGTCCACGCCAGCGGCGTCATCCCGCAGATCTCGCTCATCATGGGCCCGTGCGCCGGCGGTGCGGTCTACTCCCCCGCCGTCACCGACTTCACCGTCATGGTCGACCAGACCTCGCACATGTTCATCACCGGCCCCGACGTCATCAAGACCGTCACCGGTGAGGACGTCGGCTTCGAGGAGCTCGGCGGCGCGCGCACCCACAACACCAAGTCCGGTGTCGCGCACTACATGGGGGCCGACGAGGACGACGCGATCGACTACGTCAAGGCGCTGCTGTCCTACCTGCCGAGCAACAACCTCGAGGACGCCCCGGTCTTCGGTGGCGAGCTCGACCTCGAGGTCACCGACGACGACCGCTTCCTCGACACGATCATCCCGGACTCCCCGAACGTCCCCTATGACATGCACCAGGTCATCGAGCGGGTGCTCGACGACGGTGAGTTCCTCGAGGTCTCCCCGCTCTTCGCCCCCAACATGATCACCGGCTTCGGTCGCGTCGAGGGCCGCTCGGTCGGTGTCGTCGCCAACAACCCGATGCAGTTCGCCGGGACGCTCGACATCGACGCCTCCGAGAAGGCCGCCCGCTTCGTGCGCACCTGCGACGCCTTCAACGTCCCGATCCTCACCTTCGTCGACGTGCCCGGCTTCCTCCCCGGCACCGACCAGGAGTGGGACGGCATCATCCGCCGCGGCGCCAAGCTCATCTATGCCTACTCCGAGGCGACCGTCCCGCTCGTCACCGTCATCACCCGCAAGGCCTACGGCGGCGCCTACGACGTCATGGGCTCCAAGCACCTCGGCGCCGACATCAACCTCGCGTGGCCGACCGCCCAGATCGCCGTCATGGGCGCGCAGGGTGCGGTCAACATCCTCTACCGCAAGGAGCTCGCGGCCGCGGCCGAGGAGGGCCGCTCGGTCGACGAGGTGCGCGCCGCCTTCATCAAGGAGTACGAGGACACCCTCGCCAACCCCTACATCGCGGCCGAGCGGGGCTACATCGACACCGTCATCACGCCCTCCAACACCCGGATGAACGTGTCCAAGGCGCTGCGGGCGCTGCGCACCAAGCGCGAGTCCCTCCCGCCCAAGAAGCACGGCAACATTCCCCTGTAGGCATCCGCTGCCGTCCGCTCACCCGAGGAGGCCGTATGCCGCCCGCAGACTCCCAGCCCACCGCGCCCGACGCGGGGGCGACGGCCGAGGCCGCTGCCGAACCGACCCCCGTCGCAGGCATCACGATCCACGGCGACGCCACGCCCGAGCAGGTCGCGGCGCTCGTCGCCGTGCTCGCGGCGGCCTCCGGTGGCGCTGGTGAGGAGGCAGCTGGGCCGGCCTCGCAGTGGGCCGACCACGGCCGTGCCGTGCGGGGAGCAGCGACCCACGGGCGCGGCGCCTGGCGGGCCTCCGCCCAACCTCGTTGAGGTCCTCGCCTAGGGTTGGGCAATGCGCACTCTTCCCGGCGGCACCGTCCTCATCCTGTGCACCGGGAATGTCTGCCGCTCGCCCTTGATGGAGCGACACCTGCGCCATGCGCTGGCCGGGACCGACGTGCGGGTCTCGAGCGCGGGCACGGGAGCGCTCGCCGGCAACGCCATCGATGTGGGGTCGGTCCGTCTGCTGGACGCGGCCGGCGTCGACAGCGCCGACTTCACTGCCCGGCAGGTGACCCGCGAGCTACTCGACGAGGCCGACCTCGTCATCGCCGCCAGCCGGGAGCACATCGGTCAGGCCGCGCAGCTCGCTCCCAGCGTGCTGCGGAAGGGCTTCGCCTGGCTCGACCTGGGTGACCTGCTCGACGGGGTGAGCACCGGGGACATCGCCTCCTGGCCGGCCGGAACCCGTGCCGCTCAGGTGGCCGCCGAGGCAATGGCTCGACGGGCCGAGGTGAGTCCGCGCACCGATGAGGAGGCGACCGTGGTCGACCCCTTCCGTCAGGACCAGCGGGTCTTTTCGTCCATGGAGCAGCAGGTTCTGCGCGCTTTGCCCGTCATTGTCGGCGCCCTCCGCGGCTGAGGACTGCGCCTCCGGGGACCACGGGCCTGCGGCGACGCGTCAAGACAACGGAGTCC
Source organism: Dermatophilaceae bacterium (assembly GCA_035448065.1). GTDB lineage: Bacteria > Actinomycetota > Actinomycetes > Actinomycetales > Dermatophilaceae > Phosphoribacter. The sequence continues at coordinate 2,215 of DAOTIG010000195.1, forward strand.
GACCCCAGTCGGTCACTGAGTGACGATGCCAGCGCGCTCGAGCGCGGAGGTGATGGCCGCCGCGAGGGCGGCATGCCCCTCGTCGTTCGGCTGGACGCCGTCGTCCTTCATGAGGGCGGGCGTGGCCAGTGGTTGGCCCGTCTCGGCCCAGATCGCACCGGCATTGGTCGCCGCGGTGCGGATCGTGGTCGTGTAGCCGGCCAGGTTGGGATTGGTCGGGCGCAGGTCCCACCACGGGTTGGTGACCACGATGGTCGCGTCCGGCAGTCCAGCCTTGAGCTCACTGACCGTCTGCGTCACGGCGGCGGCCACCGCGCTCTGTCCTTGGTTGACGTCGTTGGCTCCCCCGGTGATGATGACCAGTCGCGGCTTGGCGGCCACGGCCTTGGGAACGACGGCGGTGAAGGGCGCGCACACCTTTGGGGTGCAGGTGCCGAGACTGCCGGCCTGCACATAGCCGGTCTGCGCGTGCGCCAAGTTGGTCTCGGCCCAACCGTTCTTGGTCGAGACCAAGGTGGTCCATCGCTTGTCCGGTGCACTGGCGCCCGCCCCGGCGGCGAACGAGTCACCGAGGAAGGCCACGGTCGAGCCCTGGCCGATGGAGGCAGACGGCGAAGGCGAGGCGCTGGGTGTGGGCGAGGCCGTCGCCGATGCGCTCGCCTGCGGGGACTGAGCGGACGACGAGGCGGGGCCGGTCGTGGCGGGGCCGCTGTCGAGCACGGGTGCCGCCGGAGTCCGAAGGGCGAAGGCGACGATGACGAGGCTGAGGACGACCAAGGCCGTGAGCCCAGCGTTCTGGACGCGGGAGGACACCGGTTGTCAGACCTCGTGCAGCCGGCTCTTGGCGCTCTCGCCCGCTGGCTCGCCGTCCCGGCGACTCGTCCCGGCCGGGCTCACCGGGTCCACCTCGGGCTCGGCCGCGCCGCGCCGGCGGAGGCTGCGGTGTCCACGGGCACCGGCTGCCCGGCCGACGTCTGGCTTGTACTCGTAGCGGTAGTCGTAGTAGCCGCCACTCCGATCGCGCGGCACGCGGTTGAGGACCAGACCGAGGATGTTGCCGTTGACCGTTTCGAGGCTCTCCAGGGCGTCGGCAGCCATGTCCTTGGTGACCACGCCGCTGCCGATGACCATGATCACACCGTCGGCCTGGGTGGCGAGGACAGCGGCGTCCGTGACCGGGAGGACCGGCGGGGCGTCGATGAGCACGTAGTCGTACCGGTTCGACAGCTGCTCGAGCAGATCGCCCATGGCCCTCGAGCCCAGCAGCTCGCTGGGGTTGGGGGGGGTGGGACCAGCGCCGAGCAGGTGCAGGTTGAGCCGACCGAACGGCTGGATCACGTCGGCGAAACTGTGCCGCCCGATCAGCACGTCGGTGAGGCCGATTCCGCTCTGCAGGCCGAAATACTGCAGCAGACGGGGGCGTCGATGATCGGCCTCGATGACGACGACCGAGGCCCCGGACTCCGCGAGCGCCAGCGCGAGGTTCGCGGTCGTCGTCGACTTGCCCTCGCCCGCAATCGAGGAGGTCACGACGATCGACTGAGGGTGCTGGGTGGCGTCCACGAAGCGCAGGTTGGTGCGCAAGGTGCGGAAGGCCTCGGCCCGGCCCGCGGTCGGGTCGGAGTGCAGGATGAGCGGGTGCTTGTCGGCATCGGAGTCGAACGGGATGCCTCCGAGCAAGGTGGCGTCGGAGAGCGCCTCGACGTCGTCCTTGGTGCGCACCTTGGTGTCCATGAGCTCACGGAGCACGGCCAGGCCGAAGCCGATGAGGAGACCGAGGATGACGCCGAGCGCGATGTTCCGGACCGGCCGGGGCGCCACGGGGGCGGCGTTGAGCTCGGCGTCCTTGACCACGGTCACTTTGACCGGACTGGTCCCGTTCACGTCCTCGAGCTCGGAGATGGTGGCGGGTAGCGTCTTGGCGATGCCGGCCGCCAGCCGCTGGGCCACCTCCGGGTGACCGTCGGTCACGGCGACGTTCAGGAGCACGCTGTCCGGCGGAATGGTCGCTGTGACCTTGCTCACCAGCTGGTCGGTGGTTCCGACCCCCGTCTCGGCCACCACTGGATCGAGGGCCTTGGGTGTCTTGAGCAGCTGGGCGTAGGACTTGACCCGCTGTGCGGTGAAGGTGTTGCCACTGGCCAGTTGCGCGCTGTTGCCGGCGTCACCGGTCGCGGTGCTCACGAAGAATTGGACCGTGGACTGATAGGTGCGCGGGGTGATCATGGTCAGGACACCGGCCAATGCGGCCGCCAGAGCGGTCGCCGCGACCACGATCGGCCAGCGCCGCCGGAGAATCCGCACGTAGG
>DAOTIG010000196.1:0-4437 GCA_035448065.1 Dermatophilaceae bacterium
GCCACTCGCCGACGATGTCGGCCTCCTCGATGACGACCTCACCGAGGTCGGCGAGCTCGCTCGCCATCATCACCGTCGTCACCGCGGATGCATCGCCGAGCGCGAGAGGTCGGGTCGTCAGGCCGTCGGGGAGGCTCATCGGGCCAGGATGGCAGCCTGCGGGGAGGAGCGCGCGGCATTTCTGGGCTCCCGTCAGCCTGGCGGCTGTGCGCGCTAGAGCCGCGGGTCGACCGGCTCGGCCTCGAGCGCGAGGATCGCGAAGACCGGCTCGTGGGTCCGCCAGGTCGGCTCGCCCAGGGCGAGCCGGGTCAGTGCCTCGAGCCCGAGGGCGTACTCCCGCAGCGCCAGCGACCGCTTGTGGCCGAGGCTGCGGGCGCGCAGCCGCGAGAGATGCTGCGGCAGCGTGTAGTCCGGCCCGTAGATGATCCGCAGGTACTCGCGACCGCGCACCTTGAGACCCGGCTGGACCAGCCCCTTCGGGCCACGGACGAGGTTGGCGAGCGGCTTGACGACCATGCCCTCGCCGCCGGCGTCGGTGAGCTCGAGCCACCACCGCTCGCCCTCGGCACACGACTCCGGCGAACCGGTGTCGACGACGAGGCGTCGGGTTGGCCGGACGAGCTCGGGGTCGGCGGCGACGAGCCGGTCGGCGACCTCGAGGTGCCAGCCGTGGTCGCGGCTCTCGTAGGTCGCCCCCTCGGTCGCGAGCACCTGGAAGGGCGCCACCTGCACGCCGGCAAGTCCGTCGGTCGGCCAGCAATAGCGCCGGTATGCCGCCGTGAACGCCTCCGCTTGCGCCTGACGGATCTCACTGCGAGACAGCAGGTCTGCGATATCCAGCCCGCGATCCCCGGCGGCGCGCAGCGCCGCCAGCGCGGGCGGCAGCGCACCACGGGCGGCGGCGCCGACGGCGGCATACTGCTGACGCAAGAGCGCCTCGGCCTTGGCCGACCAGGGCAGCAGCTCGGCGTCGAGCAGCAGCCAGTCGGTGCCAAGCTCGTCCCACAGCCCGGCGCGCTCGACGGCCGCACCGAGCCGCCCGAGCAGCTCGTCGGTCAGCGTCGGGTCGAAGAAGGACCGGCCGGTGCGCGTGTAGACCACGCCACGCTGCCTCGCCGAAGCGCCGCGCACCGACCTCGGCGTCGCGGCATACCAGCGCCACGGCGCGCGAGCCCATGTGCTTCTCCTCGCAGATCACCTGCGGCACAGCCCAATTGGCGTAAGCCGTGAAGGCCTCCGCCGGATGCTCGAGGTACCCCTCGCGATCCGGCTCGGGCTCGCGAGGGAGCGCTGGTGTCGTCTCGACCGGCGACATCGTCGGCGGCAGGTAGGGCAGCCAGCGCGGATGCAGCGCGAATCGGCTCATCGACTCGAAGGCGCCCGCGGCGTTCTCCGGCCGGATCGCGATCCGGCCGTGGTGGGCGGTGACGACCGAGCGAGCACCCAGCACGTCGTCGAGGGAGACCTCGTCACCGGCCCGCTCGGGTGCGGCCGGGGGGGCCAGGGGCTTGACCGGCTCGTACCAGACCTGCTCGGCCGGCACCTGGACGACCTCGCGCTCGGGGTAGCGCAGCGCGGTGAGGTGCCCGCCGAAGACGCAGCCGGTGTCGAGGCACATCGTGCCGTTGACCCACTCGGGCATCGGGGTCGGCGTGTGCCCGTAGAGCACCGTCGCCCGCCCCCGATAGTCCTGCGCCCACGGATAGCGGACCGGCAGCCCGAACTCGTCGGTCTCCCCGGTCGTGTCGCCGTAGAGGGCGAACGCGCGCACCCGTCCGGACGCGCGGCCGTGATAGCGCTCGGGCAGCCCCGCGTGCGCGACGACCAGCCGACCCTCGTCGAGCACGTAGTGGGCGATCAGCCCGGAGCACCAGCGACGCACCTCCTCGCGGAAGTCCTCCGGCTCGCGGGCGAGCTGCTCCATCGTCTCGGCCAGTCCGTGCGACAGGCGCGCGGCGCGGCCGTTGAGCGCGCGGACTAGCTTGTTCTCGTGGTTGCCGGTGACGACGAGCGCGTGTCCGGCCTCGACCATGCCCATCGCGAGGCGCAGCACGCCAGGCGAGTCGGGACCACGGTCGACGAGGTCGCCGACGAAGACGACGGTGCGTCCCTGCGGATGGGTCGCGTCGATCGCCCGGCCGTGCTCGTCGCGGACCAGGGTGTAGCCGAGCCGGTCGAACAGCGCCTCGAGCTCGGCTCGACACCCGTGCACGTCGCCGACGACGTCGAAGGGGCCGTGCAGGTCGCGCCGGTCGTTGCGCAGCGGCTCGCGGACGATCGTCGCCGCCTCGATCGCCTCGACGCCCTTGAGGACGTGCACGATCCGGAAGCCCTCGCGCTCCAGGCCGCGGATCGACCGGCGGAGCTGGTCGTGCTGCCGGCGGACGACCTCGGCACCGAAGCTGCGATCAGCACGAGATTCGTTGCGCTGCACCGCGATCGAGACCGGCACATCCAGGACGATCGCGACCGGCAGACAGTCCTGAGCCTTGGCGACCTTGACCAGCTCGGCCCGCCCGGCCTTCTGCACGTTGGTCGCGTCGACGACGACGAGCCGCCCGCGGGCAAGCCGCTTGCCGGCGATGTAGTGGACGAGGTCGAAGGCGTCGCTCGACGCGTCCTGGCTGTTCGGATCGTCGTCGACGATGCCGCGGCACTCGTCGCTCGACACGACCTCGTAGCGCCCGAAGTGGCGGGCCGCGAAGGTCGACTTGCCCGACCCCGACGTCCCGACGAGCGCGACGAGGGCGAGCTCGGGAATGCGCAGCTCAGTCATCGGCCGACTCCCCTCGGGAGGCCCGCGTGAACAGCGCGAGCTGCGTCGAGGAGCCGAGGTCGGCGTCGATGTCGCCGACGGTCCGGAACGACACGGCATACCCGTATGCCGCGGCCACCGCGCGCGCCCACGACTCGAGCTTGCCTCGCGTCCACTCGAACCGATGATCCGGATGCCGCATCGCCCCCGCCGGGAGGGTCTCGTAGCGGACGTTGAACTCGGCGTTGGGGGTCGTCACGACGACGGCGCCGGGGCGGGCGTGGCCGAAGACGCACCGCTCGAGATCGGGCAGCCGGTCGAGGTCGAGATGCTCGATGACCTCCATGAGCACGATCGCGTCGTAGCCGACCAGCCGGTCGTCCCGATAGGTGGCCGAGCCCTGCAGCAGTCGCAGCCGGGCCGACCGGCGCTCGCTCATCCGGTTGACCTTGAGCCGGCGGGCCGCCCGCTCGAGCTCGGTCGGCGAGACGTCGACGCCGACGATCTCGGTGTATGCCGGGTCCGCGAGCAGCGGACCGAGGAGGGCACCCGCGCCGCAGCCGAGGTCGACGACCCGGGCCGCGCCGACGTCGCGCAGCGCCTGCAGGACGGCCGCCCTGCGGTGCACGACGAGCGGCAGTGGCGTCTCGACTGCCTCGACCACCTCGCCCGATGCAGCGTCGACGTCCGACGCCCCAGGGTCCAGGGAGAGCTCGGCGTCCACCTCGGGAAACGAATCGTCAAGCGCGGCAAGGCGATCCGTCGCATCGGCAACGAAGGCGCGCTTGTGCGCGAGGTAGCGGCGGAGGATGAGGTCACGCTCCGGGTGGCACTGCAGCCAGCTCCTGGCCCGGCGGACCAGCTTGTCGACCTCGTCGCTGCTCACCCAGTAGTGCTTGGCGCCGTCGAGCACCGGCAGCAGGACGTAGAGGTGGGTCAGCGCATCCGCGAGGGTGTGCTCGCCGACCAGTCGCACATCGACGTAGCGCGAGTCGCCCCACTCGGGCACCGTCGGGTCGAGCGGGAGCACATCGGCGGCGACCTGCCAGCCGAGCGGCTCGAAGAGCCGACGGACCAGATCGGCTCCACCCCGGCAGGGCACCGACGGCACGTGGACCTCCAGCGGAAGCACGCGGCCCTCGAGGTCCGGACGCAGCGCGCAGGTGCCACGCAGCGCGGTCCGGAAGACCTGGCCAAGCGCGACCGCCAGCATCGACGATGCGGCATACGGGCGGTCGTTGACGTAGTCGGCGAGGCCGGCGGCCGAGCCGGTGAGGCGACGTCCGCGGACCAGCCCGACCGGGTCGACCTCGAGCAGCAGCGCCGCGGTGCAGCGCTCGTCACTGGCCTCGGGATAGAAGACGTATGCCGCGCCCACCGACACGTCGAAGCGCTGCACCCGGTCGGGATGCTTGTGCAGCAGGAAGCCGAGATCGGTCGCCTGCGGCGCGGTGGAGGTGACGGCAAGGAACACCAGGACAGTCTGCGCGAGGATCTCGCCTCCCGCCCATCGGTTTGCCCGCCATGGCGGCCAGGCTGATGGATGGCAGTGAAGGTGGAGCGCCGTCCGGCAGGCTCGCCGCCATGGCGGAGGACGCGGGACTGGCGACCGCCGGGAAAGAGCGAGACCAGGCGGGTCGGGGCGGCATACTGTGGCCTGATGAGCGAGCAACGCCCCAACG
>DAOTIG010000197.1:0-4213 GCA_035448065.1 Dermatophilaceae bacterium
GAGCGCACGGTCGCCGCCGCCGACGGCTACGTCGTCATCGCGAACATCAACTCCTACAGCCAGGCCGTCGTCGGTGGCGCCACCAAGGCCGTGGAGCGGATCTGCGAGACCTTCGTCGGCAAGGGCATCAACGCGATCCGGATCCCGGTGAGCCACGCCTTCCACACCTCGATCGTCGCGCCCGCGTCGGTGCCCTTCGTCAACGCGCTGCGCCGGCTCAACCTGCAGCCGCCGAAGCGGCCGATCGTCGCCAACGTCACCGGCGAGTTCTACCCCGCCGACGCGACGGCCGACACGATGCTCGACTACACCGGTCGGCAGATCGCCTCGCCCGTGCAGTTCGTCAAGGGCCTGCAGACGCTGTATGCCGCGGGCGCCCGCGTCTTCGTCGAGGTCGGCCCGAAGAAGGCCCTGCACGGCTTCGTCGAGGACGTCCTCGGCAGCAAGCACGACGACGTCAGCGCGCTCTTCACCAACTTCCCGAAGCTCGACGACCAGACCGCCTTCAACCAGGCGCTCTGCGGCCTGTATGCCGCCGGCCTCGGCTTCTCGGCCCCGGCTGCCCCCGCCACCTCCGCTGTCTCGACCGCAACCCACGAGAGCACCCTCATGAACTCCTCTGCCCCGCAAGCCTCTTCGAGCTCCGGCGCCCCGTCGGACGCGGTCATCACCGAGCTCGGCAAGCTCTTCGCCGGCGTCCTCGAGCAGGGCATGCGGCTCTACGGCTTCCCGCAGGGTGGCGACGGCGGCGCCGCCGGCGTGGCCTCGGGCGGCGCGCCCGCGGCATCCCCGAAGCCGGCGCAGCAGCCGCCGGCGGCTCCGGCGGAGGCGGCCGAGCCGGTCGTCGTCACCGGTGCCGGCCTGGGCCTGCCCGGTGTCGACCCGATGTTCGACGACGAGAACATCGCCCGCATCCTCGGCGGTCAGCAGTTCATCGCCAACCTGCCCGACTCGGTCACCGCCCGGATGGCCCGGATGCGGATCACCCGGCTGGTCAAGGACTCCAGCGGCGGCGGCTCGTTCCAGACGATCGACGACCCGGAGCAGGTCATCAAGCTCGCCGGTCGGCGCGCCCCGCTCGACGTCGTCGGGCAGTACGGCATCGACGCCGGCCGCGACGCCGCGCTCGACACGACCACCCGGATGGCGCTCGGCGCGGGCTTCGACGCGATGCGCGACGCCGGCATCCCGCTCGTCATGCACTACAAGACGACGACGATCGGCAGCCAGCTGCCCGACCGGTGGGGCCTGCCGGACGCGATGCGCGACGACACCGGCATCATCTTCGCCTCGGCCTTCCCGGGCTACCACGCCTTCGCCGAGCAGCTCGAGCACTACGTCACCGACCGGGCCCGGCGGGAGCACGTGCTCGCCCTCGAGGGCCTGCTCACCCTGATGGCCGAGGGCGACCCGGCGCGCGCCGAGGCGCAGCGGCTGCTCGAGCAGACCAAGGCCGAGATCGCCGAGAACCCGTTCGAGTTCGACCGGCGCTTCCTGTTCCGGGTGCTGTCGATGGGTCACTCGCAGTTCGCCGAGATCATCGGCGCCCGCGGCCCGAACACCCAGATCAACGCCGCCTGCGCCTCGACGACCCAGGCCTTCTCGCTGGCCGAGGACTGGATCCGCAGCGGCCGGGCCCGCCGGGTCATCGTCATCAGCGCCGACGACGCCACCGGCGACGCGATCATGCCGTGGATCGGCTCGGGCTTCCTCGCCTCGGGCGCGGCGGCCACCGACGCCCGGGTCGAGGACGCGGCGACGCCGTTCGACCGCCGTCGGCACGGGATGATCATCGGCGCGGGCGCGGCGTCCTTCGTCCTCGAGTCGGCCGAGGCGGCGCGCGAGCGCGGCATCCAGCCGATCTGCGAGGTGCTCGCCGCGGTGACCGCCAACTCGGCCTTCCACGGCACCCGGCTGGACATCGAGCACATCCAGGGGGTCATGGAGACGACCGTCCGGATGGCCGAGCGGTGGGGCCTGGACCGGCACGCCATGGCGTCCTCGCTCATGTTCATGTCGCACGAGACCTACACGCCGGCCCGCGGCGGCAGCGCCTCGGCCGAGATCAACGCACTGCGCAAGGCCTTCGGGGCCGACGCCGACAAGATCGTCATCACCAACACCAAGGGCTTCACCGGGCACGCGATGGGCGCCGGCGTCGAGGACGTCGTCGCGATCAAGGCCCTCGAGACCGGGCTGGTCCCGCCGGTCCCGAACTACAAGGAGCCCGACCCCGACCTGGGCAACCTCAACCTGTCCACCGGCGGCTCCTACCCCATCAGCTACGCGCTGCGGCTCGCGGCCGGCTTCGGCTCGCAGGTCGCGATGGCTCTGCTGCGCTGGACCCCGGTGCCGGATGGCCGACGCCGCGCGCCCGCCGAGCTCGGCTACGCCTACCGGATCGTCGACCAGGTCGCCTTCCAGCGCTGGCTGGACCGGCTCTCCGGGCACAGCGGCAGCCAGCTCGAGATCGACCACCGGCGGCTGCGGATCACCGACGCCGGCGCCCCGGCCACCCCGGTCACCGTGCCGACGGCCGTGCCGATCCCGTATGCCGCGCGCGCCCTGCGCCCGCTCTCGGCCGGTCCCGCGCCGGTCTCCACCCCGGCCCCCGGGTATGCCGCGCCCGCTCCGGCCGCGGCCGCCCCGGCTCCGGCTGCTGCCCCGGCAGCGGCGCCTGCCCCGGCCGCACCGGCCCCCGCCGCCCCGGCAGCACCCGCCGCAATCAGCGACCCGGTGCTCGACCAGGTCACCTCGATCGTGTCGGGGCTGACCGGCTACCCGGCCGACCTGCTCGACCCCGACCTCGACCTCGAGGCCGACCTCGGCGTCGACACCGTCAAGCAGGCCGAGGTCTTCGCCGCCGTCCGCGAGCACTACCAGGTCGAGCGCGACGACACCCTCAAGCTGCGCGACTTCCCCACCCTGCGCCACGTCGCCGGCTGGGTGCGCGGCAAGGCCGGCCTGCCCGAGCCCACCGCTGCAGCTCCAGCCCCCGCAGCCGCGACCGCACCGGCGGCGGCTGCCGCCCCGGCGGCCCAGGCTGGTGCCGTGAGCGACCCGGTGCTCGACACCGTGACCGGCATCGTCGCCGGTCTGACCGGCTACCCGGCCGACCTGCTCGACCCCGACCTCGACCTCGAGGCCGACCTCGGCGTCGACACCGTCAAGCAGGCCGAGGTCTTCGCCGCCGTCCGCGAGCACTACCAGGTCGAGCGCGACGACACCCTCAAGCTGCGCGACTTCCCCACCCTGCGCCACGTCGCCGGCTGGGTGCGCGGCAAGGCTGGCCTGCCCGAGCCCACCGCTGCAGCTCCGGCCGCAGCAGCCCCGGCAGCAGCCGCGGCGCCGGCGGCCGCCCCGGCGGCTCCCGCCGCTGCTGATGCGGTGAGCGACCCGGTGCTCGCCCAGGTCACTTCGATCGTCGCCGAGCTCACCGGCTACCCGGCCGACCTGCTCGACCCCGACCTCGACCTCGAGGCCGACCTCGGCGTCGACACGGTCAAGCAGGCCGAGGTCTTCGCCTCGGTGCGCGACCACTATCAGGTGGAGCGCGACGACACCCTCAAGCTGCGCGACTTCCCGACCATCCGCTCGGTGGCCGGCTGGATCCGTGGCAAGGCCGGCCTGCCCGAGCCGAGCAGCGCTCCGGCCCCGGCAGCAGCCGCACCGGCCGCAGCTGCGGCCCCGGCGGCTGCCCCGGCGGCTGCCCCGGCGGCAGCTGACGACCCGGTGATGGCCAAGGTCGTCGACATCGTCGCCGAGCTCACCGGCTACCCGGCCGACCTGCTTGACCCCGACCTCGACCTCGAGGCCGACCTCGGCGTCGACACGGTCAAGCAGGCCGAGGTCTTCGCCGCGGTCCGCAGCCACTACGACGTCGAGCGCGACGACACCCTCAAGCTGCGCGACTTCCCGACCATCCGCTCGGTCGCGGGGTGGATCCGCGGCAAGGCCGGCCTGCCGATGCCGACCGCACCGGCGCCGATCGGCACCGCCGAGGCATCCTTCGCCCCGGTCGCCGCCGCCGCAGCAGCAGCGGCGCCGGCAGCCGCGGCGGCCCCGGCCGCTTCCGCCGCGCAGTCGGGTGACGACCCGGTGATGGCCAAGGTCGTCGAGATCGTCGCCGAGCTCACCGGCTATCCGGCCGACCTGCTCGACCCCGACCTCGACCTCGAGGCCGACCTCGGCGTCGACACGGTCAAGCAGGCCG
>DAOTIG010000198.1:0-4154 GCA_035448065.1 Dermatophilaceae bacterium
GGAACATCGACTGCTCGGTCAGGCCGAAGGTGTAGTTGCTGCGTCCGTCGAACTGCTTGGGCGCGAGGCCGCGGAAGTCACGGATCCGGGGCAGCGCCACGGTGACCAGCCGGTCGAGGAACTCCCACATCCGGTCGCCGCGCAGCGTCGTGTGGGCGCCGATCGGCATACCCTCGCGCAGCTTGAACTGGGCGATCGACTTGCGCGCCTTGGTGACGACCGGCTTCTGCCCGGTGATCGCGGTGAGGTCGCGGACCGCACCCTCGATCAGCTTGCTGTCGCGGGCGGCGTCGCCGACGCCCATGTTGACGACGACCTTGACCACGCCCGGGACCTGCATGACGTTGCCGTAGGAGAACTCCTTCAGCAGCGCCGGCTTGATCTCGTCGCGGTAGCGCGTCTTGAGCCGCGGGGCGGCCTTGGCCGCAGTGTCGGTGCTCGTGCTCATCTCGTGCCTCACAGGTCCTTGCCGGAGCGGACGGCGACCCGGGTGCGGACGGTCTTGGACCGGCCGTCCCGCTGGACGGTCTCGACCCGCGTCGCAACGCGGGTGGGGACCTTCTTGTCCGGGTCGACGACCGCGACATTGCTCACGTGGATCGGGGCCTCGGCGTGCACCAGGCCACCGGTGCGGCTGCCACGCGCGGTGGTGCCGGACTTGATGTGCTTGGTGACCCGGTTGATGCCCTCGACGAGCACGCGCTGGGTGTCGGGGTAGACGGCGATGACCTTGCCCTGCTTGCCCCGGTCGCCGCCGTTCTTCTGCGAGCGACCGGAGATCACCTGGACGAGGTCGCCCTTCTTGATCTTCATCTTCGTGCTGGCCATGGTCTAGAGCACCTCCGGTGCGAGCGAGATGATCTTCATGAACCGCTTCTCGCGCAGCTCACGCCCGACGGGGCCGAAGATGCGGGTCCCGCGCGGGTCGCCGTCGTTCTTGAGGATGACCGCGGCGTTCTCGTCGAACTTGATGTAGGAGCCGTCGGCGCGCCGCTTCTCCTTCACCGTGCGCACGATGACCGCCTTGACGACGTCGCCCTTCTTGACGTTGCCGCCAGGGATGGCGTCCTTGACCGCGGCGACGATCGTGTCGCCGATGCCGGCATACCGGCGGCCGGAGCCACCGAGCACCCGGATGCACAGCAGCTCCTTGGCGCCGGTGTTGTCGGCGACCTTGAGCCGGGACTCCTGCTGGATCACTTCACACCTCCGGTGCGGAGCGCTGCGCGCTCCGAACAGCACGGACGGGCTACGCCCGACGATCCCTCCAAGCGAGCAATGCTCGCTGCGCTCGGATTGCTCACTTGGCCTTCTCCAGAATCTCCACGACGCGCCAGCGCTTCGTGGCCGAGAGCGGACGGGTCTCCATGATGAGGACGCGGTCACCGACACCGGCCGAGTTGGCCTCGTCGTGAGCCTTGACCTTGCTGCTGCGGCGCAGCACCTTGCCGTAGAGGGGGTGCTTGACCCGGTCCTGCACCTCGACGACGACGGTCTTGTCCATCTTGTCGCTCACGACGTAGCCCTGCCGGGTCTTGCGCTCACCGCGCTCCACCGCGACCGAGTCCTGCGGCCCGTCGCCGACCGGCGCGTCCTGCACCTGCTCAGTGACGTCCTTGACGTTGTCGCTCATGCCTTCGCCTTCTTCTCAGCCTTGGCGGCCTTCTTGTCAGCCTTCTCGTCCGCCACGGGCTTGGCCGGGGGCGCGGAGATGCCGAGCTCACGCTCGCGCATCTCGGTGTAGATCCGCGCGATGTCGCGCTTCACGGCGCGCAGCCGACCGTGGCTGCCGAGCTGGCCGGTGGCCGACTGGAAGCGCAGGTTGAACAGCTCCTCCTTGGCCTTGCGCAGCTCCTCGACGAGTCGGTCGTCGTCGAAGCTTCGCAGGTTGTCGGAAGCCAGGTCCTTGGTGCCGACGGCCATCAGATGTCACCACCCTCACGACGGACGAAACGGGTCTTCATCGGCAGCTTGTGCATCGCCAGCCGCATGGCCTCACGGGCCACCGGCTCGGGGACGCCGGCGAGCTCGAACATGATCCGACCCGGCTTGATGTTGACGACCCACCACTCCGGCGAGCCCTTGCCCGAGCCCATCCGGGTCTCGGCGGGCTTCTTGGTCAGCGGGCGGTCGGGGTAGACCGTGATCCAGACCTTGCCGCCACGCTTGATGTAACGGGTCATCGCGATACGGGCCGACTCGATCTGCCGGTTGGTCACGTATGCCGGCTCGAGAGCCTGGATGCCGTACTCGCCGAAGGCGATCTGGTTGCCACCCTTGGACATGCCGTGGCGGTCCGGGTGGTGCTGCTTGCGGTGCTTGACGCGACGCGGGATCAACATGTCAGGCCTGCTCACTCTCGGGTGCCGACGCGGGGGCCCCGGCCGCCGCTGCCGTGGTGTCGAGGGTCTCGGTCTCGCTCATGGGAGCCTCCCGGTCCCGACGCGGACGCATCGGCCGGTCGCCCCGCTCGCCACGCTCGCGGCCACGGGGGGCGCGTGGGGCGGCAGCCTGCTGCTGGGCGAGCTCGCGGGCGGTCAGGTCGCCCTTGTAGATCCAGACCTTGACGCCGATCCGACCGAAGGTCGTCTTGGCCTCGTAGAAGCCGAAGTCGATGTTCGCGCGCAGCGTGTGCAGCGGGACCCGACCCTCGCGGTAGAACTCCGAGCGGCTCATCTCGGCGCCGGCGAGCCGGCCCGAGCACTGCACCCGGATGCCCTTGGCGCCGGCGCGCAGCGCGGACTGCATGCCCTTGCGCATGGCGCGACGGAACGAGACACGCGCCGAGAGCTGCTCGGCGATGCCCTGCGCGACGAGCTGGGCGTCGATCTCGGGGTTCTTCACCTCGAGGATGTTGAGCTGCACCTGCTTGCCGGTGAGCTTCTCCAGCTCGCCACGGATCCGGTCAGCCTCGGCGCCGCGGCGGCCGATGACGATGCCCGGGCGGGCGGTGTGGATGTCGACGCGGACCCGGTCCCGGGTGCGCTCGATCTCCACGCGGGAGATGCCGGCGCGCTCCATGCCCTGCTCCATGAGCCGGCGGATCGCGACGTCCTCCTTGACGTAGTCGCGGTAGCGCTGGCCGTCCTTCGTCGAGTCGGCGAACCACCGGCTCTTGTGCTCGGTCGTGATGCCGAGGCGGAACCCGTGCGGGTTGACCTTCTGCCCCATGGTCAGCGGGCTCCCTTCCGGTTCCGCGACACAGCCAGCTCCGGCTGTGCCACGACGACAGTGATGTGGCTGGTGCGCTTGTTGATCCGGGCGGCGCGACCCTGCGCGCGCGGCCGGAACCGCTTCATCGTCGGACCTTCGTCGACGTATGCCGCGGACACGACGAGCGCGCGCTCGTCGAAGGCGACCGAGGCGGCGTCGGCCTTGCCGCGGGCGTTGGCCATCGCGCTCTGCAGGACCTTGCGGACCGGCTCGGACGCGGCCTGCTGAGCGAACAGCAGGGTGGACACGGCCTCGGCGGCGTTCTTGCCGCGGATCAGGTCGACCATCCGGCGGGCCTTCATCGGCGTGACCCGCACGTGGCGGGCGACGGCCTGGGCCTGCACGGCCGGCTCCTCGATCTGGGGGGTGGTCTTGGTGGCCATCAGCGACGACGTCCCTTCTTGTCGTCCTTCACGTGACCCTTGAAGGTCCGGGTGGGGGCGAACTCGCCGAGCTTGTGGCCGACCATCGACTCGGTCACGAAGACCGGGACGTGCTTGCGACCGTCGTGCACGGCGAAGGTGTGACCGAGCATGTCCGGGCTGATCACCGAACGGCGCGACCAGGTCTTGATGACGCTCTTGGTCCCCTTGTCGTTCTGCTCGTCCACCTTCTTCTGCAGGTGGTCGTCGATGAAGGGGCCCTTCTTGAGGCTACGAGGCATAGGTCAATGGCTCCTTGATCAACGCTTCTTGCCGGTCCGGCGGCGACGCACGATGAGCTTGTCGCTTTCCTTGTGGGCCTTGCGGGTGCGGCCCTCCTGCTGGCCCCAGGGGCTGACCGGGTGGCGGCCTCCGGAGGTCTTGCCCTCACCACCACCATGCGGGTGGTCGATCGGGTTCATGGCAACACCACGGACGGTGGGGCGCTTGCCCTTCCACCTCATCCGGCCGGCCTTGCCCCAGTTGATGTTGCTCTGCTCGGCGTTGCCGACCTCGCCG
>DAOTIG010000199.1:0-4135 GCA_035448065.1 Dermatophilaceae bacterium
CCGATCGATATGACCGCGTCCCAGGCCGCGCCGGCGAGTGAGGAACGAACGAGCCAGCCGACAGCGGCCGGTTCGGGACGCCGATCGATATGACCGCGTCCCAGGCCGCGCCGGCGAGTGAGGAACGAACGAGCCAGCCGACAGCGGCCGGTTCGGGACGCCGTTGGCCGCAAGCGGTCATGGCCGGTCCTGCCCAGTCGCAGACTCTGGCGATGCAGGCCGGGGCGGAGCAACAGTGAGTATGCCGCCGGCTTCGCCGGTGCTTCATCCTCACCAATCCTGTTCTCCCCGAAAGGGATTCGCCATGAAGACCACCCTCCGTCACCTCGCCACCGCCAGTGCCCTGGCCGCCGGTCTGCTGCTCGGCTCGTCGTCCGCTGCCCAAGCGGCCGTCGTCCCGGCCACCACGGCACCGTCCGTCTCCGTCTCGCCCACGGTCGGCCAGGCCACCCTGACGAGCATCCGGCTCGTCGGCCCGTTCGCCACCTTCAGCCAGTGCGAGACGGTCCGCCGGGGCTATGTGGGGGCTGGGTGGCGCACGACGCCGTGCCTCACGCCGTACTGGCTGCAGCTCACCACCGGCTACGGCTACCTGCTGCCCTGGCCGCCGCTGCCGACCGGCTATGTCTTCGTCGCCTGGCGGTGATCCATCCGTCCCCGCCCGCCGCCGTGAGCTCGCCGGCGGCGGGCGGGGTGCTCCATTCCGTCGGGGTCGCTGTCGAGCAGAGAGAGTCGGCTCCCGAGCCGACCGGCACGGCCGCCTCTAGCCTTGGCCCCATGAGCCCGCCGCCGTCATCGGTCGTCGCGGTCGGGCTGGTGACGCTCGACGTCGTCCACGTCGTGGACCGGCTGCTCGCACCGGACGAGAAGGTCGTCGGCCGCAGCCAGCGGCTCGAGGTGGGCGGTCCGGCGGCCAATGCCGCTCGGGTCGCTGCGGCGCTGGGCTCGCCGACCCGGCTCGTCGCGCCGCACGGGAGATCGCCGGTGCGGCGGGCGCTCGCCGAGCAGCTCGCGGCCGACGGCGTGCGCTGGACCGATCCGGCCCGCGACTCCACGCATCCGGCCCCCGTGTCGAGCGTGCTCGTCGATGCCGCGACCGGCAGCCGCGCGGTGATCTCCGGTGGCGGACCGGCAGCGGCAGCGGCGACGTCGCTGTCCCCGGCCGTGATCCGCCGCGTGCTCGACGAGGCCGCGGTGCTGCTCGTCGACGGACATGAGCTGGACGTCGCGGTGCCGATCGCCGCCGAGGCAGGCCGCCGGGGGATCCCCGTGCTGCTCGACGCCGGCTCGCACAAGCCAGGGCTCGAGCGGCTGCTCCCGCACGTCGACCTCGCCATCGCCTCGGCGGACTTCCGCCCGCCGGACGGCACTGAGACCTTGGCGTGGCTGCTCGCCCACGGCATCCCGTATGCCGCGCGCAGCGCCGGACCCGACCCGCTCGCCGTCCGGGTGGCGGCACCTGGGCGCGGGAGGGCGGCATACCGGATCGTGGTGCCGCACGTGCGGGTCGTCGACACGCTCGGGGCGGGCGACGTGCTGCACGGGGCCGCCGCGCACGCGATCGCGCGGCTCGGGCTGTCGCGCAGCACCCTGCCGCGGATCCTCCGGGATGCCGCGCGGCTGGCCGCGCACTCGTGTCGCCACCCCGGCGTGCTCGGCTGGCGGGATCGGACGACGCGGCCGATTCAGCCGTAGGTGTCGCGTGGGCCCGGGCCGGCGACCCGGCGGCGGCCCTTGACCCACGACGGGCCGGCCGGGCCGTGCACGACGAGCTCGGTGACCACGCCGGCGCCGGCGATCTGCTCGATCCGGCCGATGAGGTTCGAGCTGAGCAGGCGCAGCTCGCTCGCCCAGGCGGTCGAGTCGGCGCGGACGGTGAGCACGCTGCCCTCGAAGCCGACCGGCGTGGCGTGGGCGGCGATGTCGGGGCCGACGATCTCGGCCCAGCGGCCCATGACCGAGCCGACCTGCACGTCGGGCTCCCAGCCGCGATCGGACAGCAGCCGGCCGAGCTGCTCGCCGAGCAGGGCGGGGTCGCGGGCGTCCTGGCCGGCGCGGGTGCGGCCGCCGGCTCCGGCGGCGCCCGCCGAGCCGGCGCGCAGGCGGGGGTTGGGCTTCATGCCGGGGCGGAAGCCCTTGTCGCGCGCGGCCTTTCGGGCCCGGGCGAGGGCGTCGCGCGCCGCGGCGGCCGGGTCGGCGTCGGGAGCGCCGGTCTCGAGGTCGGTGGGTGAGTCAGCGGCGTCCGGGTCGGTGTGGTCGCGGTCGCTGCTGGCGGGCGGCGGCTGGGGCTCAGTCGGCATCGGCCGGCTCCGGCTCGCTCAGCGCGGGAGAAGTTTCGGGGAGGAAGCGGTTTTTCGGCTGGACCTCGCCGAGGGTGACCTCGTAGGTCTGGCCGGCTGAGCGCAGCGCCTCGGGCACGTCGGCGCCCACGGCCGCGGTGACGAGGACCTGCTCGCCGCCGGCGACGAGCGCCGCGAGCCGCTCACGCCGCTCGGTGTCGAGCTCGGCGAAGACGTCGTCGAGCACGAGCACCGGGTCCTCACCGAGGTCGCGCCGCAGCAGCTGGTATGCCGCGAGCTTGAGTCCCAGCGCAAGCGACCACGACTCGCCGTGGCTGGCATAGCCCTTGGCCGGCAGCGGCCCGAGGGTGAGCGCCACCTCGTCACGGTGCGGCCCGACGAGCGAGACGCCCCGCTCGATCTCGGCTGCCCGCTGCGCGGCGAAGCCGTCGAGCAGCGCCACCCGGAGGTCGGCGATCTCGGGCACCTCGCCCGCCTCGATCGCCGCCGCGGTCGGCTCGCCGACACTGCTCCGGTATGCCGCGCCGGCCGGCGTCACTCCGGCGGACACCGCGGCATACGCCTCGTGCAGGAAGGGCCGCAGGTCACGCAGCAGCCGCAGCCGGGCGTAGAGCAGCTGCGCGCCGATCTCGGCGAGGTGCTCGTTCCACACATCGAGGGTGTGCAGCGCGGATTCGCTTGCGGCAGCGGGGTCCTCACCGGGCGCAAGGCTGGATGACCGGCGGCGGGAGCCGCGCTTGAGCACCGGTGCCGCCGACTTGAGCAGGGCGTTGCGCTGCTTGAGCACCCGGTCGTAGTCCTGCCGCACCCCCGCCCAGCGCGGCTGGCGCGCGACGAGCAGGTCGTCGAGGAAGGCCCGCCGACCGGCGGGGTCGCCCTTGACGAGCGCGAGGTCCTCTGGCGCGAAGAGCACGGTGCGCAGCGTGCCGAGGACGTCGCGGTTGCGGGGGACCGGCGCGCGGTTGAGCTTGGCCCGATTGGCCCGGCCGGGGGTGAGCTCGAGCTCGACGAGGGTCTCCCGCTCGGTCTCGCCGAGCCGCCGCACGACCGCCGCCCGGATCACCGCCCGCTCGGCCCCGAAGCGCACGAGCGGCTGGTCGGTGGCGACCCGGTGACTGCCGAGGGTCGCGACATAGCCGATCGCCTCGACGAGGTTGGTCTTGCCCTGCCCGTTGAGCCCCATGAGCGAGGTGACCCCGGGCGCGAGCGGGAGCTCGGCCGCGGCATACGAGCGGAAGTCGACGAGCGAGAGGTGCCGGACGTGCACTCCGGCACGCTACTTCGTGGAGCCGGTCCCCGAGGACGGTCCCGCGGCGGCGGCCCGGCGACCCTTGGCCGCGGCCGCCTTGACCTCGGCGGCCTTGCCCTTGCCCGGGGTGAGCGGCTTGTCGGCAGCCTTGCGGACCGCAGTCGGGTGCGGGGCAACCTCGCCGCGGCGCAGCGCCTCGCCCTCGGCGATCGACATGACCTGGTGCCCACCGAACTGACCGCGCAGCGCGGCGACCGCCTGCATCTGCGGGGAGACCTCCTGGCGCGAGGCGAAGCGAGCGAAGAGCGAGGCCGAGATGACCGGCATTGGCACGCCCATCGCGATCGCCTCCTCGACGGTCCAGCGGCCCTCGCCCGAGTCGACGGTGTAGTCCGAGACGCCGTCGAGGGTGGGGTTCTCCTCGAGCGCCTTGACCATCAGGTCGAGCAGCCAGGAGCGCACGACGGTGCCGCGGCTCCACGCCTTGAAGGCACCCGGCACGTCCTTGACGATGTCCTTGGCGACGAGCAGCTCGTAGCCCTCGGCATACGCGGCCATCAGGCCGTACTCGATGCCGTTGTGCACC
>DAOTIG010000200.1:0-4074 GCA_035448065.1 Dermatophilaceae bacterium
CTTGTGCTCGCGGGTCTCGTGGAAGCTCGGCACTGTGTCCCCGCTCGTCGTCATGGCGCGAAGGCTAGTGCCCGGGTGGGCGCGGCAGGTGGCGCCTCACCGATGATTCGACTCAGGTTCAGAGGGTGGCCGCGGCCTCGAGGACCATCCAGGCCTGCAGCTGGGTCGACAGCTCCACCGGTATGCCGCGTGGCTGGCTCTCGCGGGCCGGCACGGCGGGGTCGGGGGAGAAGACGCAGGCGGTGGCGGGCGGCATACCGGTGAGTCGTCGGCGCAGGCCGTCGAGCCCGCCCGCGGTGGTGACCTCCTCGCGACCCGACCACAGCGCCTCCGCGGTGCCGTGCACGAGCGCGGCGGCCTGCTCGCGGGCCGTCGGATCGATGCCGGGGGAGCGGGCCGCCATGGCGAGGTATCGCGCGGTGATGCCGGTGAACAGCCCGCCGTCGTGACCACCGTGGGTCGTGAGCGTGAGGTGCGAGCCGGGTCGGGCGAGCCCGTCGTGCACCGCGCCGATGAGCTCGCTGGCCCGGCGCAGGCTGATGGGGTCACCGAGCTCGACGAGGGCGCCGAGGACGGTGCCCTGGTTGTAGGTGTAGATGTCGCGCACGGTCGTTGTCGCGCCGTCCGGGCCGATCCGGATGCCGTCGAGGAAGAGCCCCTGCTCGGGGTCGTGCAGGTTGGCGTAGAGCCAGTCGACGAGCCGCCGAGCGCGCTCGGTGTCGCCGATCCGGGCGAAGAAGATCGCCGCCGGCCCGGTCGCGGGGACGTTCTTGAAGTCGCGGTGATCGTTCCAGTAGAGCCCGCCGCCGAGGTCGTCGGTGTCGGCGGACAGCACCTGGGTGCGCAGCTGCCGACCGGCGGTCTGCGCCACCCGGCGTCGGGTCGGGCTGACCGGCAGTCCGCCGTCGAGCCGGTCCAGGCGATGGGCGGCCAGCAGCAGCCAGGCCATGTCGTCGTAGTAGTGGTTGACGAAGCGAAAGACGTTGCGCCAGCGCAGGGTTCGCAGCAGCTGGTGAGCGATCGTCTCAGCCCGGTCGGCGCGCTCGTCGTGGCCGGCCGCCCGCTCACGCTGCGCCTCATCGACGAGACAGTCGATGAAATGGGCGAGCCACCAGTAGTGCCACGGCCCGAACCACTGCCGCCGACCCGGCCAGCTGACGTCCGGCAGATAGGTGCCCGGCAGCCCGAGCATCCGACGCCCGAAGAGGGTCCGCACCGACTCGGCCGCGGTGGTGGACCAGTCGTCCGCGCCGGCCAGGCCGTAGGTCATGCGCGACAGCGTAGGTGAGGCATGGTTGGGTATAGGAATGCGGTCCTACTCAGCGCTGTATGTCGACGCTGGCTACCTGATCGCCTCTGGGGCGACCCTCGTCACCGGAACGTCGCTGCGCGGTGCCGTGGCGGTCGAGCATGCTCGCTTGGTGGAGGCACTGGCCAGGCAGGTCGAGGGGCACAGCTCGCTGCCGCTGTTGCGTGTCAACTGGTATGACTCCGGGGCCGCACCGGGTGGTGCGCCGGACACCGCGCAGGAGGCGCTGGGCATGGTGCCGAGGGTGAAGCTTCGCCTCGGTCGGATCTCGCCGAACGGTGAGCAGAAGGGTGTCGACCTCAGGTTGGGACTCGACCTCGTGACGCACGGGCGTAATCGGGTCGCGGATGTCTTCTACCTGCTGTCCGGAGATGACGATCTCACCGAGGCGGTCGAGGAGGCGCAAGGCCATGGGGTGCAGGTCATCCTGCTCGCCGTGCCCGACGCCGCCGGTCGGCCGCACTCGGTCGCTCGCCATTTGTTGCGGGAGTCGGACGGACTGCTGCTCATCGACGCGGCGATCATCACGGCGACCTTCCATGCACGCGGCACCAGGCCAGCCGCGACCGCTCCAGCCACAGGTCTCGGCACCTCCACGCCGGAGCTGGCGCCACCGCCTCCGACTGGGCCGTCACCGGCGAGCCTGCCCGCGCGACGCAGCGCTCCCAACGCGGCTCTCCTCGCGGCGCGCGAGGCCGCCCGCCAACGCCAGCGAGACCGTGGAGTGGATGAACTGGCTCGGAGCTCGTCCGCGCTCGTCTACTCCGGATCGACAGGTCAGTCGTCCGTGGTCGACGCCGACACAACCGCGCACGTGGACAGCGTCTGCCAGGCGGTCCTGGCCGCCTGGCTGCGAACGGCGACCGATGAGGACAAGACCGACCTCCTGGGCCGGCGTCCGCACATCCCCAAGGACATCGACCGGGCGCTGTTGATGGATCTGTCGGCTGCCACTGGGGTCTATGACCTCGCCGAGCACACCAAGTTCGTGCTGCGCAGTCGCTTCTGGCCACTCGTGGAAGACGCCCTCACCACAGAGATCAGCGGCCGGTCGGGTCTGGGGTCGGACTGACCTCGCGCCGGTCGATGACCTCCCACAGCTCCTTGGTCTGCACGAGCCAGAAGGCCGCGAATGCGGCGATGAGGACCACCTCGACCCAGATGACGACGTGTACCCATTGCGGCAGGGCGAGCCGGATCGCGACGATCGCGACGAGGGTGACCGCCATGACGGCGGCAATGCCCTGGTATGCCGCGACGTAGCCGGCCGGTTGGTCGGCGGCCTTCGCCGAGAGTGCGTTGAGGACGATGACGACGATGATGCCGACGAACATCGTGACCGCGGCGGTGGTGTGGCCGTAGTCCTCGAACCGTTGCGGCGCAACGGCATACGCGATGATGCCGACGGCGATGACGGTCCAGCCGACCACGGTGGCGAGCCTCGCCCAGCGGGACAGCGGCGGCCGGCCGGTGCCACGGGTGAAGCGGATCCGCAAGGCCTCGGCGACGACGCCGGTGACGACGAGGGCAAGCACCGTCGTGCGCACGCCGGGGGCGATGTCGTAGGCCGCGGGCAGGCCGGGGCCGGCGCAGATCGGCTCGCGGCTGGTCGGCACGAAGGCGACGACGAAGGCGAGGTAGCCGGCGAAGTTGAGCACGACGTCCTCGGTGTCGGTGTTGCCCTGGTAGACGATGAGGCAGGTGCCGATGGCGCACAGGGCGGCGACGAAGGCGCTGTGCGCCGAGGTGAAGTAGTAGGCGCTGATCGAGGTCTGCCAGCAGCCGGCCGCGGCATACTGCGCGCCGAGAGCGACGGCGAGCATGACCACGACGACGACGGTTGCCAGGCGCAGGTAGCGGTAGGTGAGCAGGACGGCGGCGGAGCGCTCGGTCATGGCGGTTCCTTCGTCGTGGGGGGAGAGCGACGGCGTGACCCAGCGTGCCAGGTCGCGAGAAGGAGCGCCGGGCAGGCGACGGAGATACGGCGGGCGGTGCTGCGCCGTGCCGCCGGGACGTCAGCCCAGCGCGAGGCGCAGCTGGGCCTTGCGCTCCGGCGGAGCGAACGACGCGTCGATGGAGTTGGCGGCCAGGGTGCGCAGCTCGTCGTCGGTGAGCCCGAGCGCCCGCTGGGTCCGGGTCACGTTGTCGCCGGCGTAGCCGCCGAAGTAGGCGGGGTCGTCGGAGTTGATCGTGACGAGCAGGCCCGCGTCGAGCATGCGCTTGAGGGGGTGCGCGGCAAGGTCGAGCACCACCTTGAGTCGCAGGTTCGACAGCGGGCAGACGGTGAGCGGGATCCGGTCGGCGACCAGCCGGGCGACGAGGGCTGGGTCATCGAGGCAGCGCACCCCGTGGTCGATGCGCTCGGCGCCGAGGACGTCGAGGGCCTCCCAGATGTATGCCGCCGGCCCCTCCTCGCCGGCGTGCGCGACGGTGTGCAGCCCGGCCTCGCGAGCCGCCTCGAAGACGGCGGCGAACTGGCCCGGTGGGTGGCCCACCTCGGCGGAGTCGAGGCCGATGCCGAGCAGGGGAGTGCCGGTGGCGAGCGCCTGGTCGAGCATCCGGTGGGCGTCCTCGACCGGCTGGTCGCGTAGCACGCAGACGATGATGCCGCTGGTGAGCCCGAGCTCGGCCTCGGCCTGGGCCAAGCCGTCGGCGACCCCGCCGATCGCCGTGACGGCGTCGACCCCTCGACTGGTGTGCGCCTGCGGGTCGGGTCTGTAACAGGAACGGTGTAAACGGCGGTTTCCATGGTTGTTCGTTCCTAC
>DAOTIG010000201.1:0-4043 GCA_035448065.1 Dermatophilaceae bacterium
GCACCGCGGTGCGGTCGTATGCCGCGTCGCTCTGGCCGACCGTCGAGCCCCGCGCCGTCCTCGCCGGCCTGCTCTCCGACGGAGAGCTGCTCGCCGAGCACGCGGACGGCATCCTCACCCCTGACGAGCAGCGAATCCTGCTGTGGGACAAGCCTCCCCGCAGCAAGGGCGCTGCCCGCTGGTCGGTCGCGGACCTCGTGCTCCTCGACGAGCTGGCCGACCTCGTGGAGCGCACCCCCAGCCTCGGCCACGTCATCCTCGACGAGGCGCAGGACCTCTCGCCCATGCAGCTGCGGGCCGTCGGCCGACGCTGCTCCACGGGATCGGTGACCGTGCTCGGCGACATCGCCCAGGGCACGACCCCGTGGGCCACGGCGTCGTGGGACGAGGCGCTCGCCCATCTCGGCAAGCCGGAGAGTCACCTCGAGGTCCTCGACCGCGGCTTCCGGGTGCCCGCTGCCGTCATCGAGTATGCCGCCCGCCTCCTGCCGTCGATCGCGCCGGATCTCGCTGTGCCACAGTCGGTTCGCGACAACCCCGGGACGCTCGAGGTCGAGCGGGTGGAGGCGGCCGAGCTGCTCGACCGGGTCGTCGCCGCGGTGCGGACGGCCGGCTCAGAGCCCGGCTCGGTCGGCGTCATCGTCGCCGACCACGACGTCCCGGCGACGTCAACAGCGCTGTCTCGCAACGGCATACCCCATGGCGTGTTGGGAGCCGACCACGGCGACGTCGAGCACGACGTCGACGTCGTGCCCGCGACCGTCGCCAAGGGCCTCGAGTTCGACCGGGTCGTCGTCGTCGAGCCCGCTGCCATGGCCGCCGCCGAGCCGGACGAGCGGACCGGCCTGCGCCGGCTCTACGTCGTGCTCACCCGTGCCGTCTCCGCGCTTCACGTCGTGCACGCCCGCGCGCTCCCTGCGGCGCTCACGCCCTGAGGTGGGCGATACTGGCCGCCATGCCCGCGCTCATCACCTGGTGGACCACCGACGTCCTCGCCCTGGCTCCGGACGCCGATCCCACCGCGGTCCAGGACACCGGCGCCGAGCTGTTGCGCCGCTGGACCGAGCCGCACCGGCGCTACCACGGGACTCGACACCTCGTCGAGATCTTCTGGGCCCTCGACGAGCTGACCGAGGAGGGCGGTCTCGACCGCCGTGACGCCACCGTCGGGCGGATCGCCGGCTGGCTGCACGACGCCGTCTACGACCCGCACGCCGCCCCCGGCGACACCGAGCGAGCCAGCGCGGCCCTGGCCCGCGAGCTGCTCCCTCACGCCGGACTGGCGGACACTGATGTCTCGACCGTCGAGCGGCTCGTGCTCGCCACCATCGCGCACGAACCGCCTACTCCGGCAACGGATCTCGACCGTGCCTTCCTCGACGCCGACCTGTGGATCCTCTCCGCTCCGGACGAGCGCTTCGACGAGTACTGCGCGCAGGTCCGCGACGAGTACGCGCACGTGCCGGACGCGGCATACCGGGTGGGGCGCAGCGCGATCCTGCACCGGTTGGCCGAGCGCACCCCGCGCTACCTCACGACGTATGCCGCCCGCGAGTGGGAGCCGCGGGTCGACGCCAACCTCGTCCGCGAGCTCGCCCGCCTGAGCTAGCGACCGCTTCCTCCCGAGACATCGGCCCCGGTTGTCCACAGCCCTGTGGATGACGCCCGACGCCCGACGGCGATCCGATCTACCGTGTCGACAACGCGGCCGGACCCACCGGCCCCACCCGTCAGGAGTCACCATGGCCTTCTCCGTCGACACCGACCGGATCGGCTCCGCATCGGCCGACATCACCCGCAACGCCGCCGACATCGAGCAGCTCGTCACCGGCATGGTCGGCCGGCTCGGCACGCTGCAGGGCGCCTGGACCGGCTCGGCGGCCGCCGAGTTCCAGGGCGTGCTCGGCGAGTGGCAGGCACTGCAGGCGCAGGTCCGAGAGTCGCTCGCCTCGCTCGGCAGCGTCCTCGGCAAGGCCGGCCAGAGCTACGCGACGACCGAGGACTCGGTCCGCGGGATGTTCGTCGCCCGCTGACCGCCCGGTCCGCGGGCGTATGCCGCCCTCCGGAAGCGCGCGGGCGGGTCACCCGAAGAGGCGCTCGGCCACCGGCCACCAGAACTCGCCCCCGCACAGCCCCCGGAAACCGGCGAGATCGACCCACTGGGGGGCCGGCTGGTCGAGCGTCTCGGGCCGCAACGCGGGCCGACGCTCGGCGACCGTGGCCGCATAGAGCTGCAGGACCTGCCGGTCGCCCATCCGCTGCTGCACGGTGATCGGCGTGAATCGCTCCCAGCCGACCGGCCGCAAGGTCAGGGGGTCCACCTCGAGTCCGCACTCCTCACGGATCTCGCGCACCGCGCCCTCGGCCGCGGTCTCCCCCTCCTCGCGCCAACCCCCGGGCGCTCCCCACTGCCGGCGTCGAGGCGCCCAGACGACGGCGAAGTCGCCGGCGCCGTCCTGCACGAAGCACATCGCCATGCCGACCTGCCGCTCGTCGAACGGCCGCGGCGAGAGCACGAGATCGGCGTCGACGACGTCGCCGCTCGGGAAGGTCAGCCCGCGGATTCGGGCAACTCCCTTGTCGCCCTTGCGCTTTCGCAGCCGCAGTCCACTGGCGTTGTGCCTGCGGACAAGGTCGGCGCCGTCGGTGACCCGCGCCCCGGCCACGACACAGGCGGCATACCGGTGCGCAGGCACGTCGTAGTGGTCACCGTCGAAGCCGCGCGGGTCCAGGCCCGCCGCACGCGCCACTGCATGCAGCTCGTCATATGCCGCGTCGCTCACCAGGTGCGCGAAGACGGTGCCGTGCCGCGGCCAGATCGGCCGGTCGATCCAGACCGTCATGAGCGGTGAGCCTAGCCCGAGCGGATCGGACAGTCCGCCCATGCGTCAGGCTGCGCCGGTGAGCTCGGCGATGCCGCGCCGGCCACCGACCGCGCGCCAGGCAAGGAAGCAGGACAGTGCCATGAACCAGACGAGCGCCACGGACAGCGGCAGTGGCGTCACGCGCCAGCCCGGCACCCCGACCCCCAGTTGCCAGACGATCGCGGTGACCGCAGCCAGCACCGTCCCCGCACCGGCCACCCGGTGACCCAGCGCGAGCAGCCAGCCGCCGATGGCGGCATACCCGAGAGCGGCCAGTTGCACGAGGCGCCACTCGAGATCGATGTCGCGCTCCCGGTAGATGTCCGACCACCCGCCGAAGAAGAGGAACAACAGCACCAGCGACAGGGCGGTCGCGACCGCAGACCACGACCAGGGCCGGAGCGCCAACCCCAACGGGCTGGCGGCCCGCGCCGACCTGGCCGCCCGCACGACCCCGGCAACGACCGACGGCGTCAAGGGCGCCGAGTCGAGCAGGCTGCGGTACGACGCGCCGTGCTCGCGCCGCCACGATCGAGGGAAGAGCCCGATCAGCAGACCCCGCATGCCTCCACGGTAGGCCCTCCAGGTGAACTCCGGCCGACCAACAGCCGAAGGGCGGCCCCGAGATCGGGACCGCCCTCCACCCACGCGATGCACGAAACGCCCGCCAGGGGCGGGCGTTTCGCGTCGAGCAACAGCTGGGTCAGAAGTCCATGCCACCCATGCCGCCGTCGCCACCCGGCATCGCCGGCGGCGTCTTCTCCGGCTTGTCGGCGATGACCGCCTCGGTGGTGAGGAACAGCGCGGCGATCGACGCGGCATTCTGCAGCGCCGAGCGGGTCACCTTGACCGGGTCGATGATCCCGGCCTTGACGAGGTCCTCGTACTCGCCGCTCGCGGCGTTGAGGCCCTGGCCCTTGTCGAGGTGGCGCACCTTCTCGGCGACGACCCCGCCCTCGAGACCGGCGTTGACCGCGATCTGCTTGAGCGGCGCCTCGCAGGCGACCTTGACGATGTTGGCGCCGGTCGCCTCGTCGCCGACGACCTCGAGCCCGTCGAAGGCCGTCTTGGAGGCCTGGATGAGCGCGACGCCGCCACCGGCGACGATGCCCTCCTCGACCGCAGCCTTGGCGTTGCGGACGGCGTCCTCGATGCGGTGCTTGCGCTCCTTGAGCTCGA
>DAOTIG010000202.1:0-4027 GCA_035448065.1 Dermatophilaceae bacterium
TCGGCGGCCCGCTCGGCCTCGCTCGCCTGCACCTGACCGAGCTCGGGCACGTCGCGCCCCGGCTCGAGCGGCTCGATGCTCGCCTCGGGAATGAGCCCGTGGGCACCGTCGCGCAGCTGGCGCCAGTAGTCCTCGAAGACGCCGATGCTCAGCTCGTCGATCCCGCGCTCGGCCATCCGCCGGCGTGCCTCGACCAGCCCCTGCTCAGCCGTTTCGCTCACCCGGCAACCCTACCCACCGCGCAGCGCCCTACGCCTGGCTCGGCATCTGCACGACACCGCGCCCGGGGGTGACCACCCCGTCGACCCGCCGGTCGTGCGGCTCGCTGGGCACCGGATCATCGACCAGCTCGTCGTCCCAGAGGATCGTCAGTACCTCGACGCCCGGCCGCACGTACGGCAAGGCCCCGTCATAGCAGCCACCGCCCTGGCCCAGCCGCATGCCCGACCCATCGACGACCAGCCCGGGGGTCAGCACGAGGTCACAGGTGGCCAGCCCGGCCGCCCCGAGCAGCCGTTCGTCGGGGTCGCCGTCGAGCCGCCAGTCGAGGGTGAGGTCGGCGTTGGTCACCGGCAGCAGCACCTCGTGGCCGGCCGCGCGCAGCGCAGCCCGCAGCGCCTCGGTCGGCGGCTCAACGCGTGTCGACTCGTATGCCGCGACCCGCCACCGGCGCCTCGGCTCACCCCCCGCCCGCCCCTCCTCGCTCACCAGCGCGAGCACCGCGGACGCGAGTGCCGTTGCAGCAGCAGCGCGCTCCGCCGCGCCGACCGAGCCGGCCGCGTCGACGGCGTCGGCACGCAGTCGCCGGATCGCCCGCCGGGCGCGGCGCAGCGACACCTTGGCCTCCCGGGCCGGTCCGCCAGGCGCGCCGCCCGCCCCGCCCTCGTGGCTGCTCACGTCTTGGGCACGAAGACCAGCTCGTCGACCTTGGCTGCCTGCACGGCCGCCGCGGACGACGGCCAGGCGACCAAGCGCCCTTCCGCCCAGTCGGACAGCTGGTCCGAGTAGTGCGGATGGCCAGGATGCCCGCTCACCCCGGTCTGGTTGATCCATTGCGAGGCATCGAGATTCGACAGGTCGACGACCATCCGCATCGAAGGCCCCCACGTCACGGCATACCCCTTGGAGGCGTCCCACGCGGTGGCGTTGACGATCGACGATCCACCGGCCAGCGGGATCGGCCCCCGATTCACCAGCGACCGCACCGGGCCAGGCACGGTGTCGCCGCCAATCACCTTGTGCTGCAACGTGAGCGTGTGCAGCGTGCCCCACGACCAGGTCGAGACGTCGCTGTTGATCGCGCGGGTGAGGTCGAGCCGCGCCTTGACGAGGGCCTGAGTGAGGATCTCGTCGCGGCTCTCGACGATCGACGCGGTCCGCTTGTCGTCCCACCACGGGCTGGTCGGGTTGCCGAGCAGGCCCACCACCGCCCGCTGCCAGCGGCCACCTCCGTCGGCGCGCAGATCGGTCGGCAGCTGGTCGTCGAAGGTCAGCTGGAGCAGCTTGGACCACACGACGTTGAAGTAGGCGGCAGCGGCCGACGTGCGGCTCGCGTCCGCGGGGTGGCTGAAGTCCCAGGTGCGCAGCAGGTCCTGCGCCTCACGGGTGTAGGGATCGGCCGAGAGGTCGACGGCGAGCAGGGCCGGCACGAGCTGCGCCGCGAAGCCACTCTTGGTGTCGAGCTGGATCGCGCTCATGTCGGCGGGCGACACCGCGCCGAGGGCGGCGAGCCGCTCGCCGATCCGCGCGCTGCGCCAGCCGGCGTCCCAGTCGGAGGTGAGATAGGGGGTCGACGACGCGGTCACCTGCTGGTTCGCCGCGACGATGAGTCCCTCGGGCGGGTTGTAGGTCCACGGCAGGTCCTCGAAGGCGACCCAGCCCTGCCAGTCCCACTGCGAGTCCCAGCCGGGCGCCGGCAGATAGCCGGCCGGCACGCCGGGCGTCGAGGCGCGTCGGACCGGGATCATCCCGGGCGCCTGGTAGCCGATGTTGCCTGCGGTGTCGGCATAGACGAGGTTCTGCGCCGGCACCGCGAACTGCTTTGCGGCAGCGCGGAACTGGGTGAAGTCGCGGGCCACGTTGAGCGCGAAGATCGCATCGGCCGTGCTGCCCGGCTGCAGCCCCGTCCAGGCCATCGACACGGCATACGACTCCTGCTGCACCTGCCCGCCGAGCACCGCGCGCCGACCCACCTCGCCGGCCGACGCCGCGACGTCGCTGAGGATCGGCCCGTGTGCCGTCGCGCGCACGCTGAGGGTGACGTCCTCGCCGCCGCGCACCTTGAGCGTCTCGGTGCGGGTGACGAGCGGCACCTGCTTGCCGTCCTTGACGTATGCCGCGTCGGTCACCTTCTCGAGGTAGAAGTCCGTGACGTCCGGCCCGAGGTTGGTGAAGCCCCACGCGATCGCGTCGTTGTGCCCGATGACGACACCCGGCAGCCCGGCGAAGGTGAAGCCGGAGACATCGAAGGGGCAGCCCGCAGACACTGTCCGGCAGTGCAGCCCGGTCTGGTACCAGATCCCCGGGATGCCAGGCGCGAGGTGGGGATCGTTGGCCAGCAACGGCTTTCCGGTCGCCGAGCGCTTGGGCCCGACCACCCAGGAGTTCGAGCCGATGCCGTCGCCGCGCCCGACGAGATCGCTCATCCCCGCGATCGCCTGGTATGCCGCGGTGACCGCGGCCTGCGCGCCCGGCTCGGCGTCGACGGTGAGCGCCGTGGGCACCGGGCTCGCGGCATACACCTTGCCCGGCGACCACTGCTGGGGCGAGAGGATCGGAGGGTGCTGGGACGTCGGATAGGGCGGGTAGAGCGCGGCGACCAGCGCCGGGTCGAGCACCGCCTGCAGTCGCGCGCGGGCGAGCTCGTCGGAGTAGTTGCCGCGCAGGTCCCAGGCCATCGCCTTGAGCCAGGCGAGCGAGTCGACCGGTGACCACTTCTCCACCCGGTAGTCGGGCAGCTGCCGGTCGAGCAGCAGGTACTCGAGCGCGAGGTTGGAGGTCTCCCCCTGCCGGGCCAGGTAGTCGTTGACCCCGTCGGCGTAGGCCTGCAGGTACTGCCGGGTCGTCGGCGCGAGCTTGGGCAGCTCCTCCTCGGCGACCCGCCGCCAGCCCATCGTGCGGATCATCTTGTCGCTCGGGAGCGCGCTGCCGCCGACGAGCTCGGCGAGTCGGCCGGCCGTGACGTGCCGCCGCATGTCCATCTCGAAGAAGCGGTCCTGGGCGGTGACGTAGCCCTGCGCCCGGAAGAGGTCGACCGGCGAGTCGGCATAGACGTGCGGCACGCCGCGGGCGTCGCGCACCACGCTCACCGGGCCGGAGAGCCCCTCGAGGGTGATCTCGCCGGCCACCTGCGGCCAGGCCTGGCGCACCAGCCCGATCCCGAAGGCGGTGGTCCCGAGCACGGCGAGGACGACGAGGAGGATCACGCCGAGCAGCACTCGGCGGCGCAGGCGGGCACGCGTCACCCTGCGAGACTAGGCCACGTCATGGCCTCGGCCGTGGCATCCTCGCCGCACCTGCCCGCCCTCGCCCACGAGCCGTCCCCGGCGGCTCGCCCGGCCGACGAAGGAGGAGTATGCCGCCCTGGCTCGCCGGTGCCGGCGCCGTCGCCTCCGGGCCGGCGGAGGCCGCGGCATACGGGCTGCCCGACCTGACCCGAGACCTGCTGCTCGGCTCCGGGGTGCTGCTGCTCGCCCTCGTGGCGGTGAAGATCTCGGCGCGCTCCGGACTGCCGACGATGCTGCTCTATCTCGGCATCGGCCTGCTGCTCGGCGACGGCGGCGTGGGCATCCAGTTCGACAGCGCGAGCCTCACCCAGGTGCTCGGCTACAGCGCGCTCGTGCTCATCCTCGCCGAGGGCGGCCTGACCACCTCGTGGAGCACGATCCGCCGGGCGGTCGCGCCGGCGGCCGTGCTCTCCACGGTGGGGGTGGTCGTCTCGGTCGGCGTGGTCGCGGTCTTCGGGCGGTTCGTGCTGGGGCTGTCCTGGCCGGTCGCGCTGCTCGTGGCCGCCGTGCTCGCCTCCACC
>DAOTIG010000203.1:0-3938 GCA_035448065.1 Dermatophilaceae bacterium
CCGGGTCGGTCTCGACGACGGCCGCGTGCATGCCATTGGCGAAGGTCGCCTGGGTGGGGGAGTAGACCCCCTTGCCCTCCAGGCCCGGCTCCTCGCCGTCGGCGACCGGCGGCTTGTCGGGGTCGAAGGTCCCAGCGAACTGCGTGGCGGCCTTGGCCGCCTCGTCGAAGGCATAGCGCAGAGGGTTCGACAGGACGGCGACGCTCGACAGCGAGATCGACGTGCCGGGCGCGCCCTTGACCGAGATCACGCCGTCCTCGATCTCGAGGTCGTCGGGGTTGGCTTCCAGGGCGTCGGCCGCGATGCGCAGAGCCTTCTCCCGCACCGCCTTTGCGGCGAACGCGATGGCGTTGCCGCTCATCACCGCAGCCCGCGACGCAAAGGTCCCCACGGCATACCCCATCCGTCGGGTGTCGCCGGTGGTGACGTGGACGTCCTCGATCCGCACGCCGAGCTCGTCGGCGACGATCTGCGCGAAGGCCGTCTCGTGGCCCTGGCCCTGCGTGGTGAGGCCGGTCGCGACATTGACCCGCCCGCTGGTCTCGACCTGGACGTGGCCCGCCTCATAGGGCCCGACGCCCGTGCCCTCGACGTAGCAGCCGATCCCCAGGCCCACCTTGCGCCCCGCGGCCTCGGCCTCCTTCCGGTATGCCGTGAAGTCGTCCCAGCCCACGAGCGCCTTGAGCTTGGCCAGGCTGGCCGGGAAGTCGCCGGAGTCATACTTCAGGGGCCGCCCGTCCTGGAACATCAGCCCGTGGTCGTAGGGCATCTCCTCGGGGAGGATGAAGTTCGCCTCGCGCACGTCGGCGCGGTCCTTGCCGAGGTGCGCCGCGATCGCATCCATCGTGCGCTCCATCGCGAACACCCCCTGCGGTCGACCCGCCCCGCGGTAGGGCGTGACGATGACCGTGTTGGTGTAGAGGCTCCAGAACTCACAGCGATAGGCGCCCGGCTTGTAGGGCCCCAGCAGCTGGGTCGAGGTGATGATCGGGACGATGATGCCGTAGGGGGTGTAGGCGCCGTTGTCGTGCCAGACCTTGACGTCCAGGCCGAGGACCACGCCGTCGTCGTCGAACCCGACGGTCACCTCTTGGAGCTGGGCCCGCTCGTGGGCGCTGGAGATGAAGTGCTCGCGCCGGTCCTCGGTCCACTTCACGTCGCGCCCGAGAGCGCGGGCCGCCCAGGGCACGAGCAGCTCCTCGGCCCACGGGTGGACGATCTTCACGCCGAAGCCGCCGCCGACGTCGGGCGCGATGCAGTGGATCCGGGCCAGCGGCAGCTCCAGCCGCGCCGCGACCGCGGCGCGCACGCCGGTCGAGGTCTGCGTCGAGGACCACATGCGCATCGACTGCTCGTCGCGGTCCCAACGGGCGAGGACGCCCTTGCCCTCCATCGGCATGCAGGCGCTGCGCTCGATGGTCAGGGGAATGGTCAGCGTGTGCGGGGCTGCGGCCAGCGCGGCCTCGACATCACCGACCTCCTGCACCAGGTGGGCCGCGACGTTGCCGGGTGCGTCGTCGTGGACGAGGACGCTGGCCGATCGCGCGGCCTCGACCCCCACGACGACGGGCAGGGCTTCGTAGTCGACCCGGATCCGCGCGGCGGCGTCCTCGGCCAGGTAGCGGTCGCGGGCGACGACCATGACGACCGGCTCACCGACGTGGTTGACCTCGCCGTTGGCCAGGGCATAACCGGTGCGGGCGTGGGTCAGTGCAGGGTGCGGGATGAGCACCGGCAGCGGCTGGGCCATCGGGCCCTCGAGGTCCTCGTAGGTGTAGATCGCCTCGACACCCTCGACCTCCCAGGCATCGGTGATGTCGATGTCGACGATGCGGGCGTGCGCGCTCGTGCTCCGCACGAAGGCCGCGTGCAGCGCCCCCGCACCGAGGTCGTCGAGGTAGCGTCCGTTGCCGGTCAGCAGCCGCGGGTCCTCTCGCCGGCGGATGGGGGCGCCGAGCTGGCGGGTGGTCATCGCGTGCCCTCCTCAGCGGCCCTGGTCGCCTTGGCCGCCTCGGACGCTCCGGCCGCCCAGGCCTCCCCGGCTCCGGCCTCGCGCCGGAGCTCAGCGGCCCGCAGCACCGCCTTGACGATGTTCTGGTAGCCGGTGCACCGGCACAGGTTGCCGCTCACGCACTCCCGGGCCTCGTCCGGCGTCGGATCCGGGTGCTGCTCGAGGAAGGCAGTGATGGTCGTGAGGAATCCCGGTGTGCAGAAGCCACATTGGAGCGCATGGCACTCGGCGAAGGCCTGCTGGACCGGGGAGAGGTGCGACGGGTCGTTGCCCAGGCCCTCCACGGTCGTGACGTCGTGGCCCTGGGCACTCACGGCGAACATCAGGCACGAGCGCACCGGCTCCCCGTCGAAGAGCACCGTGCACGCCCCGCACACGCCGTGCTCACACCCCACGTGCGTGCCCGTGAGGCCGAGCTCGCCGCGGAGGAAGTCGGACAGCAGGCGTCGCGCGGGAGCCATCGCCGAGTGCTGAGCACCGTTGACGCGCAATGAGATCGAGAGCAGCGGCTCGATGCTCGCGTCGGCGGCGAAGGGCTCGGCACCCGTCGAGGAGAAGGACGTCGTCGTCATGCGGACACCTCCGGAGCAGCAGTCCGCGCGAAGGCGCGGCGGGTGAGCTCGCCGACGAGCGCGCGGCGGTAGTCGGCGGTGGCGTGGATGTCGGCCTCGGGGGAGACGTGGCCCTGGACGAGGTCGTCGACCACCGACCAGTCGATGCCGCCCGGCTCCTGGCCGCGCACCGCCTCGGTCAGGTCGAGGATGTCGGGCACGTCGGTGACGGACACGAAGGAGGCGAGCGCACGGCCTACGACGCCGTCGGCGACGGTCAGGGCGGCGGCGACCCCGGCCAGGGCGTAGTCCCCCTGGCGCCGGGCCGACTCGAGGAAGGCCGTGCGCGTGCCGGCGGGGAAGGTGCCGAAGCGGATCGCCACGATCAACTCGTCCTCGGCCAGGGTGGTCTCCAGCGGCCCTTCGAAGAAGTCGGCGGCCGCGATCTCGCGGGTGCCGCTCGCCGAGACGGCCTCGATCACGGCGGCAGTGAGGACGGCGACGGCCGGCATCTCACCGGCCGCGTCGGCGTGGGCGATCGACCCCACCGTCGTGCCCCGGTTGCGGATCGCGGGGTGGGCGACATTGCCCAGGGCCTGGGACAACAACGGGAGGGTATGCCGTGCGCTCGCCTCCCGCTCCAGCGCCGCGTGCCGCACGAGGGCGCCGACCCGGACGGCGGTGTCGGAGACCTCCACGGAGGCCAGTCCGCTGATGCCATTGATGTCGACGAGGTGCGCGGGCTGGGCCAGGCGCATGTTGAGCACGGGGATGAGGCTCTGCCCGCCGGCGAGCACCTTGCCGTCGTGCCCGACCTCCCGCAGCACCGCGACCGCCTCCTCGACCGAGGTCGGTGCGTGGTGCGTGAATGGTGCTGGCTTCATTGGTCGATCATGGCGAACATCGCCACCCTCCGGGTCGTCGAATCACCGTCACGGCCGGGAAACGCTCTTGTCAAGAAGTGACGAAGGGCGGGGTGCCAGGCACCCCGCCCTTCGCTCCCTCGAGCTGGGCTCGGGGGTCTGCGAGAGGTCGCGTCAGCTGTGGCGGCCGCGACGGTGCTCCCCGCCCTGGTAGAGGTCGTCGATGCCGTCGCTGTCGCCGTAGACGTGGTCGCCGACCGCGATGGCCGTGCCCTCGGCGCCCTCGGGAGTGAGGTCGGCCTTGGGCGCGATCGCCTTGGCGAGGTGGTAGGCGAGGATCGCGACGATGGTGCCGAGCGCGATGCCGCTGAGGGTGAAGTTGTCGGTGAGCTTCATCTTCACGTCGCCGATGCCGATGACGATGCCGGCGGCGACCGGGACCAGGTTGATCGGGTTCCCGAAGTCGACGCCGTTCTCCTTCCAGATCTTGGCGCCGAGCAGGCCGATCATGCC
>DAOTIG010000204.1:0-3795 GCA_035448065.1 Dermatophilaceae bacterium
GGCTCGGCGTGCTG
Organism: Dermatophilaceae bacterium; assembly: GCA_035448065.1. Taxonomy (GTDB): domain Bacteria; phylum Actinomycetota; class Actinomycetes; order Actinomycetales; family Dermatophilaceae; genus Phosphoribacter. Next base: position 15 of record DAOTIG010000204.1, read on the forward strand.
GGCGTCGGCGGCGGGGTCGTCGTCGCCGGTGCGCTCGGCTTGGTCGTCGTGGGCCGCGGCGCGGTCGAGGTGATGGTCACCGTTGGCGTCGTCTCGGTCGTCGGCTTGCCCGGTCCGGCGAGCTGCCACCACAGCAGGCCGAGCACCGCGAGCAGCACGACGACCGGCAGCCACCACCAGCCGCCGCCGCGTCGGCGCTCCGGTGGGTATGCCGCCGTCCCCGGCTGCGCGTACGCCGGCTCGGCATACTGCGGCTCGGCGTATTGCGGCTCGGCATACTGCGGCTCGACGTACTGCGGGTGGGCATACTCGCCCTCCCACGAATCCGGCTGCGCGGCATACGGATCGGCGGGCGGCGCGGCATAGACGCTGGTGGCGGCCGCGGGCGGCACGACCATGGTCGGCGTGGGCGGCGGCGGCTCGGGCGGGGCGGCCGAGCGGTCCGGCCGGTCGCCGGCGGGGGTCGGCGCGTCGAGCAGCTGGGTGGAGCCGAGGTCGGTGACCGGCACCACGGAGGTCGCGAGCAGCGCCTCGCCGACGCCGCTGACCGACATGCCGAGCTGCTCGGCGAGCGCGGCGGCATTGCGCGGCCGGTCGCTGGGCTCCTTGGCCAGGCACTGCTCGATCGCCGAGCGCAGCGGCTCGCCGACCCACTCGGGCAGCTCGGGCGGCGGCTCGTTGATGTGCGCGAGCGCGGTGACGACCGGCGAGCCGGAGTCGAAAGGCCTTGCGCCAGTGAGCATCTCGTGCCCGACGACACCGAGGGCATAGAGGTCCGTGGCGCCGGTGACCGGCTTGCCCATCGCCTGCTCGGGGGCGAGGTACTGCGGCGTGCCCATGACCTCGCCGGTGCGGGTGTGCCCGGCGCCGTCGGTGGCCCGCGCGATGCCGAAGTCGGTGAGCTTCACCCGCCCCTCGCGGGTGAGCAGGATGTTCGCCGGCTTGACGTCGCGGTGCACGACGCCCGCGTCGTGCGCGGAGGCGAGCGCGAGCGCGCACTGGCCGAGGATCCGCCGCGAGCGCTCGGGGTCGATCGGCCCGCGGGCGATGACCGCCGACAGCGGCTCGCCGACGACGAGCTCCATCACGAGGTATGCCGTGCCGGCGTCCTCGCCGTAGTCGTAGACGGCCGCGATGTTGGGGTGCGACAGCGCAGCGGTATGCCGCGCCTCATCGCGGAAGCGCTCGGCGAAGGCGCCCTCGTCGGTGGTGCGCGGTCGCATCACCTTGACCGCGACGGTGCGGCCGAGGACCGAGTCGACGGCGGCCCACACGTCGCCCATGCCGCCGGTGGCGACGAGCTCGGTGAGCTCGTAGCGGCCGCCGAGGGTCGACCCGACGCCCGGCTGCTGGCCGGGCTGACGCTGCTGACCGGACTGCTCGGTCACTTCTTGATCACCGCCTCCATCACGGCGCGGGCGATCGGGCCCGCGGTGCGGCTGCCGCCCGCCTCGTCACCGGCATTGCCGCCGTCCTCGACGACGACGGCGACCGCGATCTGCGGGTCGTCGGCGGGGGCGAAGGCGGTGAACCACGCGTGCGGTGGCTGGCCGGGAGCGTGCTGGGCGGTGCCGCTCTTGCCGGCGGTGGCGACGCCGCTGACCTTGGCCGGGCCGCCGGTGCCGTTGTCGACGACCGAGACGAGCATCCGGGTGAGGGTCGCGGCGACCTCGGGGCTCATCGCCTCGGAGAGCTGTTGGGGCTTGGTCGTGTCGATGACGTCGAGGTTGGCGCCGACGACCTGCTGCACGAGGTAGGGCTTCATGACGACGCCCTTGTTGGCGACCGCGGCGGCGATCATCGCGACCTGCAGCGGGGTGACCTTGACCTCGTACTGGCCGATCGCCGACTGCGCGGTCTGCGGCGGGTTGAGCTCGGCGGGCACCGTGCTCGGGGTGACCCGCATCGGGATGCGCAGCGTCTCGCCGAAGCCGAACCTCTGGGCCTGGGCGCGCAGCGCGTCGGCGCCCATCTTCATCCCGAGATAGCCGAAGGCGGTGTTGCAGGAGATCTCGAGCGAGCGCTGCAGGGTGGCCAGATCGCCTGGGCCGCAGGACTTCCCGTCGTAGTTGGGCAGGCCGACGTTGGTCTGCGGCAGGTCCATCCGGGCCGGTGCAGGGATCTTGGTCTGCTCGTTGACGGTGCCGGTCGACAGGGCCGCGGCGGCGGTGACGATCTTGAAGACCGATCCCGGCGGATAGGTGTTGCCGGCGATGGTCCGGTCGGCCAGCGGCCGGGTCGGGTCGGTCCTGAGCTGCTCCCACGTGCTCGTGGCGGCGCCGCCGTCGTGGGTGGACAGCTGGTTGGGGTCGTACTCCGGCTTGCTCACCAGGGCGAGGATCGCGCCGGTCTTCGGGTTGAGCGCGACGACGGCCCCGCGCTGGGTGCCGAGCGCCTTGCTCGCCGCGGCCTGCGCTCGCGGGTCAATGGTGAGCTGCAAGGACGCGCCGGTGAGCTTGCGGCCCGTGAGCAGGTCGGCGACCCGGCGGTAGAAGAGCGCGTCGGAGGAGCCGGACAGGGTCGGGTCCTCGGCGCTCTCGAGCCCGCCGCCGGCTCCGTAGATCGAGGAGTAGTAGCCGGTGACGTGCGAGTAGAGCGGCCCCTGCGGGTAGCTGCGCAGGTAGGCCAGCTCGCCGGTGGCCGGGGTGCTCACGGCGATCGGCTGGTCGCCGACGAGGATCTGGCCACGGTCGCGCGAGTAGGTGTCGAGGGTGGTCCGCTTGTTGCCGGCCATCGCGCGCAGCCCCGGCGCCTGGACGTATTGGATGAGCGTCGACGCGACGAGCAGGATCGCGAAGAGCGCCCCGACGAGCCGGGACATCCGCAGGATGGGGGTGTTCACTGCTGCCCGACCTCCTCGCGCTGGCGCGGCATACCGGATGATGCGCGGGCTGCCCGGGACGGGCGGCCGGCGTGCGCCGAGCGCAGCCCGTCGGTGGCGAGCAGCGGCCGGCGGGCCTGGTCGGAGATCCGCAGGAGCACGGCGGTGAGCACCCAGTTGGCGAGCAGCGACGAGCCACCGGCCGACATGAAGGGGGTGGTGAGGCCGGTGAGCGGGATGACCCGGGTGACGCCGCCGATGACGACGAAGACCTGCAGGGCGACCGAGAAGGCGAGGCCGAGGGCGAGCAGCTTGCCGAAGCCGTCGCGGACCCCGAGGGCGGTGCGCAGGCCCCGCTCGACGAACAGTCCGTAGAGCACGAGGATCGCGAAGACGCCGGTGAGGCCGAGCTCCTCGCCGAGGCTGGGGAAGATGAAGTCGCTGTCGGCGAAGGGCACGAGCCACGGTCGGCCCTGCCCGAGCCCGGTGCCGAAGAGCCCGCCGGCACCCATCCCCCAGATCCCCTTGGCGAGCTGGTCGGACTGGCGCATCGACTCGGTGGCGAAGGGGTCCAGCCACAGCGCGACCCGGCGTTGGACGTGCCCGAAGGACAGGTAGGCGACGTAGGTGCCGGCGGCGAAGAGCAGCATGCCGATGGCGACCCAGGAGACCCGCTCGGTGGCGACGTAGAGCATCGCGACGAAGAGGCCGAAGAAGAGCAGCGAGGAGCCGAGGTCGCGCTCGTAGACGAGGACGAGCACGCTGACCGCCCAGGCGAGCAGAATCGGCCCGAGGTCGCGGCCGCGCGGCAGGGTGAGCCCGAGGACCCGCCGCCCGGCCAGTGAGAGCACGTCACGGGCCTGCACGAGATAGCCGGCGAAGAAGACGGTGAGGGCGAGCTTGGCGATCTCGCCGGGCTGGAAGGAGAACGGCCCGATCGAGATCCAGATCTTGCTGCCG
>DAOTIG010000205.1:0-3658 GCA_035448065.1 Dermatophilaceae bacterium
TCGTCGCGCGCGGGATGATGACGTAGTCGCCCTCCCACACGTCGAGGTTGCCGAAGACCGTCTCGACGGTCGCCGTGCCCCCGTGCACATAGAGCAGCTCGTCGCCGATGCCGTTGCGGTAGTAGGGCGAGGTCTCCTTGGCCACGACGTAGGAGATCCGCACGTCGCCGTTGCCGAGCAGCAGGCGGCGGCCGTTGACCGCGTCGATGCCCGCACCGCCGGCCGGCAGGTCCTGGGTCTTGTAGTGCCGCGGCAGCATCGGGTCGTTGGGCACCAGGGTCTGGTCCGGCAGCTGCCAGGGCCGGGTCTCACGGATCGCCGCCGGGATGTACCTGTGGTACATCAGCGTCGAGTCGCTGGAGAAGCCCTCCTCACCCATGAGCTCCTCGTAGTAGAGCTTGCCCTCGGGGTCACGGTGCTGGACGTGTCGCTTGTGCGGCACGTTTCCGACGCTGCGGTAGTACGCCATGGCGGCAGCCTCTCCTTCTCGATCGGGTGCGGTTGCTCCCATCCTGCGCGTCAGGACAAGCGCGGGCAAGCAGGACTTCTCGACGTCGAAGCGCTGGTATGCCGCGCAAGCGCCGCTCAGTCGCCCTGCGCGGCAGTCGCGGCGGTCTCCGCCTCCTGCGCCCGGCGGCCGGCCTTGGCGGCGAGCTGGGCGAAGGCCTGTGCCGCCCGGGACAGCCGGGCGTCCCGCGGCCACGTGACGACCACCTCGACCGAGGGCAGGGCGGGGTCGACGACCTCGAGGCTGACGATCGGCCGTCCCTCGTAGGACACCTCGCTCGGCGTGCGCTGCACGAGCAGGGCCCACCCCAGCCCGCGCCCCACCAGCGCCCGGGCGGTCTCGAAGTTGCTCGTGCGCAAAGCGATCCGCGGCTCGATGCCCGCACCCCGGCACATGTCGAGCACGTGCTCGCGGCTCGGTGGCACGTCGAGCAGCACCATCGGCTCGTCGGCGAGGTCGGCCAGCCGGATGCTGCCGCCCGCGGCCAGCGGATGATCCGCCGCGATGTGCACGCGAGGGTGCAGCCGCTGGCAGACGACCCGCTTCCAGTGCCGGGGCAGGTCGACGTCATAGGTGAGCGCGACGTCGACGTCGCCGGCGTCGACCGCGGCCCGCAGTCCGTCCAGAGTGTCCTCGCGCAGCTCGACCCGCACAGCAGGGAAGTGCCGGGTGTAGCCCTGCAGCAGCGGCGGCAGGGCGGTCGGCCCGAGCGTCGCATAGCAGCCGACGTGCAGGATGCCGGTCACCTGCCCCGGCTCGCCGCGCACGTCGGCCTCGAGGTCGAGCGACTCGTGCAGGACGATCCGGGCCTTGGCGAGCACGACCTGCCCGGCGGCAGTGAGCTCGACGCCCTTGGCCCGTTGCCGCACGGTGAGCTGGGCGCCGAGCGCCCGCTCGAGGTCGCCGAGCGAGGAGCGCACCGCCGAGGGCGAGAGCTGCATCCGGCCGGCCGCAGCCGCGATGGTGCCGGTGTCGGCGACCGCGACGAACGCCGCGAGCTGCTGCAGCGTGTACGCCGGCACGCCGGTGGCCCTGGGCATGGGCCGACCCTAGTGTGGGGACGTGCCCCACGACGAGCCCTCGCTGCCCAGTCGTCAGTGGAGCCCCCGCTGGCGCCGTGCCGCATCGGTGGCCCGGCGGCATACCGATCGAGCCTTGGCGCAGACCGACCGGGCGGTCGAGCGGGCCGTGCGCCCCACCGATCCGCCGACCGACGAGATCGCCGTGTGGACCGGGCCGGACGGCGTCGACCGACCCACCGGCCAGGGCGTCGTCGACCTCGCCGCGCGGATCGGTGTGGCGCTCATGGCGACCGGCGCGCCGGCCGCGGAGGTGGTCGGTCGGGTCCTCGCGGTGACCCGCGCCTACGGGCTCGGCTCGGTGCACGTCGACGTCACCTTCTCGTCGCTGCTCGTCAGCTACCACCGTGGCCCGGACAGCGACCCGATGACGATCCTGCGGGTCGTGCCCGTGCGCAGCCAGGACTTCACCCGCTACACCCGGCTGCGCGCCCTGCTCGACTCGGTCGTCGCGCGACCGCGACCTCCCGCCGAGGTGCGCGAGGATCTCGACGCGGTCATCGGCGCACCGCACCCCTATCGACGGTGGGTGGTCACCGCCTCGCTCGGCCTGCTCGCGCTCAGCGCCGCCGTGCTGCTCGGGGCCGGGCCGGCGATCGCGCTCGTCGCCTTCGCCACGTCGTCGCTCGTGGCAAGCGTCCAGTGGCGGCTCGGCCGACTCGGCTTCGCTCCCTTCTTCACCCAGGCGATCGGCGCGGCCATCCCGACGACCGTCGCGGCGGCGATCGCGGCGGTCCGCAGCCAGGACCTCATGCTCGCCCTGTCACCCTCGCTCGTCGTCGCCGCCGGCATCGTCGTGCTGCTGTCCGGGCTGTCCTTCGTCGGCGCCGCCCAGGACGCCATCGAGGGCTTCTACGTCACGGCCGGCGGTCGCTTCAACGAGGTCCTCGTGCTCACCCTCGGCATCGTCGTCGGCATCGTCGCCGTGCTCGCGGTCGCCAACCGGCTCGCGGTGCCGATGGCCTTCTCGGCGCGCGCCGTCGGGTCGGTGAGCCCGGTGCTCGAGGTGCTCGCCGCGGTCGGCGTCGCGGCCTGCTTTGCCGTCAGCGCGTATGCCGTGGGGCGTGGAGTGCTGCTCTCGGCGCTCGCCGGTGGCTCGGCCTGGGTCTTCCTGCTGGTGCTCGGCTGGCTCGGGGCCGGCCGGCCCGCGGCCAGCGCGGTGGCGGCCTTCCTCGTCGGCTTCCCGGCCCAGCTCGTCGCCCGGCGGATGCGGGTGCCTGCGCTCGTCGTCACGACGGCGGCCATCCTGCCGCTCGTGCCGGGCCGGCTCGTCTATCAGGGCATCTTCCAGGCGGTGACCAACCCGAGCGAGGCCGGGCTCGGCGAGGGCCTGGCCACCCTGCTGCAGGCGGCCGGCGTGGGCATGGGGCTGGCCGCCGGCGTCACCCTCGGGACGTCGCTGGCCCGGCTGCTGCTGCGGCTGCGTGACGGACGTCGGCGCCGCAATGCCCCGGGCGCGGCCCGGTGAGCGAGCGCGCGCGGCATACCCTGTGGCGATGATCATGGCGCCCGGGCGATCGACCGACCTGCGGATCGACCTGCACTGCCACACGACCGCCTCCGACGGCACCGAGACCCCCACCGAGCTCGTCGCGAGCGCAGGCCGCGCGGGGCTCGACGTCGTCGCGATCACCGACCACGACACCACCGCGGGATGGGCCGAGGCGACCGAGGCGGCCGACGCGCAGGGGATGGCGCTGGTCCGCGGCATCGAGATCTCCTGCCAGCGCGACGGGCGCTCGATCCACCTGCTGGGCTATCTCGTCGACCCCGCCAACGCGCCGTTGCAGGCCGAGCTCGCCCTGGCCCGGGAGTCGCGGGTGACCCGCCTGGAGCGGATGGTCGAGCTGCTGGCCGACGACGGCATCCCCATCTCGTATGCCGCGGTGCTCGCTCACGTGCCCCCGGGCGCCACCGCGGGCCGGCCGCACATCGCCGATGCGCTCGTCGATGCGGGGGTGGTCGCCGACCGGGATGAGGCCTTCCGGCGGTGGCTGCACAACGACAGTCCCTATTACGTGCGGCACTACGCACCCGACCCGTCGGTAGCGGTGCGCCTGGTGCTCGCGGC
>DAOTIG010000206.1:0-3527 GCA_035448065.1 Dermatophilaceae bacterium
CCAGACCCCCGACCGGACACGACGACCCCCGGTCGGGCCGAGGGCCGGTCCTCGCTTGCGAGGGCCGGCCCTCTTGTCATGTCCGGCTCGTCGTCGGGTCAAGTCAGGTGAGCGCGGACGCGCCGACGGCCGGCCCTTCGCGTCGAAGGACCGGCCGTCGTCATTCCCGCCGGTATGCCGCGGGCTCGCGGCATACCCTCTCTCACCCCAGGATCACTGCGGCGCGGCGATGAGGCCGAGCCGGATGGCCGCCATGACGGCCGAGGCGCGGTTCTTCGCGCCGAGCTTGTCGTAGACCTTGGCGATGTGCGTCTTGACCGTCGACTCGCTCATGTAGAGCGACTTGGCGACCTGAGCGACCGACGAGCCCGCGGCCAGGGCGTTAAGGACGTCGGACTCGCGCGGGGTCAGCCGCACGGCCGGGCCGGCGGCCCGGCGACGGATTGCGTCGGCGAGGCCCACCGCGGAGAACTGCTGGGGAGTCGCGGCGGCCTGCTGGACGACGGCGATGACGTCCTCGGCCTGCCGGGCCTTGTGCACGAGCGCCGATGCGCCCGCGTCGAGCGCGCCGAGGAGGGTCTCGTCGTCCTGGTGCATGGTGAGCACGACGATGCCCATCTGGGGGTAGCGGCGGCGGAACTCACGGACCAGGTCCAGGCCGGTGCCGTCACCGAGCGAGACGTCGACGACGAGCACGTCGGCCTCGACCGAGCGGGACAGGACCATTCCCTCGGCGACCGAGCTGCCCTGGGCGATGACCCGCACGCTCCCGTCGAGCTGGAGCAGTGAGGCGACCCCCTGACGGACCAGGTCGTGGTCGTCGACGAGGATGACCCGGATCGGGGTCGCGCCGGAGGCGGCAGGGCCGGTCGTGCCGGCGAGCGGGGCAGCGGACTGGAGCATGGTGCGGTGTTCCTCCTGAAGGAGCGGGGAGACTTACGAGGCGACGGCGAGGCGCCGGCGCTCGTTCTTGCGGGGACGTGCGTAGGTGGGCTCGCTCGGAGCGAGAGTGACGGTGACGGTCGTGCCGTCGTCGTCGCGGTCGACCTGCAGCTGGACGTCGGCCTCGCCCTCGAGGCGCTCGCGCAGCCGGATCTCCTTGACCGAGGTGCGGGCGTCGTGCCGGACGATCATCCGGTAGTGCGGGGCCGACACCGCGAGCTCGACCTCGACCGAGCGGGCGGCATGCCGGTGGGCGTCGGCGAGGACGTCGAGCATGAGCCGGTAGAGCCGCATCTCGGTGGCCGCCGGCAGCCGGAAGCCGGACTCGTCGAGCGAGACCTTGACGACCGCGCCGGTCGTCGTGCCGTACTGCTGCAGCCGGGCCGAGACCGCGGCGCCGAGGCCGTGCTCGGGGCGCAGCCCGACCCGTAGGTCGGTGATGTTGGCGCGGACGTCGTCGAGGATCCGGGCCAGCTCGCCGCGCAGCGAGCCGAGCTCGTCCGCGACCGAGTCGCCGGCGGCCTGCGCGGCATACCGGATGAGGTCGAGCTGGAAGCCGAGGGCGGCGACCTCCTGGGCCACCCCGTCGTGCATGAGCCGGGCGAGGTCGCGGCGCTCCTCAAGGCCGGCCTCCTCGCGCAATGACGCGTAGGAGATGGCGACCGACAGGCTCGCGGCGTGCCGCTCGCCGGCGGCGCGGATCTCGGCCACCTCGTCCTGGTCGGGGCCGACGTCGGCGATCCGGTCGGTGACGAGGACGGCGACCTGCCGGCCGCTGGGGTCGATGATCGGGGCGGCCACGAGGGCGCGGCCACCGGCGAAGCCGTAGGAGACCTTGCCACTGCACCAGGCCGAGCCGATGATGCCGGCCGGGTCGCTCGTCGGCTGGGCCCACGGCACCCGGGTCGCGCCGCGCAGCGCCACCGGCACCGCGTGGCCGCCGGCGTCGCCGACGAGCAGGGCCGAGCGCCGGCTGGCGTCCTCGGGCAGCGCCTCGATGACCCGCTCGGCGAGCAGGGCCGGGTCCAGGCCACCCTCGAGGCTCGAGGAGAGCTCGGCGAGCCGGGCCAGCAGCAGGGCCGCCTCGCCGGTGGCCGGGTCCTCGACGACCGTGGTGGTTGTGCGGCTGTCCTCCCAGGCTGCGAGCACGCCCAGGGCGACCGCGAGGGCGGTCCACATGACCATCTGGCTGATCGACATGCCGGCGGCGGGCGACAGCAGCACGGCGAGCGCAGCGCCGGCCGCGGCACCCGCGAAGGCGAGCACGACGCCGGTCTTGCGCCGCTCGCCACCGCGGAAGAGGGGGACGACGACAAGGGGCACGGCGACGGGACCGGCGAGCAGCGCCAGACCGGCAGCGCAGCCGGAGGCGGAGATGGCAGCCAGAGCCGCCGGGCGGGTGCGCTGCGGCAGCAGCGCCGAACCCGGCGACATCAGATAGCCCGCCACGACGTCGAAAGCGACGACGAGCAGCGCCCAGGGGAGCACGACGACTCCGAGCCCCTGGATGGCACTGACGAAGACGACGACCGCCGCCAGCCCGATCCTCAGGCGTGTGGCGGTCGAGAAGACCTCACGCACGACATGTCCAGCTCTCTCCCCGAGAGAGGTTTGTCCCTCGGGAACTATGACACGTTCGGTCGAGATTCATGACAGCCTTTCGGTGGATTGCCTCGGAATCCGTCATCCACAGGGAAACCCCGGGGGTCCCCGCCGCCCCGTGGGTCCCGGCAGAGTGGCTCCATGCACCCCCAGTCGTCCCGGAGCCTCGTGCGCGGTGCGGTCCGAGCGCTCAGTGCGCTGGCCGCCCTCGTGCTCCCGGAGTCGTGCTCCGGGTGCGGACGGGCGGACACCGCGTGGTGCCCCGAGTGCACCGCCGACCTGCTCTCCCAGCGGTATGCCGCGCGGCCGGTCCGCCCGCAGCCCGCCCCGCCCGGCCTGCCTCCGGTCGTCGCGTCCGGACGCTATGCCGGAGCCCTGCGCGCCGCGATCGTCGGCGCCAAGGAGGGCGGGTCGGCGGTGCTGCGCAGCCAGCTCGCCCCGCTGCTCGCCGACTCGCTGGACAGGCTCGTCGAGCCGGGAGCCATCGTCGTGCCGGTGCCGTCGTCGCGGTCGGCCACCCGGGCTCGCGGCGAGCGACCGGTGCTGCGGCTGGTCGAGGCGGCCATGGCGATGGTGCCGAGCTACTACCCCGTGCGTCCCGCGCTCGTCGTCACCCGCCGGGTCGCCGACCAGGCCGGGCTCGGTGCGGGGGCCCGGGCGGCCAACCTCGCCGGGGCCTTCGCTGTGCCGCCGGAGTGGGCGCGCTGGCTGTCCGGCCGGCCGGTCGTCCTCGCCGACGACGTGCTCACCACCGGCGCGACCCTCGCCGAGGCGGCCCGCGCGGTGGCGGCAGCCGGCGCCACCGTCCTCGGCGCGGCGGTCGTCGCGGCGACCGAGCGGCATACCGGATCGACGCCGGCGGTCGGCGCGCCCACGGTCGGCACGGTCGGCACGCCCGAGCGGGCGACAACGGTGGCAGCCGAGCGACGGTGGGGATACGGTGGAGGGACACCGTCTGCGACGCCGGTCGCGCGCCCCGCGCG
>DAOTIG010000207.1:0-3498 GCA_035448065.1 Dermatophilaceae bacterium
ATGGCGGTCGTCATCGACGACCTGCCGCCGCTCGTGTGGCACGCCGAGCTCGGCCGCAACCTGCCCTGCCTGTGGTGCGGCGCCACCCACCGCGGGGTCCAGCTGCACGACCTGCGCGCCGCGGTCGACCGATGGCGCGACACCTACCACCAGCGGGCCTGGCTGCGCCAGCTCACCCCCGAGGTCACCCGCGAGCAGGAGGACCGCCTGCTGCTCACGGTCGCCCGGCTCGACGGGGTCTCCTTCCCCACCACCGCCGGTCTCGCCTGGCGCTGGCTGCGCGGTCGCGACGCGCACGTCTCGCGGCGCGAGCACGCCCGCCGCCTCGAGCGACCCGAGCAGGCCTACTGCGCCGAGGTGGTCGCCGCGACGATGGCCGACATGGGCATGCTCGACCCCGGCTACGCCGTCAACTGGTATGACCCCGGCACCTTCTGGAGCGGCGAGTTCCTGCCCCTTACGCCTGGCTGGTCGCTCGGCGACGAGATCGCCGTCGGCTGACCCCCGACCGCCCTGGCCGCCCGAGCGCACGCGGGTCAGCCCACGGTCTGACGCGCGGGGCCGAGCCACGTTCTAGCCTGGCTCGGTGACCACCCCGGCGATCGCCCGAGTGCCCGGACCTGCCGGCTGGGCGCAGCGTCACCCGCAGCTCGTCGACGTGCTCTTCGCCGCGCCCTTCCTGCTCTTCTGGCTCGCTCTCACGCTCGCCGCCGGGCGCGGCACCTGGATCGCCGTCGTGTCCGCGATCCAGGTCTTCCCGCTCGTCGTGCGGCGACGGTGGCCGACCGCGGTGTATGCCGCCGCGAGCCTGGGCTGCCTGCTCCAGCTCGTCACCCTCGACCACTTCATCGGCGGGGAGGCCGCCTTCCTCGTCGCGCAGTACACCATCGCCGCGCACGGCCGGCACGAGCGGCTGCGCCGCGCCGCACTCGGCGTCGGCGTCCTCGCAGGGACCCTGCCGTCCCTCGTCTGGGGGAGGGCCGTCGACACGACCACGGCGGGGCAGATCTTCGGCGCAGTCCTGCTGACGATCGTGGCCACTGTGTGCTGGGTCGGTGGCGACCTCATGCGCCAGCGTCGCCAGGTGGTCGCGGCGCTCGCCGAGCAGAACGCCGCTCTGCTGCGCGACCGCGACCAGCGTGAGCGGCTGGCCGCCCAGGCCGAGCGCGCGAGGATCGCCCGGGAGATGCACGACATCGTCGCGCACAACCTCTCGGTCATCGTCGTGCAGGCCGACGGAGCAGGGTATGCCGCGCGGCACAGCCCCGCCGACGCCGAGCAGCGGGCGCGGATCGCCCTCGACACCCTCGACACCATCGCCCGCACCGCCCGCGCGTCCCTCGCCGAGACCCGGCGCCTCGTCGGGGTGCTGCGCGAGCCTGCAGACACCACCGACTATGCGCCGACCGCGGGCCTGGACCAGGTGCCCGGCTTGGTGGAGTCGGTCCGCGCCTCGGGGCTGACCGTCGACCTCGACCTGCCGGAGCCACTCCCGAGCCTGCCCCGCGACGGCGACCTCGCGGCATACCGAGTCGTCCAGGAGGGCCTCACCAACGTCCTCAAGCACGCCGGCCATCGAGCCCGAGCGCGGGTGAGCATCACCGAGCAGCCGACGGGGCTGACCATCGAGGTCGCCGACGACGGGCGCGGCGCTGCGGCGACTGCACCGGCCGCGCCGGGCCATGGCCTGGTCGGGATGCGCGAGCGGGTCGCTGCGGCCGGCGGCTCGCTGCGGGCCGGCCCGGCCGACGGCGGCGGCTATGCCCTCACCGTGCGCCTGCCCACCGCCGGACACCTCCCCACGGTCACCACCGATACGGCCGAGGAGCGTTGAGGGACAACCCGATTCGTCTCGTCGTCGTCGACGACCAGGCCCTCGTGAGGGCCGGCTTCCGGATGGTCCTCGACGCCCAGCAGGACATGGTCGTCGTCGGCGAGGCCGGCGACGGACAGGAGGCCCTCGACCTGCTGGCCCGGGTCGAGGCCGACGTCGTGCTCATGGACATCCGGATGCCGCGCCTCGACGGCGTCGCAGCCACCCGTGCGCTCGCCGCCCGCGGCGAGCGCCCCCGGGTCGTCATCCTCACGACCTTCGACCTCGACGACTACGCCTTCGCGGCGCTCAAGGCCGGCGCCTCCGGCTTCCTGCTCAAGGATGCCGGCCCGGCCGACCTGCTCTCGGCGATCCGGGCGGTGCACAGCGGTGACGCGGTCGTCGCCCCGAGCACCACCCGCCGGCTGCTCGAGCACGTCCTCGCCGGCCTGCCGAGTGACAGCGCCGGACCACCGCGCGACGGCACCGCCGCCGGCCCGACACCCGCAGCCACCCCAACCGTCTCTGAGCCGACCCCGCCCGTGGGGGGCCCGACGCACCCGGCGCTGGCCGCCCTGACCCCCCGCGAGATCGAGGTGCTCACCGCGGTCGGCCAGGGGCTGAGCAATGCCGAGATCTGCGCGGCGTTCGTCGTCGCCGAGGCGACGGTGAAGACCCACATCGGCCGGATTCTCGCCAAGCTCGACCTGCGCGACCGGGTGCAGATGGTCGTGCTCGCCTACGAGACCGGGCTGGTGCGGATCAGACCACGGTCGTAGGGCGGGTCGACCCCAGCCCCGGAAGACCAGACCGCAGCCCGACGCGCGGCAGGGGTGCGGCCGAGCAGCCTGGAGGCATGACCTTCAGCGCCTCGGCCCAGCCTGCCGCCTACCCCACCAGCCCGACCTCAGCCACCTCGCCCTCAGCCACCTCCACCGCCGGCCCGACCCCGATCGCCCGGGCCGTCGACCTGGTCAAGACCTACGGCACCGGGCCGGGCGCCGTGCGCGCTGTCGACGGCATCGACCTCACCATCCGCCGCGGCGAGTTCACCGCGGTGATGGGCCCCTCCGGCTCCGGCAAGTCCACCCTCATGCACTGCCTCGCCGGCCTCGACACCGCGACGTCCGGGCAGGTATGGCTCGGCGACACCGATCTCACCCGGCTGGGCGACGCGGCCCTCACCCGGGTCCGCCGCGACCGGATCGGCTTCGTCTTCCAGTCCTTCAACCTGCTGCCGACGCTCACCGCCGCACAGAACATCGTGCTCCCGATCGACCTCGCCGGCCGCGCCGTCGACCCGGCCTGGCACGACCGGCTCGTCGACGTGCTCGGCCTGCGCGACCGGCTCGGACATCGCCCCAGCGAGCTCTCCGGCGGCCAGCAGCAGCGGGTCGCCATGGCCCGAGCGATGATCACCCGCCCGGACATCCTGTTCGCCGACGAGCCCACCGGCGCCCTCGACACCCGCACCAGCGCCGAGATGCTCGACTTCCTGCGCACCGGCGTGCGCGAGCTCGGCCAGACCATCGTCATGGTGACCCACGACCCGGGTGCCGCGGCATACGCGGGGCGGGTCGTCTTCCTCAGCGACGGCCGGATCGCCGGCGAGCTCACTGCCCCCACCCGCGAGTCCGTGCTCGCGACGATGTCGGAGTGGGTGGCCTGATGCTCGCCGTCACCCT
>DAOTIG010000208.1:0-3468 GCA_035448065.1 Dermatophilaceae bacterium
ATCTGGATCTTGTCCAGCCCGTATGCCGCGCGGGTCGCCTGGATGTTGCGCTCGTAGTAGGGCCGCTCGAGGGACTGCTCGCTCGGCTTGACCCGAAGGCTCTGGATGAGTGCGGGGAAGATGCCGCCGACGACGACCGAGACGACGACGAGGAGCACCGTCCCGACGACCGGCAGGCGCCAGGAGCGGGTCCAGATGACCGAGAGGAACATCGCTGCGCACATCACCGAGGCGATGGCGAGGATCGCCTTGGTCGGCAGCACCGCGTTGGCATCGGTGTACTGGATGCCGGTCATCCGGTCGCTGCTCTGCAGGGCGAGCGTGTAGCGCTCCAGCCAATAGCTGGCCGCACGCAGCAGCACGACGCCGGCGAGCAGTCCGGACAGGTGCAGCAGGGCGAAGCGGGTGGTGTCGCGCCCCCGGTTGGCGAGCTGGAGCCCGCCGTAGACGTAGTGCGAGAAGGCAGCGGCGGCGGTGCCGAGCAGCAGGGCAAGGGTGAGGAAGGCGACGACGAAGGTCAGCCAGGGCAGGGTGAAGACGAAGAACGAGACGTCCATCCCGAAGTAGGGGTCGGTCGTCCCGAACGGCTGGGCGTTGCGCCACAGCAGGAAGGTGTCCCACTGCTGCGAGGCGCCGAGGCCGGCCACCAGTCCGACGACGGCGGGGACGAGCACTGTGCCCAGCCGGCGGATCGGCTCGAGGGCCGCGCGGTAGCGGTCCAGCGCCTCCTGCTGCGGCGTCGACGGCGCGTAGATCGGCCGGTGCCGGTGCCCGAGCCACAGGCCCGACCAGACCAGGCCGGCCGTGATCAGGCCGCAGACGACGCCGAGCAGCAGCTGGGCGCCGAGCTGGGTGGTGAAGACCGAGCGACGCTGCAGCGAGTCGAACCAGAGCACCTCGGTCCACAGCTGCGCGGCCAGGCTGAGCACGACGGCGAGGGCGGCGAGGATGGTGAGGGTGAGCCCGAACGGGCTGCGCCGAGCCGGCATCGGACGCGCGCTCGGACCGCTCGGCCGACGCGGCCCCCCGGAATCGCCGGGACCGGGGAAGAACTCGCGCTCGCTCACCGGGTCACTCTACCCAGCGGCAGGCGACGCTCCTCCCGTCGCCGCCTGGGCGGAGGCGCTCAGCCCTCGAGGGTCGCGCGCAGCGCGGCGACCAGCCCCGGAGCCAGGTCTGCCCCGGTGGCCACTCGGTCGTCCCGGTCGTGGTCCCGCTGCCGCAGCAGGCAGACGGCGGGGCCCTCGCCGGCGCGGCCCTCGGGGCCACGCAGCACCGCGACGAGGAGGCGGACGTCCTTGCGGTCGGGATGGGCCGCGAGCGCGTCGACCGCGGCGCGTGGGTCGGCGGGGAGGTCCCGCTCGGCCTCGGGCGGCACGACGATCCGCTCGACCGCGATCGCCGCGCCGACGACGGTCTCCGGCCAGGCCACCCGGGCGAGCATCGACGCGAGGTCGGCGGTGGGCGGCATACCCTCCTGCTCGACGGCGGTGAGCTCGCCCGGCGCCTGCTCCTCGGTGGCCAGCTGCGCGGCGAGCGCCGGCTCGCGGGCGAGCAGCTCGGCCGTCTCGACGAGGGCGAAGAGGCGCACCGGCTGGTCCCAGCCTCGGCGCGCGACGTGACGCTCGGTGTCGAGCGCGGCGCGGGTCAGTGGGTCGCTCATCCGGCTGCCTTCGTGCACTGCGGGAGCGCGTCGCCGCGCCCCTGGCCGATCGCCTCGACCGCGGCCCGGGCGTCGGCGAAGGTCGCGACCTTGACCACCCGCAGCCCGTCCGGCTCGCGACCGACGACCTCGTCACAGTTGTCCGCAGGCGCGAGGAACCAGTGGATGCCGGCCTGCCGGGCGCCGGCCATCTTCTGCGGGATGCCGCCGATCGGGCCGACCCGGCCCTGATCGTCGATCGTGCCGGTGCCGGCGATCTGCTGCCCTCCGGTCATCGCGCCGTCGGTGAGCTTGTCGTAGATGCCGAGGGCGAACATCGTCCCGGCCGAGGGGCCACCGACGTTGCCGGCGTCGACGGTGACCTGCACCGGCAGCCGGTAGTCCCGGCGCAGGATGATCCCCAGGACGGTGCGCCCGTCGGCCGATCTGCCGGTCGTCGCCTGAACCGTCTGCTGGCTCCCGTCGCGGACGACGACGACCTCGGCGGCCTGGCCGACCGGGACCGCCTGGATCGCCGCTCGGACGGCGGCGCTGTCGGTAGCCGGAGCCCCGCCGATGCTCACCAGCACGTCACCCTGGCGCAGCGCCGTGCCGGACGGCGCGTCCTTGGCGACGGCGCCGATGGAGACGACCTGCGGCACGTCGTAGCCGAGGGCCCGCAGCGCGACCGCCGCTGCCTCCTGCTGCGAGCCGACCATCTCGGCCTTGTTCTCCTGCTCGATCTGCTCCGAGGTCGCCTGCGGGGGGAAGAGATCCTCGACGGGGTAGACGTCCTGGTTGGGGTCGAGCCAGGCGCGCAGCACGTCGACCGCGTTGACCGGATAGCCAGGGCCGCCGCGCACCTGGACGGTCGTGAAGTCCAGCGAGCCGCTGGTGGGGTAGGTCGGCTTGCCGGTGACGACGATCCGCGGGACGTCCTTGCCGTCGACCTTGTGGTCGGCGAGCACGTCGGTCGGCGGACCCGGCGTCATGATCGCGTAGGGCAGTCGGACCACTCCGGCGAGGATGCCGAGGGCGAAGGCGAGGCCGAGCGCGACGAGATAGCCCCACTCCCGCCAGAAGCGGCGCCCGCGCCGCTGCCGACGCGACTCGGCGGCCGGTGCCGACTCGATGACGTCGGCCGTGACGTCGGCCGGGACGTCGGTCGGCGGCAGCGGGTGATCGGTCCGCCGGTCCTCGAAGGCCAACTAGGGCACCCCCACCCACTCGTCCGCGCCGTCGGTGAACAGCTGGTGCTTCCAGATCGGCACGGTGGCCTTGAACTCGTCGACGAGCGCGCGGCATACCTCGAAGGCCTCGGCGCGGTGCGCGGCGCTCACGGCGGCGACGATCGCGAGGTCGCCGACCTCGAGCCGCCCGACCCGGTGCAGCACCGCGATGGTGACGACCCGGCCGCCCGCGGCATAGCGCTCGGCGAGCGCGGCGGCGGTGTCGGCGGCGCTGGGGTGGCAGGAGTACTCGAGGACCTCGACGTCACGGCCACCGTCGTGGTTGCGGACCGCGCCGACGAAGACGACGACGGCCCCGGCATGCCGGTGCCGGACCGCGCCGAGGACCTCGTCGACCGACAGCGGCTCCTCGCGGATGCCGGCGAGGGCCACCCGCGAGCCCGGCAGGTCGGTATGCCGCGCGGGCTCGGTGCGCGGGTCCGGGGTGGTCGGTGCGGTCACGACGAGAAGGCTACGGCGTGTGGTGCTGGCCGGCGTCCCAGGCCGCGCCGGCGAGTGAGGAACGAACGAGCCGGCCGGAGGCGGCCGGTTCGGGACGCCGGCTGATGTTGCTGGCCGGCGTCCCAGGCCGCGCCG
>DAOTIG010000209.1:0-3463 GCA_035448065.1 Dermatophilaceae bacterium
TCGGCGGCGTGATGGAGCACATCGAGGAGGCCGGCATCCACTCCGGCGACTCGGCGTGCACCTTGCCGCCGGCCACGCTCGGCGCCGCCGAGATCGAGCGGGTCCGTGAGTCCAGTCGCCGGCTCGCCGAGGGCATCGGCGTGCGCGGCCTGATGAACGTCCAGTTCGCGCTCACCCAGGACGTCCTCTACGTCCTGGAGGCCAACCCCCGCGCCTCGCGCACGGTGCCCTTCGTCGCCAAGGCGACCGGGGTGCCGCTGGCCAAGGCGGCCGCCCGGATCATGCTCGGCGCGACGATCGCCGAGCTGCGCGCCGAGGGACTGCTGCCGCCTCAGGGCGACGGCGGCACCCTGCCCGCCCACGCGCCGATGTCGGTCAAGGAGGCCGTCCTGCCCTTCGCCCGCTTCCGCACCGCCGAGGGGGCCTCGGTCGACGCGCTGCTCGGGCCGGAGATGAAGTCGACCGGCGAGGTCATGGGCATCGACGTCGACTTCGGCCGGGCCTTCGCCAAGAGCCAGCTCGCGGCCTATGGCGGGCTCCCCGACAGCGGCACGGTCTTCGTCTCCGTCGCCAACCGCGACAAGCGCGCCATGCTCTTTCCAGTGCGGGCGCTGGCCGAGCTCGGCTTCCACCTGCTCGCCACCTCGGGAACCGCAGATGTGTTGCGCCGCAACGGGGTCCAGGCTGAGGTGGTCCGCAAGATCACCGAGCGTGGGGCCGGTCCCCACCTGCAGGACGAGCGGACCATCACCGAGCGCATCCTCGCCGGCGAGGTCGACATGATCGTCAACACCCCGACCGGTCAGAACGCCCGGGCCGACGGCTACGCCATCCGGGCGGCGGCGATCACCGCCGACAAGACGCTCATCACGACGGTGCAGGAGCTCGCCGCTGCGGTGCAGGCCATCGAGTCCTCGCGCTCGTCGGGCCTGACGGTCACCTCGTTGCAGGAGCATGCACGCGCGCTCGACCTCTACTCCGTCGGAGCCGAGGCGGTGCCCTCGTGACGACCTCCGGTATGCCGCTGTGGCAGCAGCCGGTCGCCGTCGAGGACGCCGTCGTCCTCGGCTCGCGCCAGGTCGGTGCCTACCGCAACCTCGCGGTCCAGGCTCCGGGCATCGTCGAGCACGCCCGCCCCGGGCACTTCGTCGCGGTCGCGGTCGGCGGCCCGACGAGCGGGCTGCTGCTGCGCCGCGCCTTCTCGATCCACCGGGTCGAGCAGGAGGCGGTGGAGCTCGTCGTCGCGCCGCATGCGCCCGGCACCGAGTGGATCACCGGGCGGGCGATCGGCGACCGGCTCGACGTCGTCGGTCCGTTGGGCCGCCCCTTCCCGCTACCGGTCGATCCGGTGCCCTGCGTCCTGGTCGGCGGTGGCTATGGCAGCGCCCCGCTCTTCTGGCTCGCCGACGAGCTGCGCGCGCGCGGCTGCCGGGTCGAGATCGTCCTCGGGGCGGCGAGCGCGGACCGGCTCTTCGGGGTCGACCAGGCGACGGCCTGCGCCGACGCGGTCACCGTGACGACCGACGACGGCTCGGCCGGCGTCCGCGGCTGGGTGAGCGACGTGCTGCCCGAGGTGCTGCGACGCAGCGAGGCGGCGGTCGTCTATGCCTGCGGCCCGATGGCGATGCTCCGCTCGGTGACCGAGCAGGCCACCGCGCACGGCGCGGTCGCCCAGGTGGCCGTCGAGGAGGCCATGGCCTGCGGCGTCGGGGTGTGCATGACCTGCGTCATGCCGGTGGTCGGGCGCGACGGTCGCACCCGGATGCTCCGCTCGTGCATCGACGGCCCGACCTTCCGGGGCGACCGGGTGCGCTGGGACGCCTTCGGTGCCGACGGCATCTGCCGGGTCCCCGACGACTGCGTCGGCGCGCCGACCGGAGGGCACTGATGAGCGCCACCGACGCCCCCGTGCGTGAGGTCGACCTGGCGGTCGAGCTGGCCGGCATGCGGCTGCCCAACCCGATCCTCACCGCCTCCGGCTGCGCCGCCAACGGCAAGGAGCTGCACCGCTTCTTCGACATCTCCGGGTTGGGTGCCTTCGTCACGAAGACCGTGATGGCGGCCCCGCGCAGCGGCCGGGGCACCCCGCGGATGGCTGAGACGCCCTCGGGGATGCTCAACTCGATCGGCCTGCAGGGGCCGGGCATCGAGGCCTTCTGCGCCGAGGACCTGCCCTGGCTCGCGGCGGTCGGCGCGCGGGTGCTCGTCTCGGTGGCCGGTGGCACGGCCGACGAGTTCGCCGCTGTCGCAGCCGCGCTCACGTCCAGCCCGGGCTGGCCGGCAGTGGTCGGCATCGAGGTCAACATCTCCTGCCCCAACGTCGCGAGCCGGGGTCTCGTCTTCGCCATCGACGCCGCGGCCTCGGGCGCGGTGGTGGCCGCCGTGCGCGCCGCGGTGCCACGCGGCATACCGGTCTTCGCCAAGCTCAGCCCCGACGTCACCGACCTCGCCGCGATCGCCCAGTCGTGCGTCACGTCGGGGGCCGACGGGCTCACCCTCATCAACACCACCCTCGGCATGGCGATCGACGTCGACCGGATGCGCCCGCACCTCGCCGGCATCACCGGGGGACTCTCCGGCCCGGCGATCCGACCGATCGCGGTCCGCGCCATCTGGCAGGTGCGCTCGGCGATGGCCGACGGACGGATGCCCACGGTGCCGATCATCGGCGTCGGGGGAGTGCGGACCGGGCGCGACGCCCTCGAGCTCGCCGCCGCCGGAGCCGCCGCGATCCAGGTCGGCACGGCCACCTTCAACGACCCCACCGCGCCGGCCCGGGTCCGCGACGAGCTCGCCGCGCTGCTGCGCGCCAAGGGGTATGCCGCCTTCACCGACGTCGTCGGTGCGGCCCACCCGCGGGCCGGCGAATGACCGCGCGGCTCCGGACCACGACCACCGCTGCAGCCCAGGAGAAGTCATGACCGACAGCCAGCCCTCCACCTCCTTCGGCGCCCGGCTCCGGCTGGCGATGGACGCCCACGGCCCGCTGTGTGCCGGGATCGACCCGCACCGGGCGCTGGTCGAGTCGTGGGGGCTGCCCTACGACCTGTCCGGCGTGGAGCGCTTCGCCCACACCGCGGTCGAGGCCCTCGCCGGCCGGGTGGCCGCGGTCAAGCCGCAGTCCGCCTTCTTCGAGGTCTTCGGCTCGGCGGGCGTCGCGCTGCTCGAGCGGGTCGTCGGCGACCTGCGGGCGGCCGGCACGATCGTCGTGCTCGACGTCAAGCGCGGCGACATCGGCACGACGATGGACGCCTATGCGGAGGCCTTCCTCGGCAAGGACGCTCCTGAGCCGCCCGACGCGATCACCGTGAGCCCGTACCTGGGCTACGGCTCGTTGCGCCCGGCCCTCGACCTCGCTCAGGCCACCGGGCGGGGCGTCTTCGTCCTCGCCCTCACGTCCAACCCCGAGGGGCCGGCCGTCCAGCACGCCGTGCTCGACGGGCGGAGCGTCGCCGGGCACGTC
>DAOTIG010000210.1:0-3436 GCA_035448065.1 Dermatophilaceae bacterium
CACCGCCGGCGCCTTCGGTGAGGACGACAAGGTCGTCACCGACCGCGAGGGCATCCAGGTCGTCGTGCCGGTGGCCATCGACGGCACCTTCACCGCGCCGGTCGACGACTACGCCGGCATGCTCGTGCTCGACGCCAACCCGCACGTCATCGACCACCTCAAGGCGCGGACCCGGCTGGACGCCGACGGTGCTGCACCGGAGCAGGTGGGCGACCTCGGCTCGATCACCGAGGGCACGGTGCTGCTGCGGCGCGAGACCTACGAGCACTCCTACCCGCACTGCTGGCGCTGCCGGCAGCCACTCATCTACATGGCCGTCTCGTCGTGGTTCGTCTCGACGACGACGATCCGCGACCGGATGCTCGAGCTCAACCAGCAGATCACCTGGGTGCCCGGGCACATCCGCGACGGCCAGTTCGGCAAGTGGCTGGAGAACACCCGAGACTGGTCGATCTCGCGAAACCGCTTCTGGGGCAGCCCGATCCCGGTCTGGCGCTCGGACGACCCGCGCCACCCCCGGGTCGACGTCTACGGCTCGCTCGAGCAGCTGCAGGCCGACTTCGGCGTCGAGGTGACCGACCTGCACCGGCCGTTCATCGACTCGCTCACCCGGCCCAACCCCGACGACCCCACGGGGAAGTCCACGATGCGCCGGGTCACCGACGTCTTCGACTGCTGGTTCGAGTCGGGGTCGATGCCCTTCGCCCAGGTGCACTACCCCTTCGAGAACGCCGACTGGTTCGAGCACCACTACCCGGGCGACTTCATCGTCGAGTACATCGGGCAGACCCGCGGCTGGTTCTATACCCTGCACGTGCTCGCCACCGCGCTCTTCGACCGGCCGGCCTTCTCGACCTGCGTGAGCCACGGCATCGTGCTCGGCTCCGACGGGCTCAAGATGAGCAAGAGCCTGAAGAACTACCCCGACGTCCGCGAGGTCTTCGACCGAGACGGCGCCGACGCGATGCGCTGGTTCCTCATGTCCAGCCCGATCCTGCGCGGCGGCAACCTCGTCGTCACCGAGCAGGGCATCCGCGACGGGGTGCGGCAGGTCATCATCCCGCTGTGGAACGCGTGGCACTTCTTCGCGCTCTACGCCAACGCCGCGCGCAGTGGTGAGGGGTATGCCGCCTCGGCCTCCACCGAGAGCCAGGACGTCCTGGACCGCTACCTGCTGGCCAAGCTGCGCGAGTTCGTCGAGGCGATGACCGCGCAGCTGGACGGCTACGAGATCGCGGCCGCCTGCGACTCGATGCGTGGGTTCCTCGACGTGCTCACGAACTGGTACATCCGGCGCAGCCGGGACCGCTTCTGGGACAGCGACGACACGACGAGCGCGTCGACGCAGGCCGCCTTCGACACGCTGTGGACCGCGCTCGAGGTGCTGACCCGGGCGGTCGCCCCGCTGCTGCCGCTGGTCACCGAGGAGATCTGGCGTGGGCTCACCGGCGGCCGGTCGGTGCACCTTGCCGACTACCCCGACCCGCAGGCCCTGCCCGCCGACCACGCGCTGGTCGCGGCGATGGACCGCTCGCGGGAGATCTGCTCGGTCGCCTCGTCGCTGCGCAAGGCGGCCGGGCTGCGGGCCCGGCTGCCGCTGGGCGGCCTCACCGTCGTCACCGCCGACCCCGAGGCGCTGGCCGACTTCGTCGGGATCGTCGAGGACGAGGTCAACGTCAAGCAGGTGACGCTCGTCGATCTCGCCGCTGCTCACGAGTCGGACTTCGGTGTCTCGCAACGGCTCACCGTCAACGCGCGGGCCGCTGGGCCCCGCCTCGGCAAGGACGTGCAGACCGTCATCAAGGGCAGCAAGGCCGGCGACTGGTCGGTCGCCGACGACGGCACGGTCACCTGCGCGGGCATCGCCCTGCAGGAGGGCGAGTATGCCGTCGAGACGGTCGTTGCCGACGACGCGACCGGCGCCGACACCGGCGCGACACGCGCCGTGGGGATGCTGCCCAGCGGTGGCTTCGTCGTCCTCGACACGGAGGTGACCCAGCAGCTCGCGATCGAGGGCATCGCCAACGACCTGGTCCGCGCCGTGCAGCAGGCCCGCCGCGACGCCGGCCTGCAGATCAGCGACCGGATCTCGCTGTCGGTGGCCGGCGCCGAGCTCATGCAGCTCGCCGCTCACGAGCACCGCGAGCGGATCATGGAGCAGACCCTGAGCACCCACCTCAGCATCAGCACCCACGTCGAGGACCTCGACCTCGCCGCCGGGGCGGCCACGACGACCGTCGGTGACGGACTGCCGGTGCGCGTGCTCGTGACCAAGGCGGCGCCGTGACCGATCCCGAGCTCGTCGTCCGCCCGGCGACGCTGGCCGACATCGACGCCATCGTCCACGTCGGCCACACGACCTGGCCGGTGGCCTACGCGCGGCTCGCCGGCGACGACTATGTGCAGATGGGGCTGGCCAAGTGGTGGACGCCCGAGGCGACCCGACCGCTCGTCGAGGCCGGCCGCTGCACCGTCGCCGAGTTCGACGGCACGGTCGTCGCGGTCGCGGCGGTCGGCCCGCTCGACGGCAACCTCGTGCTCTTCCGGCTCTACGTGCTGCCCACGCACCAAGGAGACGGCATCGGCGCTCGGCTGCTGCGGCGGGTGGAGGAGCAGGCGCGCTACACCGGCCATCGCACCCTGCGACTGCCCTACCTCGACGGCAACGACGGCGCCGCGCGCTTCTACGCCCGGCACGGCTACCACGAGCTCGAGCGCGAGCCGGGGGCACCCGGCATACCGGATCAGGTGTGGGTCATCAAGGACCTCTGGGACGACGAGGAGCAGCGGTGAGCCACTCCATCGACCCGGCGGTTGCCGAGCGACTGCGCGAGGTGGAGGCGGCGATCCTCGCCCGGGCGCCGGAGAGCGACGTCGACCCGACCCTGGCGCAGATCACCGCGGTGATGGAGCTGCTCGGCGACCCGCAGCGCAGCTTCCCGGTCATCCACGTTACGGGCACCAACGGCAAGACGTCGACGACCCGCATCATCGAGGCGCTCTGTCGCGAGCACGGTTTGCGCACAGGGCGATTCACGTCTCCGCACCTGCACTCGCTGCGGGAGCGGATCACCATCGACGGGCAGCCGATCCCCGCCGAGGACTTCATCGAGGCCTACTCCCAGGTCATCCCGGTCATCGAGCTCGTCGAGGCGCGGGACAGCGCCCGGATGAACTTCTTCCAGACCCTCGTCGCGATCGGCTACGTCGCCTTCGCCGACGCCCCGGTCGACGTCGCGGTCGTCGAGGTCGGCCTCGGCGGCACGTGGGATGCCACGAACGTCGCCGACGGCCAGGTGGCGGTCATCGCCCCGGTCGGCCTCGACCACACGCGCCTGCTCGGGTCGACCGTCGAGGCGATCGCCACCGAGAAGGCCGGCATCGTCAAGCCCGGCGCGATCGCCGTGAGCGCCGAGCAGCAGGACGAGGTCAGCCA
>DAOTIG010000211.1:0-3385 GCA_035448065.1 Dermatophilaceae bacterium
CCGGCACCTCGTCGAGCTCGTCGTCGGCGGTGAGCACCCACCGCGCGAGCGGCACCGCGAGCCCGCCGGCCTCCAGCGCCCGATGGAGGAACGCCGCCGGCTCGCCGCCCTCGTCGGCGTGCCACGCGACCCACCCCTCGTGCGAGAGCCCTGCCGCAAGCGCGGCCAGCGGCTCCTCCGCCACCATCACCACCAGCGCGCGTGCCCGCTCCTCGTCGAGGTGGGTGATCTCCGCCGTGCGGGCCACCAGCTCCTCCGGGGTCGCCATCCGCGCCGCGAGAAGCAGGTCCGTCTCGGCCGCGACCGCATCGAGCAGTGCGAGCCAGGCGGCCGCGAGCAGGTGCTCGGGCGCGTCGAGGAGGGTGGTGTGCCGGAGCAGCGCCACCACGGCCCGGCTCCAGCCGCGCCGCACCCCGGGCGCCACCAGCAGCCGGCGCACCGGTCGCTCCTGCTGGGCACGCGCCGCCTCGAACATCGCCCGCGCCCGGGCCCGCATCGCCCAGACCGCGAGGGTTGCGCGATCCTCGACCGCTGGCGCCGGACCCGGCTCGGCGTCGGGCACCGCCAACCCCAGGGTGATGTACACGCTCCCCGCGCGCTCCCATTCGTCGAGCCAGCCGTCGAGCCGCTCGAACGGGTCGAGCGGGCTCAGCTCGGGCAACGCCTCCAGGGCCGCCGGCCAGTCCTCCGGGTAGCCGAGGTCGGCCGCGGCGGTCAGCAGCGCCCGCTCGGCGCCGGCGCGCCGGAGCTCGAGGGTGCGGAGCGTCCCCTTGAGGCCGAGCGGCTCGTTGTTGAGCAGCGCCAGCCGGGCGAGCACCGCCTCCTCGCCGAGGCCCATCTCGCCACCGACGCGGTTGCCGTCGAGCAGCCAGCTGCTGTGCGCATCGAGCGCCTCGCGCGCCGCCGTCACCACCGTGGTGTCCTCCAGCCGCTCGGCCGCGAGGTCGAGCCGCTCGTCGAGCTCGGCCAGCGCCAGCGAGGCGGCCGCCACCAGGAAGGCCGGCGCCGGCCGCAGCTCCTCGCGCACCAGCGAGAGCATCTCGGGCAACTCGCCGAGCCGCGCCGCGAGCGCGGCCGCACGGCCGGCGTCGAAGTCCTCGCCCAGCAGCGCATCCAGGGCGGCCACCGCATGGCGGAGCGGCAGCACCGGATCGGCGCTCTCGCCCTCGATCAGCGCGTGCAGCCGCGCGATGTCGCCGCGCACCGTGTCGAGCAGCATGGTGCGGTCGACCTCGTCATCGCGACTGGCCAGGTCCTCGAGGTCCTCGATCGCGTTGGCGATGCTGCGGAGGGCGGCAAGCTGGGCGGTGAGCCACGGCACGTCGAACCGGCCGAGGCGCGCGGCGACGTCGGCCGGCGCCTCGTCGGGGTGCTGCAGCGGGTCGAGGTGGCGGGCCAGGTCGAGGTAGCTGCGGAGCAGCGCGTCCATGTCGCTCACGGGGTGCCGCGGACCTGGGTGTGGTTGCCGAGGGTGGCGCTGCCGGTGAAGTGCTGCACCACGACATGGTCGCCGAGCATCGACTGGTCGAGCGTGGCGTCCTCGATCTCGCAGGTCGCGCCGATGATGCTGTCGCGGATCGTCGCGCGCCGCACGACGGTACCGCTCTCGATCGTCACGTTCGGCCCGACGGTGCAGTCCTCGAGCACCACGCCCGGCTCGACCAGCACCGGATCGACGATCGTCACCCCGGCCGGCACCTCGGCCGGGCGGCGCGCGGCGCCGTGCGCCAGCAGGATCCCGTTGGTCTCCAGCGTCGTCCCGAGCTGGCCGCAATCGTACCAGCCCCCCACCTCGGCGGTGAGGATCTTGCGGCCGTGCTCGATCATGTGCTGGAACGCGTCGGTCAGGAAGTACTCGCCCTTGACCGGCGGCTGCGCGAGGACGTGGTCGATCCCCGCCCAGAGGGCGTCGACGTCCTTGATGTAGTAGAGCCCGATGTTCGCCAGCTTGCTGATCGGCTCGGACGGCTTCTCGACGATCCGCGTCATGTAGCCGTCGGCATCGGTCACCACCACCCCGAAGCGCTGGTAGTCCTCGACCTCCTTGGCCCAGATGATCCCGTCGGCGTCGGTCGTGGCGGCCAGGGTGAGGTCGGCCTCGAAGACGGTGTCGACGAAGATGATCATCACCGGGCCGTGCACGTGCGGCCGGGCGAGGTTGACCGCCCCGGCGGTGCCGTCCTGCACCTGCTGCTCGATGAAGCGCGAGGGGATGTCGTAGTGGCTGCGGGCGTACGCCTCGACCTGCTCCTTGAGGTGCCCGGTGATGAAGATCAGCTCGTCGATCTCGAGCCCGTCGAGGCGGTCCATCACCCAGTCGATCACCGGGCGGCCGGCGACCTTGAGCATCGGCTTCGGGGTGAGGTGGGTGTGCGGCCGCAGACGCGACCCCTTGCCGGCCAGTGGGATGATCACCTGCATCGTGTCACGCTCTCCCGTAGAGGTCGCGGAGCCGGACGACGTCGTCGAGTTCCGGCGTGGAGGCCTCGAGCACGTCGCTGTCGACGACGGCCTCGATCGAGTGGATGGTGAACGGCGTCACGTGCACGGATTCCCCCGGGCGCATCACCCGTTCGGACGGCGGGGCGTCCCGGTCGGCCCAGAGCCGGAGGATCACCTCGCCCGAGAGGACGTGCATCGTCTCGTCCTTGTGCTCGTGGTACTGGCACGAGAGGACGTGGCCCGCCTGCACGTGGAGGATCTTGCCGACATACCGGTCGGTGTGGGCCCAGATCAGTTCGTGCCCCCAGGGCTTCTCGATCCGGAACGGGACGTCGGGCATCAGCGATCCACGGGATGGAAGGTGAACGACGAGGGCACCGTGATGCAGTCGCGGACGCAGACCCCGCACGCGACGCATCCCTCCGCCTTGAGCACCGGGCGGCCCTCCTCGTCGGCCGAGAGGGCGGCCTCCCCGACCGGGCATGCGTCGAGGCAGACCCGGCACGGACGACCCTCGAAGGTAACGCAGCGCTCGGGATGGAAGGTGATGCGACCCAGCCGCTCCGTGGCCCACCCGTCGGCGGGGAGCTCGAGCGCGCCGGTCGGACAGGCGGCGGCACACGGCATCGCGTCGCAGGCGATGCAGGGGATCCGTCCCGGCTCCAGGTAGGGCGTGCCGGCCGCCAGCCCGCCGCGACTCGGCACGTGGAGGATCGCCCCGGCGGGGCAGACCGCGGCACACTCACCGCAGCGGGTGCACGCCGCGAGGAAGCCGACCTCGGGGATCGCACCGGGCGGGCGCACGAAGCGCTGCTGCACGACGCGCTCCTCGGTCATCCGCGCCACCTGGCGTGCCGCGTCGCCGAACGCCCGCCGGAAGAACGACCGGCGATCCCCACTGAAGTCGGTCATGCCACCAACTTAACGGCGACCGTCAGGTCGC
>DAOTIG010000212.1:0-3353 GCA_035448065.1 Dermatophilaceae bacterium
GACGAGGTGATCTTCGAGGAGTTCAAGGGCACCGGCAACATGGAGCTCAAGCTCAGCCGCGAGCTCGCCAACCGCCGGATCTTCCCCGCGGTCGACGTCAACGCCTCGGGCACCCGGCGCGAGGAGATCCTCATGGGCGCCGAGGAGCTCAAGATCATGTGGAAGCTGCGCCGGGTGCTCTCCGCGCTCGACCCGCAGCAGAGCATCGAGCTGCTCCTCGACCGGCTCAAGAAGACCAAGGGCAACGTCGAGTTCCTCGTGCAGGTGCAGCGCACCAGCTCGATCAAGCTCGACGACGACAACGACGACTGACCCGGACCGGCGAATGCCGTTGCTCGACCCGACAACGTAGCGCTGGACCCCAGGAAGCTCCTGGGGTCCAGCGCTGGTTTATCGGGTCACCCGATAAAGCGTCCGTTCCCGGTCAGACCCGGCACCAGGCAGGGGAGTCAGGGGGTCGTGACGGTGACCTCCGCGGCCCGGACGAAGGCGACCCGCTGGCCGTAGGAGATCTGCAGGTAGCGGTCCTGCCCGACGATGTCGACGTGGTCGGTCGGTGGCTCACCGGCATACGTGCTCGCCTTGTAGTAGTCGGTGACCGGCGCCGCGTCGGTGAGCGGATAGAGCTGCCCCGCCCCGACCTGATAGACCAACGGCGAGATCGCTTGTGGGGCAATGCCGTTCGGGTATGCCGCGGCCTCCGGATAGCAGCGCCCGTAGACCGCCGCCGTGGTCCCCTTCGCCTGCACGACGCGGGCCTTGCCGACGACGCGGGTGGTCGGCCGGTGGGCCGGGTCGTGGATCCAGCCGAGCTGGCCGAGGAACCAGATCGCCAGCCAGTCGCCCTGCCGCTCGACGGCGACGTAGTCGCAGCCGGCCGAGGCCCGGGCGCCCATGTCGGAGGCGTCGTAGCTGCACGGCCGGCCGTCGGGCCACAGCCCGAGATCGCGCACCAGCGGGGCATCGTCGGCGGGGGAGCTGCGGACATAGAGGAAGTTGGTGCCGAGCGGCGGCAGCGGCCGGCCCTTGACGGTGAGCGGCTGGAGGTTGTCCTCGAAGCCCGGCAGTACCCGCACGACGGCACGCATCGGCCCGTCGACCCGCCGCGCCTCGTGCGTTCCGGCGACCAGCGGGGCCCCGATGAGCCGGAAGTAGTGCTCCCAGTCCCAGTACGGCCCGGGGTCGACGTGCATCCCGCGGATCCGGCTGGTCGTGATGCCGGGCACCTGGTCGTGGCCGATGACGTGCGCGCGGTCCAGCGGGATGCCGTAGCGCCGGGCCAGGTGCGCGACGAGGGTCGAGGACGTGCGGTACATCGCCTCGGTGTACCAGCGGGACCCCTCGACCATGACCCCCTCGTGCTCGAGCCCGATCGAGTGCGTGTTCATCCACCAGTTGCCGGCGTGCCAGCCGATGTCCTTGGGGTGCAGGTGCTGGGCGATCTGCCCGTCGCTGGAGCGCAGCGTGTACTGCCAGGCCAGGTAGGTCGGGTCGGTGACGAGCTGGAGCGCGACGGCATACGTGCACTCGGTGTCGTGGACGACGATGTGGCTGATCGTCGGGCTCTCCGGCCGGCCCGCGAGGTCGTGGTTGCCGTAGTCGTCGCTGGCCGGGCCGTACTGCTCGTAGGGCGCCGGGACCCACTCGACGGGCAGCTGGGGCGGGGCGTCGACCGGCCCGGACCGCTGGTGACGGCGCGCGTATGCCGCCCGCTCGGCGAGGCGGCCGCGCGCCGGTGCGTGGTCGCCGACGGCCGTCGGGCCGAGGATCAGCCGGCCACCGGCGACCTCGCGGGCGGCGCCCGAGGCGAGGTCGGCGAGCACCTGGTCGGCGAAGCGCAGCTGGCCCTCGGCGCGGTCGCTGCCGCTCACCGCGGCGACCGCGGCATACCAGGAGCCGGGGTCGGTGTCGGTGCCGGTCGCGCCGCCGGTGCGGCGCTGGGCCTCGGCGAGCACGGCTGCCGCACCGGCGATGTTGGCGGTGGGGTCGGTGCGCAGCACGTCCGGCGCGAGCCCGGTGAGCCGGGCGGCGGCGCCGAGGGTGTCCAGGGTCGCGGGGAGCTCCTCGCGACCGACCCGCTCGGCGCGGGCGGTGGCGGCCAGCGCCCCGTCGACGAGGTGCATCGGCCCGTAGCCGCCGGCGGCGCTCGGGGCGCCGGCGTGGTCGGTCCACCGGCTCTGCACCCAGCCGACCGCGGCGAGCAGGGCGGGCGGCACGGCATACCGGGTGGCGGCGGCGACGAAGGCGTCGTGCTCGTCGACCGCGACCACGACACCCGGCGAGCTCGCCTGCGCGGAATCGGTGGGGGCGGCCAGGGCCGCCGCACCGGCGGCCGAGGCGAGCAGGAAGTGGCGGCGGGAGAGCGACATGGGAGCACCTCGGGTGAGTGGTGGAGACCTCGTTCAGGTGGGTCGGTTCGTCCCGCCAGCCTGCCACGGACCGGGCAGCGTGGCGTCCCAACGGAAGCGCAAAGACCGACGGCACCAACGGTCCACCCGGCCACCGTAGTGGCGCGGCTCGGACCGGCCGGGAATGTCGGGCCACGGGCCGTGCGTTTGGGCGGCGTGTGCCCGCTCTGGCACACTTGATCCTCGGCCCGGTTCACGGCACGCGAGGGCGGCACCGTCCAGTGCGCCCGCCGACCCGGCGCCACCACGAGATCGAGGAGACATCCGTGAAGAAGGACATCCACCCCGCCTACGGGGAGACCCAGGTGACCTGCACCTGTGGCAACACGTTCACGACGCGCAGCACCGCCAAGAACGGCGTCATCCACGCCGACGTCTGCGCCCAGTGCCACCCGTTCTACACGGGCAAGCAGAAGATCCTCGACACCGGTGGCCGGGTCGCCCGCTTCGAGGCCCGCTACGGCAAGAAGGGCAAGTAGCCCCGCTGACGCCGGCCCCGCGGCATACCGGATGGTGACGGTATGCCGCGGGGCCGGCGTCGCGTCTGCCCCCATCACCCGCCCCACCTCCACCCCGAGCGTCCGAAGGAGGCCGCGATGAGCGAGACCACCCCGGACGCGGTGCGGGAGTACGCCGAGCTCGAGGCCCGGCTCGCCGACCCGGCGATCCATGCCGACCAGACCGTGGTCCGCACGCTCACCAAGCGGTATGCCGCGCTCGGCCCGGTCGTCGCGGCCTACCGGGCCGTCGACGTGGCCCGGGCCGACCTCGAGGCGGCCCGCGAGCTGGCCGTCGAGGACGCCGGTTTCGCCGCCGAGGTGCCCACCCTCGAGGCCGTCGTCGACGCTGCCGAGGACCGGCTGCGCACGCTGCTCGTGCCCCGCGACCCGGACGACGACCGCGACGTCATCCTCGAGGTCAAGGCGGGGGAGGGCGGCGAGGAGT
>DAOTIG010000213.1:0-3290 GCA_035448065.1 Dermatophilaceae bacterium
CACCGAGCGGGAAGGGACAGGGGGAGCAGGGTGTCGATCCAGGAGCTGTTGGCCGGGCCGCTCGACGCACCCTCCGACGACCCCGGCGACCGGCTTCCTCCACAGGATGTCCACGCCGAGCAGTCGGTGCTCGGCTCGATGCTGCTCACCAAGGACGCGATCGCCGACACCGTCGAGGTGCTGCGCGGCGTCGACTTCTACCGGCCCGCCCACGAGTCGATCTTCGAGGCGATCCTCGACCTCTACGGCCGGGGTGAGCCGGTCGACGCGGTCACCGTCGCCGACGAGCTGACCAAGCGCGGTCAGCTCTCCCGGGTCGGCGGCCAGGCCTTCCTGCACCAGCTCATCTCGAGCGTGCCGACCGCCGCCAACGCCGGCTTCTACGCCCAGATCGTCGCCGAGCGGGCCGTGCTGCGCCGCCTCGTCGAGGCCGGCACCCGGATCGTCCAGCTCGGCTACGCGCAGGGCGGCGGCGACGTCGAGGACATCGTCAATGCGGCACAGGCCGAGGTGTATGCCGTCGCCGACAAGCGGGGCGGGGAGGACTATCACGTCCTCGGCGAGATCCTCGAGGCCACCGTCGACGAGATCGAGGTCGCCTCGGGCAAGTCGGGCGAGCTCACCGGGGTGCCGACCGGCTTCACCGACCTCGACGCCCTCACCAACGGCCTGCACCCCGGCCAGATGATCGTCGTCGCCGCGAGACCGGCCATGGGGAAGGCCCTCGCTCTGGACACGCCGCTGCCCACGCCGACCGGATGGACGACGATGGGTGAAGTCCAGGTTGGTGACCACGTCTTGGGGGCCGATGGGCACCCGACCCGGGTCGTCGCCGCCACCGAGGTGATGACGGAACGGCCGTGCTATCAGGTCGAGTTCTCCGACGGGTCGGTCATCGTGGCCGACGAGCAGCACCAGTGGGCAGTGCGGGTGTTCGGCGAGACCCGGGTCTGCACGTCGCACGAGTTGGCGGATCTCATCAACCGGCACGTGTTGACGGTGATCGAGCGCGAGCCGACGGTCGGGGCGGTCAACGGTGTTGGCCCTGCCGTCTGGAAGGTCGAGGCAGCGCGGCCGACCACGTCCGTCCCGGTGCGCTGCATCGAGGTCGACAACGCCGATCATCTCTACCTCGCCGGCCGAGCCATGATCCCGACCCATAACTCGACCCTGGGTCTGGACATCGCGCGCAGCGCGGCGATCAAGCACAAGATGGCGTCGGTCGTGTTCAGCCTCGAGATGAGCAAGACCGAGATCACCATGCGTCTGTTGTCGGCCGAGGCGCAGATCCAGCTGCAGCACATGCGCAAGGGCACGATGCGCGACGACGACTGGCAGCGCCTGGCCGCGACGATGGGCCGGGTGTCCGACGCGCCGCTGTTCATCGACGACAGCCCGAACATGTCGCTCATGGAGATCCGGGCCAAGTGCCGGCGGCTCAAGCAGCGGCACAACCTCAAGCTCGTCGTCATCGACTACCTGCAGCTCATGTCCTCCGGCAAGCGGGTCGAGAGCCGTCAGCAGGAGGTGTCGGAGTTCTCCCGGGCGCTCAAGCTGCTGGCCAAGGAGCTCGAGGTGCCGGTCATCGCGATCAGCCAGCTCAACCGTGGCCCCGAGCAGCGCACCGACAAGAAGCCGCAGATGTCCGACCTGCGCGAATCCGGTTGTCTCACAGCCGATTCCCGCGTGCTGCGCGCTGACACGGGCGCCGAGACGACCCTCGGCTCCCTGTATGCCGCGGGCGCCCGTGACGTTCCCGTGTGGGCGCTCGACGACTCGCTGCGCTACGTGCGCCGGCACCTCACCCACGTCTTCCCGACCGGGGTGCGGCCGGTGTTCCGGCTCACCACCGCCTCGGGCAAGCAAGTCCGGGCGACCGCCAACCACCCCTTCCTCACGTATGCCGGGTGGGCGCCGCTGGCCGAGCTGCGCACCGGCACCCGGGTGGCGGTGCCGCGGCACGTGCCGGCGCCGGCGGCCTTCGAGCCGTGGGAGGACGCCCAGCTGGTACTGGTGGCGCGGGCGCTGGGCGACGCGGCATACCCGGTGGATCGCAGCAAGCGGAACACCGTCGGTGACTGGCTCGACGGGCTCGGGGTGCTCACCAAGCCGCGCAAGCGGCGTGTGCCCAAGGCGCTGTTCCATGCCCCGAAGGCGCAGATCGCGCTGTTCGTGTCGCACCTGTGGTCGGCGGCCGGGTCGGTGTCGGTGAGCAAGGACGGCGAGCACGGTCGGATCCGCCTCGAGGTGCCCTCGCGCCGGCTCGCCGAGGACGTCGCGCGGCTGCTGCTGCGGTTCGGGATCTCGACGGCGCAGCGGCCGCGGGCCACGGGCTGGCGGCTGGAGGTGTCGGGGGAGGACTCGCAGCGCCGCTTCCTGCAGGAGGTGGGCGTCCACGGCCGGTATGCCGCGCCCGCCCGCCGCCTGCTCGAGCTGGTCCGCGCGCGGGAGGCGGCCGCCCCGTCGGGGGAGGCGGCCGTCCCCGCGGCGCTGCGCGCCTCGATGCGGGCGGTGATGGCCGGCGAGGTCGGTGCCGCACCGTCAGCCGGTATGCCGCCCCGCCTCACCTCACCCGACGCGCGCGACCCGCTCGGCGCGCTCGCGGCCGTCCTCGACGACGCCGACCTGGACCTCGTCGCGGTCAACGACGTCGTCTGGGAGCCGGTCGTCTCGGTCGAGGCCGACGGTGTCGAGGAGGTCTACGACGCAACGGTGTTGGGCGGGCACAACTTCATCGCCAACGGCATCGCCGTGCACAACTCGATCGAGCAGGACGCCGACATGGTGATCCTGCTGCACCGCGAGGAGGCCTACGAGAAGGAGTCGCAGCGCGCCGGCGAGGCCGACCTGATCGTCGCCAAGCACCGCAACGGCCCCACCGACACGATCGTGGTGGCCTTCCAGGGCCACTACTCGCGGTTCACCAACATGGCCCACGGGTTCTGAGTTCTTGTGATGTCTAGATGCAGCGAAGATTGCAAATGTCGAGATGCACGCAATCTTGTTGTCGAGATGCAGCCAATCTTGCGCAGCGACTGTCGGTATGTAACATTCCTGCCGCTTATCAATGAGCGCTTGAAAGCAAAGATTTGGTTATGAATGGTCAGGTCGCCGGAGCGTCTGGCAACCGCGTGGCCTACCCCGAGAGCCCGGCAGCTGTCAGTGGTGGCTGTCAGGATGGGCCCGCCCGCAGACGGGTCCATGTCCACAAGAAGAAGCGGGACGAGCGCTTGCGACGCTCGCCCCGCCGGAGGTCATCTAGACAACCTCGATGTAGCAGTCGCCAAGTC
>DAOTIG010000214.1:0-3006 GCA_035448065.1 Dermatophilaceae bacterium
GGTGGCAGCCCTCGGCCCGCTCGTCCACTCTGCCTATGCCGAGGTGCCGCGCACCCCCGCCGCCACGGGCCGGTAGCGTGTCCCGCGAACCGGGCCGGGCGGCATACCCCGGCCGACCGAGCCCGAGGAGCACCGGTGAGCGCTGCGACCGACCCGACCCGAGCGGCCGTGCGCATCCCGCGCTGGTTGCGGGCGCCTGAGCCGGGCTGGACGACGAGCGCCGACGTGCTCGTCGTCGGCTCCGGCATCGCGGGGCTGACCGCCGCGTTGCAGCTGCGCGAGCGTGGCGCGACCGTGCTGCTCGTCACCAAGACCCATCTCGAGGAGGGGTCGACGGCCTGGGCGCAGGGCGGCATCGCCGCGGTGATGGCCGAGGACGACTCTCCTGAGGAGCACCTGCACGACACTCTCGTCGCCGGTGTCGGGCTGTGCGACGTCGCAGCGGTCACCGCGCTCGTCCACGAGGGCCCGCAGCGGGTCCGGGAGCTCGTCGCCCTCGGCGCGATCTTCGACCGTGGCAGCGACGGCGAGATCAGCCTCACCCGCGAGGGCGGGCACCACCGCGACCGGATCCTGCACGCCGGCGGCGACGCCACCGGCAAGGAGATCAGTCGGGCGCTCATCGAGGCGCTGCACCGGGTCAAGGACGACCCGGGCATCGAGGTCATCGAGCACGCGCTCGTCGTCGACCTGCTGCAGGCACCGCCCGGGCCGGACGGCCAGACCGACGGACGGGTCTGCGGCGCAACGGTGCACGTCATCGGCGAGGGCCAGGTCGACGGCGTCGGGGCAGCGCACTGCCGGGCCGTCGTGCTCGCCACGGGCGGGCTGGGTCAGATCTACTCCTCGACGACCAACCCGCCGGTCGCCACCGGCGACGGGATGGCGATCGCGCTGCGGGCCGGGGCGGTGATGGCGGACGTCGAGTTCGTCCAGTTCCATCCGACCGTGCTCTTCCTCGGCGACGACTCCACCGGCCAGCAGCCGCTCATCTCCGAGGCGGTGCGCGGCGAGGGCGCCTTCCTCGTCGACGTCCACGGCGAGCGCTTCATGCAGGGTCAGCACGAGCTGGCCGACCTCGCCCCCCGCGACGTCGTGTCGCGCGCCATCGTCCGGCAGCTCGCCACGACCGGCACCGACCACGTCTTCCTCGACTGCCGCCACCTCGGCACGGACTTCCTCGAGAGGCGCTTCCCCTCGATCGTCGCCTCGTGCCGGGCCAACGGCTTCGACCCCGCGACCGACCTGCTGCCGGTCGCCCCCGCCCAGCACTACGCCAGTGGCGGGGTCGCCGTCGACCTCGACGGGCGCTCCTCTCTCCCAGGGCTGTACGCCTGCGGCGAGTGCTCGTGCAGCGGCGTGCACGGCGCCAACCGGCTCGCCTCGAACTCGCTGCTCGAGGGCCTCGTCTTCGCCCACCGGATCGCCGAGGACATCGCCCGCCGCTTCGCCGCGGGCGAGCTGCCGGCGGTGCAGCCGGCCCCCGCGGAGGCGGGCGCGGCGCGCGGAGCCGGCGACGCGGCATACCAAAGCGTGCTCGTGCGGTCGAAGCACCGGCAGGCGATCCAGCACGCGATGACCGACGGCTCGGGCGTCGTGCGCTCGGCCGAGTCGACCGCCCGCACCGCCGCCGCGCTGGCGGCGCTCGCGGCCAGTGCGGACGGCGTCGAGGGCGGGCCCAAGTCGTGGCAGACGACGAACCTGCTGCACCTCGGCCAGCTGCTCACCGAGCTCGCGCGCCGGCGCGAGGAGACCCGCGGCGGGCACGTGCGCAGCGACCACCCCGAGCCTGACGACGCGCACTGGCTGGGTCACCAGCACGCCGTGCGCGGGGCCTCCGGGTCGCTTGACGTCACCTATCACCCTGTCGATCCCAGCCGGCCCGGCCAGCCGGACCGTCCGCCCGAGGAGGGCCTGTGAGCGAGGACCTGCACTTCCCCGTCGAGGACGCCCGCCGTCTCGTCGCCACCGCCCTGCTGGAGGACCTCGGTCCGCAGCATCGCGACGTGACGACCCTGGCGACCATCCCGGCCGACCAGATTCGCACGGCCGAGGTCGTCGCGAGGGCGTCCGGCGTCGTCGCGGGCCTGCCGGTCGTGCCCGAGGTGCTCACCCAGGTCGCGGCCCTGCTCGGCGCGCCCCAGCCTCAGGTCTCGGTGCTCGTCGCCGACGGCACGGCCGTCCAGCGCGGCGACGTGCTCGCCCGGCTCACCGGGCCCACGCAGGTGCTGCTCATCGCCGAGCGGACCCTGCTCAACATCCTCAGTCGGCTGTCCGGCGTCGCCACCCACACCCGCCGTTGGGCCGACGAGCTCGACGGCACCGGGGCGATGGTCCTCGACACCCGCAAGACGACACCGGGCATGCGCACGCTGGAGAAGTACGCGGTCCGCGCCGGCGGTGGCACGAACAAGCGGATGGGCCTCTACGACGTCGCGATGATCAAGGACAACCACAAGCTGGCTGCGGGCTCGGTGCGGGCGGCATACCAGGCGGTGGTCACGCGCTTCCCCGACGTCGACGTGCAGGTCGAGGTCACGACGGTGGCCGAGGCGCTCGAGGCGTATGCCGCGGGCGCGCGCTTCATCATGTGCGACAACATGGCGCCGGCGCTGCTCACGGAAACCGTTGCGGCACTGCGTGATCGAGCCGCCAGCGACGGCGAGACGGTCGAGATCGAGGCCACCGGCGGGCTGTCGCTGGAGGTGGCTCGCGAGTATGCGCAGACCGGCGTCGACTACCTGTCGGTCGGTGGGCTCACCCACTCATCGCCCATCCTCGACATCGCCCTCGACCTCGAGGACGACGGCGCTCGACCCGATTGATCTACGCGGGTCGAGCGCCGTCGTCACTCCGTGTGGCCGCTGTGCTCCCTGCCCGAGCCACGCGGCCCGCGGGTCACGCAGCGCGGTAGGCCGCCCACTGCGCCTGCATCCGGCTGATCTGCCCGGCGGTGAAGGTGTCCATGCACGCGTCGTCGGTGTAGTCCATGAAGTTGCGGATGGG
>DAOTIG010000215.1:0-2993 GCA_035448065.1 Dermatophilaceae bacterium
GTGGATCGCCGAGGTCGACCGCGGCCGGCTCTACCCCTACGAGGGCAACTACTCGACCTACCTGGAGAAGAAGTCCGAGCGGCTGCAGATCCAGGGCAAGAAGGACGCCAAGCTCGCCAAGCGGCTCAAGGACGAGCTCGAGTGGGTGCGCAGCAACGCCAAGGGACGCCAGGCCAAGAGCAAGGCCCGGCTGGCGCGCTACGAGGAGATGGCGGCCGAGGCCGACCGGACCCGCAAGCTCGACTTCGAGGAGATCCAGATCCCGCCGGGTCCCCGCCTCGGCAGCCAGGTCATCGAGGTGACCAAGCTGCGCAAGGGCTTCGGCGACCGGGTGCTCATCGACGGGCTGTCGTTCACCTTGCCGCGCAACGGCATCGTCGGCGTCATCGGCCCCAACGGGGTCGGCAAGACGACCCTGTTCAAGACGATCGTCGGGCTCGAGGAGCCGGACGCCGGCGAGGTCAAGGTCGGCGAGACGGTGCAGATCTCCTACGTCGACCAGAGCCGCGCCGGCCTCGACCCGGCCAAGACGCTGTGGGAGGTCGTCTCCGACGGCCTGGACATCATGAAGGTCGGCCAGGTCGAGATCCCCTCGCGGGCCTACGTGAGCAAGTTCGGCTTCAAGGGCCCCGACCAGCAGAAGCCCGCCGGGGTGCTGTCCGGTGGCGAGCGCAACCGGCTCAACCTCGCGCTCACGCTCAAGCAGGGCGGCAACCTGCTGCTGCTCGACGAGCCGTCCAACGACCTCGACGTCGAGACCCTCTCGTCCCTGGAGAACGCGCTGCTGGACTTCCCCGGATGCGCGGTCGTCATCAGCCACGACCGGTGGTTCCTCGACCGGGTCGCGACGCACATCCTCGCCTACGAGGGCGACGACGAGGACCCGGCCAAGTGGTACTGGTTCGAGGGCAACTACGAGGCCTACGAGCGCAACAAGGTCGAGCGGCTCGGCGAGGAGGCCGCCCGCCCGCACCGGGTGACCTACCGCAAGCTCACCCGCGACTGACCCGGCTCGGCCCCAGCTCCCATGCGGCGAGCGTGCGGCAGTCGCGCGCGGCATACCAGGAGAGCTGGAGCCGCTCGACCCGCAGCGGCGACGGCAGCAGCGGCGCCACCCACGCGCGCACGGTGTCCTCGGTGACGTCGGGGCCCAGCGCGTCGATGGTGACGTGCGGCTCGACCGAGCCGAACGCGCCGCCGTAGGGCAGCAGCGTGGGGAACGCCCGGCAGAACCGCTCGGTCAGCGCGCGCAACGGCTCGGCCGGCTCCGGCACGAGGTGCACGATGCCATTGGGGAAGGTTGCCACGCGGGTCAGGCTCCCCTCGAAGGGCCTTGTCTCCCAAGCGATCTGCGCCACCGTATGCCGCGTGGCCGCGGTCAGCTCTGCCGGTGCGACGAAGGGGGCAAGCACGGTGAGGTGGGCGTGGGCGAAGCTTGGATCGCTCGAGACGTAGTCGGTGTCGTAGTGCTCGTGTCGGCCTCGCACGAGCGGCTCGAGCAGCGGAACGGGCACGACGAGGACGGTGTGCCCGGTCGGATCCGGCCCGGCGACCTCGGGCAGCGTCGCGTCCGGCAGCGTCGTGTCCGGCAGGGTCGTGTCGGCCATCGTGCCGTCCGGGGGCGCGACGTCAGGCCGGCGGGGCGGCATACCCGACGAGCCGCAGACCGAGCGCCGCGTTGGTGTGCCCGATCTGCTCGGGCGTGCGGTGCACCTGCGGGGTGTACCAGCGCGCGACGTCGACGATGATCGACAGCAGGGCGAGCGAGGTGTCGCCGAGCGAGTCGACGTGGAAGTCGCCGCTGCGCTGACCGTCGGCGAGCACCTGGCGCAGCACGGCGTCGATCTGCTTGCGCAGACCGAGCACCTCGTCGCGGTGCTCCTCGGTGAGGTGCGGGAACTCGTGCTGGACGACGCGGGCGACGGCGTAGTTGTCGGCGTGCCAGGCGGAGAAGCGGCTCATCACGGCGGCCAGCCGGTCGGCCGGTGACTCGGCGCTGGCGGCAGCCGCGGTGACCAGGGCGAGCGCCTCGAGGTGCCCGGAGCGGGAGAGCTGGTAGAGCACGTCCTCCTTGCTCGCGAAGTGGACGTAGACGCCGGCAGGGGAGAGCCCGGCCCGCGAGGCGATGTCGCGGGTGGTCGTCGCGTGGTAGCCGCGCACCGCGAAGGCCTCAGCGGCCGCGTCGAGGAGCCTCCGAACGGTGTCGGGCAGAGTCTCCAGCGCGCTCGTCGTGGCCACGATGGACAGCATGCCGCACCTGTGCAACACTAAGCAAGCGCTTACTAACCCGTCGTCACGGCGGGTCGCCTGCTCAGTCACACCGGTCGCCAACGGAGGTCACCATGCCGCGCAGTCTCTACGCCGAGGAGCACGAGGACTTCCGCGCCAGCGTGCGCCAGTTCGTCGAGCGCACCCTCGCGCCTCGCGCCGAGGAGATGATCGAGCTCAAGTCGATCCCGCGCGACATCTGGCTCGAGGCCGGCAAGCAGGGCTTCTTCGGCATGGACATCCCCGAGGAGTTCGGCGGCGCCGGGGCCGGCGACTACCGCTTCAACGCGATCCTCGCCGAGGAGTGGGCCCACTTCAACGCCGCGGCCGCCGCCTGCTTCGGCATCCACGCCGACGTCTGCCCGCCCTACATCGTCGACCTCGGCACCGAGGAGCAGAAGCAGCGCTGGCTGCCCGGCATGGCCTCCGGCGAGAAGATCTGCGCGATCGCGATGACCGAGCCCTCCGGCGGATCGGACCTGGCCGCGCTCAAGACCACCGCGGTGCGCGACGGCGAGAGCTGGATCCTCAACGGCAGCAAGACCTTCATCACCAACGGCTACCAGTGCGACCTGGTCATCGTCGCGGCCCGCACCGACCCGAGCAAGGGCGCCAAGGGCATCACCCTGTTCATGGTGGAGCGCGGGATGGAGGGCTTCGTCAACGGACGCAAGCTCGACAAGGTCGGCCAGGACGAGTCCGACACCGCCGAGCTGTTCTTCGAG
>DAOTIG010000216.1:0-2935 GCA_035448065.1 Dermatophilaceae bacterium
GGCGGCACCGCGCGCCACCCTCTGCCGGACCTGCAAGGAGAAGGCGGAGCGGCTCTGACCACCGATGACAACGACAGGCCGGCCACCGCCCGGGTGGCCCGGCGGCATACCGCGTGGTTCGCGCTGATCGCGCTGGTGGTCTACCTGCTGGACCAGGCGAGCAAGGCGTGGGCGCTGCAGGCTCTCGGCGACGGGCTGCCTCGCGAGCTGCTCGGTCGGGCCCTGCGCCTGGTGCTCGTGCACAATCCCGGTGCTGCCTTCTCGCTCGGCACCGGCTCCACCTGGCTGCTCACCGCGCTCGCGGTCGTCATCGTCGCGGCGGTGGTGCGGGTGAGCCGCCGGCTGGCCAGCACCGGCTGGACCGTCGCCCTCGGGCTGGTGCTCGGCGGCGCCCTCGGCAACCTCACCGACCGGCTGATCCGAGAGCCCGGCGTCGGCCGTGGCCACGTCGTGGACTTCATCGACTACAACGGCTGGT
Organism: Dermatophilaceae bacterium; assembly: GCA_035448065.1. GTDB lineage: Bacteria > Actinomycetota > Actinomycetes > Actinomycetales > Dermatophilaceae > Phosphoribacter. Next base: position 479 of record DAOTIG010000216.1, read on the forward strand.
TCGTCGGCAACGTCGCCGACATCGCCATCGTCTCGGCCGCCGGACTCATCGGCATCCTCGCGCTGCGCGGCATCGGCATCGACGGGACGCGCGCCGACGAGCGGGCCGACACGGTCGCCACCGAGGACGCCACCCATGACTGAGCAGCGATGACCGACGAGCGCACCCTGCTCGTGCCCGAGGGCCTCGACGGCGAGCGGGTCGACGCGGCGATCGCCAGACTCTTCGGACTGTCGCGCACCAAGGCTGCGGAGCTGGCCGGATCGGGGTCGGTCAGCGTCAACGCCCGACCGGCCGGGAAGTCCGACCGGGTGAGTGGCGGCGACCTGCTCGAGGTCCGGCTGCCGGCCGCCGGGCCCAACCCCACCCTCGCGATCGTCGCCGAGCCGGTGCCCGGCATGACGATCGTCCACGACGACGACGACCTGGTCGTCGTCGACAAGCCGATCGGGGTGGCCGCCCATCCGAGCGTCGGCTGGACCGGCCCGAACGTGCTCGCCGGCCTCGCCGCGGCGGGATACCGGATCGCGACGTCCGGGGCCAGCGAGCGACAGGGCATCGTCAGCCGGCTCGACGTCGGCACATCGGGGCTGATGGTGCTGGCCAAGAGCGAGTATGCCTACAGCCGGCTCAAGCGGGCCTTCAAGACCCGTCAGGTCGACAAGACCTACCACGCCCTCGTCCAGGGGCTGCCCGACCCGATGACCGGCACCGTCGACGCGCCGATCGGCCGGCATCCGGCGCACGACTTCAAGTTCGCCGTGATGGCCTCCGGCAAGCCCGCGGTGACCCACTACGAGGTGATCGAGGCCTTCCACTCGTTCACCAGCGCCGCCCTTCTCGAGGTCAAGCTCGAGACGGGTCGCACCCACCAGATCCGGGTCCACCTCGCGGCGCTGCGCCATCCCTGCTGCGGCGATCCTCTCTACGGTGCGGACCCGACGATCTCGCGTCGGCTCGGCCTGGACCGGCAGTGGCTGCATGCGGTCGGGCTCGGCTTCGAGCACCCGGGATCGGGGGAGTGGGTGCACTTCGAGAGCAGCTACCCGGCCGATCTCGAGGCGGCCCTCGACGTGCTGTCGAGCTCACCCTCAGGTCGAGGTTGACCAGGTCGTCTCGCATCCCGGAAGGCGTGCCGCACTCCTGATGGGACGGCCGCGACACCCCGGCGGCGACACGCCGTCGGGTGTCAGCCACGCGGCATACAGTGGCGGCGATGTCCTCCACACCCGGCCCCGGCGAGCGGTCCTTCGTCCACCTGCACGTGCACACCGAGTACTCCATGCTCGACGGCGCGGCACGGATCGACGAGCTGCTCGGTGCCGCCGTGCAGATGGGGATGCCGGCCATCGCCACGACCGACCACGGCTACATCTTCGGGGCCTACGACTTCTGGTCCAAGGCCAAGAGGCACGGCATCAAGCCGATCATCGGGGTCGAGGCCTACCTCACCCCCGGCACCCACCGCAGCGACAAGACCCGGGTGCGCTTCGGCGACGACCCGAGCAACCGCGACGACGTCGGCGGCGGCGGCGCCTACACGCACATGACCCTGCTGGCTGCGACCACCGAGGGCATGCACAACCTGTTCCGGATGAGCTCGCTGGCCTCGCTCGAGGGGCACTACTTCAAGCCGCGCATCGACCGTGAGCTCCTGGCCCGCTACGGCACCGGCCTCATCGGCACGACCGGCTGCGTCGGTGGCGAGGTGCAGACCAAGCTGCGGGTCGGCCAGTATGCCGCGGCCCGCGAGGCCGCCGCCGAGCTGCGCGACATCTTCGGCAAGGAGAGCTTCTACGCCGAGGTCATGGACCACGGCATCGCCATCGAGCGGCAGACCCAGACCGAGCTGCTGCGCCTGGCCAAGGAGCTGGGCCTGCCCCTGCTCGCGACCAACGACCTGCACTACACCAAGGCCGAGGACGCGCAGGCGCACGCGGCCCTGCTGTGCGTGCAGAGCGGCTCGACCCTGCAGGACCCCAACCGGTTCAAGTTCGACGCCGAGGAGTTCTACCTCAAGACCCCGGCTCAGATGCGCCACCTGTTCCGCGAGCTACCCGAGGCGTGCGACAACACGCTGCTCGTCGCCGAGCGGTGCGAGGTGTCCTTCACCGAGGAGGAGGGGCGTTACATGCCCCGCTTCCCGTGCCCGCCCGGCGAGACCGACGAGTCCTGGTTCCGCCACGAGGTCCAGCGGGGGCTGGCCAAGCGCTATCCCGACGCCATCCCCGCCGAGGTGCAGGAGCGCGCCGACTTCGAGTCGGCGGTCATCGCGGGCAAGGGCTACTGCAGCTATTTCCTCGTCGTCGCCGACTTCATCAACTGGGCCAAGGACCACGGCATCCGGGTCGGACCGGGCCGTGGATCGGGTGCCGGCTCGATGTGTGCCTACGCGATGGGGATCACCGACCTCGACCCCGTCCCGCACGGCCTGATCTTCGAGCGCTTCCTCAACCC
>DAOTIG010000217.1:0-2517 GCA_035448065.1 Dermatophilaceae bacterium
TGGGGATCCGGACCAGCTGCTTCTTCGCGGCCGTGCTCATCGACTCGTGGGTCCGCTGGGTGTTCGCGGTGGGGGCGGTGGTCCTGCCGTACTTCGCGGTGGTGATCGCCAACGCGGTCGGCCCACGGTGGGGGCAGCAGATCAGCGCGGTCGAGACGTATGCCGCGCTGCAGCCGCCGACCCGCCCGACCGGCCCGGTGGTGCTGCCCGACCGCTGAGGGTGACCGCGCGGCATACCCGATGGGGCTGACATGCGACCGGGCCGCCGCGACGTGGATGGTGTCGCGACGGCCCGGTTCGTGGTGCACCAGAGCCCGATCGACACGGCAGCGAGGGGGTTGTCACCCTGCCGACCGGGGTGGTCTGTGCTGGTGAAGCTGTGGTGCTGGCGGAGCAGTCTTGCGGTCCTGCTGGTGCCCGTTGACCAGGCCTTCCTCGCGGTGTGGGCGATCCCGTCCGGCGCGCGTTGGTCGACTATGAGACGCCCGACCGGCGCTGCCATGACACGGTTTCGCGGACTTTCTCGGCCCGATCCGGGGTCAGCCGCCGATGGCCGACATGGGCCGGTCCGGCTGGTGGAAGCCGGGGCGTCCGATGCCGTGCGAGGGGGCCTTGCGCCACATCTCGCCCCTGATCAGCGCGGCCAGCTCGGCGTCGGTCGCGCCGGCGCGCAGCGGGCCGCGCAGGTCGGTCTCGCGCTGCGAGAAGAGGCAGTTGCGGACCTGGCCGTCGGCGGTGAGCCGGGTGCGGTCGCACGCCCCGCAGAAGGGCGCCGAGACGCTGGCGATGATGCCGACCGTGGCCGGTCCGCCGTCGACGAGGAAGCGCTCGGCCGGCGCGCTGCCGCGGTCCTCGCGCGGCAACGGCGTGAGGGTGAAGCGCTCCCCCAGCCGGGCGCGGATCTCGTCCGCGTGGACCATCGTCGTGCGGTCCCAGGAGTGCTGGGCGTCGAGCGGCATCTGCTCGATGAAGCGCAGCTCGTAGCCGCGGTCGAGGCACCAGGCGAGCAGGTCGGCGACGTGCTCGTCGTTGACTCCGCGCATCGCGACCGCGTTGACCTTGACGGGGTTGAGCCCGGCCTCGGCGGCGGCAGTGAGGCCCTTCTCGACGTCGTCGAGCCGGTCGCGGCGGGTGAGTGCGAGGAACTCCTCGCGCGAGACGGTGTCGAGCGAGACGTTGACCCGGTCGAGGCCGGCCTCGGCCAGCGGGGCGGCGAGCCGCTCAAGGCCGACGCCGTTGGTCGTCATCGCGATCGTCGGGCGTGGGGTGAGCCGGGCCATCTCGGCGACGAGCGGCACGATCGAGCGACGCAGCAGCGGCTCGCCGCCGGTGAGCCGGATCTGCTTGACCCCGAGGTCGACGAACACCCGCACCAGACGAAGCAGCTCGTCGTCGGTGAGCATCTCGGGCTTGGGCAGCCAGGGCAGTCCCTCGGCCGGCATGCAGTAGGTGCAGCGCAGATTGCACCGGTCGGTGACCGAGACCCGCAGGTCCCGTGCGACGCGCCCGTAGGTGTCCACGAGCGACGCACCTGCCGGCCCCTCCGGGGGGCGGGTGCGCGGGTCGGGCAGCCGAGGCATGAGGTCCACCTTAGGCGGCATACAGTGTTGCGGTGGCCAGCGCGATCCTCTCTCGACGGATCCTGGGCGCGGTGGCCTTCGCGCTCGTCTTCGGGATGGCGTGCATCCTGCTCGGCCGGTGGCAGCTGTCCCGGGCCGAGGAGAAGGACGTCCGCGCCACCGCCGTCGAGACGAACTATCGCCGAGCCGCCGTCCCGCTGGAGAGCGTGCTGCCGCAGCAGGGCGCGCCGCTCGGCGACACGCAGGTGTGGACGCATGTGACGACCAGCGGCGGGTATGCCGCGCCGCAGCTGCTCGTGCGCAACCGCGCTTTCCAGGGCACGCAGGGGGTGGAGGTGCTTGTGCCGCTGCGGCTGGACGACGGCAGTCTGCTCGTCGTCGACCGGGGCTGGCTGCCCTACGGGCAGGATGCGGCGAGCGTGCCGGTGGTGCCGGCCGCGCCGGGTGGTCGGGTGACGGTGAGTGGCTGGCTCAAGCCTGGTGAGGAGTCGCGGGATCGGGACCTGCCGAGCGGCCAGCTCGCGACGGTCGACCTCGGCGCGGTGGCGACGCTGACCGGCGGACGGGTGCACGCGGCATACCTCGTGCTGGGCGAGGAGGCGCCGACGCCGACGACCCGACCCACCCTGCTCGACGCGCCGAGCCCCGAGCGCGGCCCGCACCTGGCCTATGCGCTGCAATGGTTCGGGATGGCGGTCTTCGGCGTGGCGTTCGTCGTGTTCCTCTACCGCAACCGGCCCGAGGCGGTGGCCGCCCGCGAAGTCGCCCTCGCCACTGCAGGCTCGAAGCCGAAGAAGGTCAGGATCTGGGACGAAGAGGACGAGTAGCGGGCTGAGCGCTCTGGTGACCCGTCAAGCGATCAAGGCGCTCGACTCGCCGAACCCGCGCCAGGCGGGTGGACCTGCGAGACGAACACGTCCTTCGTGGCCAGGCCGAG
>DAOTIG010000218.1:0-2407 GCA_035448065.1 Dermatophilaceae bacterium
CGCTGGGAGACCACCCTCGGCCGGCGCTTCGCCTGGGGTCTCGGTGGCACGCTCGGCCTCTTCGGCGTGGCCCTCGGCTGGCTCGGATCCGCTCGCGCCGCCCTGCCGAGCTGGCCGCTGTCCCTCCTGGCTGCCCTCGCCGTGGCCGCCCCGGCGCTCGTCGCCGCGTTCGGGATGGCCCGCACCGCCCGGGCCGACGCCCGATGAGCGAGCTCCCCTCCCGCGACGAGGCGCTGGCCGCCCTGCGCGCTGCCGAGCAGGTCACCGCGTTGACCGACTCCGACCGGCGCCGCCTGGTCCGCTTCACGGCCCTGCTCGGGCTGCTGGTGGCCGCGCTCTTCGTGGCCTGCTGGTGGACCGTCGGCAACGACAACACGGTGGGCTTCACGGTCGTGATGCTCGCCTACGGCGCCGTGCTCGGTGCGCTCATCTGGTGGCAGCGCCGCGCCCAGGCGGCCCCGCGCGGCTTCGCTCGCGCCTACGGCTGGGGCCTCGGGCTCACCATGGCGCTCTACGCCATCGGCATCACCTGGGTCAGCGTGACCAGCCGACAGCCGGCGAGCCCGCTGCTCGTCCTCCCGTATGCCGCGCTGGTGGCACTCCCGTGCCTGTGGGCGGCATACCGGATCGGCCGGATCGCGCGATGACCGACCAGCAGCACGCCCGGTTCCAGCTCGACGAGGTCATCCACGCGCCGGTCCGGTTCTCGATCGTCGCCGCCCTGGCCAAGGTCGACGAGGCCGAGTTCGCAGCCGTCCGCGACGCGGTCCAGGTCTCCGACTCGGTGCTGTCCAAGCAGGTCACCTTGCTCGAGCAGGCCGGCTATGTCGTCGTCAAGAAGGGCTACGTCGGCAAGCGTCCCCGCACCTGGCTGCGCCTGTCGCCCGCCGGGGTCGACGCCTTCCAGGCGCACCTGGCCGCGCTCCGCGCGATCGCCGGGCAGTAGCGCGAGCCGAGGGGCGGGTCAGCCGTGCACGGCCGCGACCGCGCCGACGAGGGTGCGCGTCACGAGCTCGAGGTCCTCGCGCGTCATGACGTAGGGCGGCATCGTGTAGACGAGGTCGCGGAAGGGCCGCACCCAGACGCCCTGCTCGATCGCGTATGCCGCGAGCTCGCCTCCGCGTACCGGCTCGCGCAGCTGGATCACGCCGATTCCGCCGAGCACCCGCACGTCACGCACCGACGACAGCTCCCGCGCCGGCGCCAGCCCGGTCTGCAGCCCGGCCTCGAGATCTGCCACCTGAGCACGGACATCATTGCGCTGCAACAGCTCCAGGCTCGCCAGCGCGATCGAGCAGGCAAGCGGATTGGCCATGAAGGTCGGTCCGTGCATGAGCGCGCCGCCGGCCGCCTCGGCGCTCACGCCCCGCGCCACCTCGCCGGACACGAGCACCGCGGCCAGCGTGAGATATCCGCCGGTGAGCGCCTTCCCGACGCACATGAGGTCGGGCACCACGCCACAGCGATCGGCCGCCCACATCGTGCCGGTCCGACCGAAGCCGGTGGCGATCTCGTCGAAGATCACCAATGCGCCTGACGCACGGGCCAATTCGGCCAGCACCTGCACCACCCGCGGGTCGTGGAAGGTCATCCCACCGGCACCCTGGACCACCGGCTCAAGGATGACCGCCGCGATGTCGTCGGCGTGCGCGGCATACAGCATGCGCGTCTCGCGCTCCCATGCGCTGAGGTCGGCACCAGGCGCCGGCGGGTGCGGCGCGAAGACGTGCTCGGGCAGGATGCCGCGCCACAGCGAGTGCATCCCGCCGTCGGGGTCGGTGACCGACATCGGCGAGAAGGTGTCACCGTGATAGCCGCCCCGGATGGTGAGGAAGCGGGTCCGGCGCCGCCCGGCGGCGAGCTGCCATTGCAGCGCTGCCTTCATCGCGACCTCGACCGACACCGAGCCCGAGTCGGCGAAGAAGACGTGCTCGAGCACCGGCTGCGCCGGGTCGTCGGGGCAGCGCGGCGCCACCTCAAGGAGGCGCTCGGCCAGCCGGATCGCCGGCTCGTGGGTGAGCCCGCCGAACATGACGTGCGACATCCGGCCGAGCTGCGCCTGCCCGGCGGCATCCAGCTCCGGCACGGCATACCCGTGGATGGCGCACCACCACGACGACATGGCATCGACGCACTCGCGCCGCCGGCCGTCGGGCAGCCGCAGCCGCAGCCGGACCCCCGACGCGCTCTCGACGAGCGGCAGCGGTGCCGCCGTGACCGCCGGCGCGTAGGGATGCCAGACGTGCGAGCGGTCGGTCTCGAGCAGGCGTCGGTATGCCGCGTCGCCCGGCTCCACGCTCACTGCGCGGCGAGCGCGCTGACCGCGCAGACCCGCACGTCGCCCCACGACGCGGTGCCGGCGGACCAGTGCTGCTCGCGCTGCGGCATGGGACACCTCTCTCGGGGG
>DAOTIG010000219.1:0-2398 GCA_035448065.1 Dermatophilaceae bacterium
CATACCGAGTGCGGTGAGGTAGTCACGCAGCGGCCAGGCCGACCGCCTGGGCGGCCACCGGCACCCCGGCCTCGAACTTCTGCGGCACCGGTGCGTAGGTCGAGGACTCCATCGTCACCGTCTCGATCATCGAGCCACCGGTGAGGAAGACCGGCATCGCGTCGAGGATCTCGGGCCGGCCCCACAGCACACCGATGCCGAGCGGCCCGAGCATCTTGTGCCCGCTGAAGGCGAGCAGGTCGACCCCGAGCTCCGCGACGTCGATGGGCAGGTGAGGCACCGACTGGCAGGCGTCGAGCACGACGAGCGCCCCGACCGCGTGCGCCCGGTCGGCCAGCTCCCGCACCGGGTTGACGGTGCCAAGGACGTTGGAGACGTGGGTGAAGGCGAGGACCCGGGTGCGCTCGGTGAGCAGCTCGTCGAGGCCGCTCAGGTCGAGTCGACCCTCGGCAGTGACCGGGATCCAGCGCATTGTCGCTCCGGTACGACGCGAGAGCTCCTGCCAGGGCACGAGATTGGCGTGGTGCTCCATCTCGGTGACGAGGATCTCGTCGCCCGGCCCTAGGGCGAACCGCTCCCCCGCCCCACCGCCGCCGCCCACCGCGGCATTGCTGAAGGCGTAGGCGACCAGGTTGAGCGCCTCGGTCGCATTGCGGGTGAAGACGATCTGCTCGGGCTCGGCGCCGATGAAGCCGGCGATCCGCGCCCGGGCCGACTCGTAGGCATCGGTGCCCTCCTCGGAGAGCTGGTGCGCCCCCCGGTGGACGGCGGCATTGGTGTGCTCGTAGAAGTGCCGCTCCGCGTCGAGCACCTGGCGCGGCTTGTGCGACGTCGCCCCGGAGTCGAGGTAGACCAGCGGCCGATCGTCGCGCACGGTGCGCGCGAGGATCGGGAAGTCCGCCCGGATCCGGGCCGACTCCTGCTCGGTGAACGCTGCTGCGGACATGGCGGCTCGGCTCAGGCGGGGGCGAGGAAGCGGTCGTAGCCCTCGGCCTCGAGCCGGTCGGCCAGCTCGGGCCCGCCCTGCTCGACGATCTTGCCGTTGACGAAGACGTGCACATGGTCGGGCTTGATGTAGCGCAGGATCCGGGTGTAGTGGGTGATGAGCAGGATGCCCAGGTCGTTGACCTCCTTGGCCCGGTTGACGCCCTCGCTGACCACCCGCAGCGCGTCGACGTCGAGCCCGGAGTCGGTCTCGTCGAGCAGCGCGATCTTCGGGCGGAGCAGCTCGAGCTGCAGGACCTCGTGGCGCTTCTTCTCGCCGCCGGAGAAGCCCTCGTTGACGTTGCGCTCGGCGAAGGCAGGGTCCATCTTCAGCGCGTCCATCGCGGACTTGACGTCCTTGACCCAGGTGCGAAGCTTCGGGGCCTCGCCGTCGACCGCGGTCTTGGCGGTGCGCAGGAAGTTGGACACGGTGACGCCGGGCACCTCGACGGGATACTGCATCGCGAGGAACAGCCCGGCGCGGGCCCGCTCGTCGACGCTCATCGCGAGCACGTCGACACCGTCGAGGGTCACGCTGCCGCCGGTGACCTCATACTTCGGGTGACCGGCGATCGAGTAGGCCAGCGTCGACTTGCCCGAGCCGTTGGGCCCCATGATGGCGTGCGTCTCGCCGGAGCGGACGGTGAGGTCGACCCCGGTGAGGATCGGCTTGAGGCCCTCGTCGGTGCTCACCCCGACGTGCAGGTCGCGGATCTCGAGAACGGTCATGGTCAGTGCTCCTGAGTGGGGTTGCTGCTGGGCGCGGACGGGCTGGTGGCGACGAGGACACGCTCGCCGTCGAGGCGGACGGCATACACGTCCACAGGGACGATCGCAGGCGGGCCGGAGGGCTCGCCGGTGCGCAGGTCGAAGCGGCTGCCGTGCAGCCAGCACTCAAGCGTGCAATCCTCGACGTCGCCCTCGGACAGGCTGACGTTGGCGTGCGTGCAGGTGTCGTCGACGGCGTGCACCTCGCGATCGCTGGTGCGGACCACGGCCAGCACGTGCCCGCCGACACTGGCCTGGGTGGGCTGGCCGACGGTCAGGTCGGAGAGCTCACAGAGGTACTCGAAGCCGGCCGGGTCGGTGGGCTGGTCGGTCACGCGCTCGCCTGCTCGGTGCGGGCGAGCTCGCGCTCGACGGCTTGCATGAGGTGGCCCTGGATCTCGGCAACCGGGATCCGGTTGATGATGTCGGCGAAGAAGCCACGGACGACGAGCCGTCGGGCCTCGGCCTCCGGGATGCCTCGAGCCTGCAGGTAGAACAGCTGCTCGTCGTCGAATCGCCCTGTCGCAGAGGCGTGTCCGGCTCCGACGATCTGGCCGGTCTCGATCTCGAGGTTGGGCACGGAGTCGGCCCGGGCGCCGTCGGTGAGCACGAGGTTGCGGTTGAGCTCATAGGTCTCGGTGCCCTC
>DAOTIG010000220.1:0-2376 GCA_035448065.1 Dermatophilaceae bacterium
TGAGCAGCCCGAAGGCACCGCTGAGGATACCGGCCCAGCGCTCCTCGGTGAGCTCCAGCGGTGGGCCGAAGCCGGTGACGTGCTGCGCCGTGATCGTCTGGCTCTCGGTGTAGCGCAGGATCCCCTCGGAGCCGTGGCGGCGCCCGTGGCCGGACTGCCCACGTCCACCGAGGGGCGCTGCGGGCGTGGCCCAGGTCGCGGCATACCCCTCGTTGATGTTCACCGATCCGGTGCGCACGCGCCGGGCCAGCGCCCGTGCGATGCGCACGTCGCGGCTCCAGATGCTCGCATTGAGCCCGTATGCCGTGTCGTTCGCGAGCGCGACCGCCTCGTCGTCGTCACGCACCCGGCGGACGACGAGCACCGGGCCGAAGGTCTCCTCGCCGTGGCACAGCATGTCGCTGGTGACGTCAGCGAGCACGGTCGGCTCGTGGACGAAGGGGCCGAGGTCGGGGCGGTGTCGGCCACCGGCGAGCAGCGTGGCGCCTCGCGCCAGCGCGTCGGCGATGTGCCGCTGGGTGCGCTCGAGCTGGGCCGGCCCGAGCAGACTGCCCATGTCGTAGCCGAACTCGAGCGCGGTGCCGATCCGCATCGACTCCACAGCTGGGATGAACCGGTCGAGGAACTCGTCGGCGATCGCCTCGTGCAGCAGCAGCCGCTCGGTGTGCATGCACAGCTGGCCGCCGGAGGCGAAGGCCGCTCCCCGAGCGCCGAGCACGGCCCGAGGCAGGTCGGCATCGGCGCGGACGTAGAGCGCGTTCTTGCCGCCGAGCTCGAGCGAGGATCCGACGAGCCGCTCGCCGGTGAGCCGACCGACGATCCGTCCGACCGCGGTCGAGCCGGTGAAGGCGACGTAGTCGGCCTGCTCGACGACGGCCTGGCCGATCTCGGCACCGCCGGAGACGACCTGCAGCACCCCGTCCGGCAGCCCGGCCTCGGCCAGCAGCTCGGCGACGGCGAGCATGGTGAGCGTCGTCTGCGGGTCGGGCCGCAGCACGACCGCGTTGCCGGCGAGCAGCGCCGGCAGGCTGTCGGTCGTCGGGATGGTGAGGGGGTAGTTCCAGGGCGTGACGATCCCGACGACCCCGATCGGCTGGCGGACGATCTCGGCCTGGGTCAGCGCGAGGAAGGCGCCGGTCGTGCGCGTCGTGCGCAGGTATGCCGCCCCGCGGAGGCCGTAGTGCCGAGCGACGATCGACGCGTCGGCGAGCTCCTCGAAGGCGTGGAAGCGAGCCTTGCCGGACTCCCGCTGGACCAGGTCGAGCAGCTCCACCTGGTGGGCGAGCAGGAGATCATGCAGGCGCAGCAGCACTGCTGCCCGGCTCGGTAACGGCGTTGCGGCCCAATCGGGTTGGGCGGCCCGGGCGGTGGAGATGGCGCGGCGCACGTCAGCCGCGCTGGACAGCGGGAGCTGCGCGAGCGGCATACCGGACAGGGGTGAGACGACCTCGTGGGTCGAGGCACCGGGACCGACGACGAGTCGCCGGCTGAGCTCGGCGACCCGCGACGAGCCCAACCGAGGGGCGACCGGCGAGGACGGCGAGGACATGGGGGAAAGGCTACCCACCCGCGCCGGTGCGGGCGGGTCAGGCGTGCGCCGTGGGCGCGAGGACGACCTCGACCCGCTGGAACTCCTTGACGTCGGAGTAGCCGGTGGTGGCCATCGCCCGACGCAGCGCGCCGATGATGTTCGTCGTCCCGTCGGCCGAGCGGCCCGGGCCGAAGAGGATCTCCTCGAGCGGGGCGCGCACCCCGACCTGGACCCGCTCGCCCCGAGGCAGGGCAGCGTGGCTCGCCTCGCTGCCCCAGTGGGATCCGGCACCGGGGGCCTCGGCTGCCCGGGCGAGCGCCGCCCCGAGCATGACCGCGTCGGAGCCGCAGGCGATCGCCTTGACGATGTCGCCGGACGTGCCGACCCCGCCGTCGGCGATGACGTGGACGTAGCGGCCACCGGACTCGTCGAGGTAGTCCCGGCGAGCGGCCGCGACGTCGGCGATCGCCGAGGCCATCGGGGCGTGGATGCCGAGGGTGCGCCGGGTCGTGTGCGCCGCGCCACCGCCGAAACCGACGAGCACGCCGGCCGCGCCGGTGCGCATGAGGTGCAGTGCGGCCGTGTAGGTGGCGGCCCCGCCGACGATGACCGGCACGTCGAGCTCGTAGATGAAGCGCTTGAGGTTGAGCGGCTCGGCGCGGCTGCCGACGTGCTCGGCCGAGACCGTCGTGCCCCGGATGACGAAGAGATCGACGCCGGCGTCGACGACCGTCTTCCAATGGCTCTGGGTGAGCTTCGGCGACAGCGCGCCGGCGACGGTGACGCCCGCGTCGCGGAGCTCACGCAGGCGAGCGGCGACCAGCTCGGGCTTGATCGGCTCGGCG
>DAOTIG010000221.1:0-1621 GCA_035448065.1 Dermatophilaceae bacterium
CCCGGTGATGGCCAAGGCCCGGATCGGGCACTTCGTCGAGGCGCAGGTGCTGCAGAGCCTCGGGGTCGACTACATCGACGAGTCGGAAGTGCTCACTCCCGCCGACTACGCCAACCACATCGACAAGTGGGCCTTCCAGGTGCCCTTCGTCTGTGGCGCGACCAACCTCGGCGAGGCGCTGCGCCGGATCACCGAGGGCGCGGCGATGATCCGCTCCAAGGGCGAGGCCGGCACCGGCGACGTCTCCAATGCGACGACCCACATGCGCCAGATCCGCGGCGAGATCAACCGGCTGCGCTCGATGAGCCCCGACGAGCTCTACGTCGCGGCCAAGGAGCTGCAGGCGCCCTACGAGCTGGTCCGCGAGGTCGCCGAGGCGGGCAAGCTGCCGGTCGTGCTCTTCACCGCCGGCGGCATCGCCACCCCGGCCGACGCGGCGATGATGATGCAGCTCGGCGCCGAGGGCGTCTTCGTCGGCTCCGGCATCTTCAAGTCCGGCAACCCGGCCGAGCGCGCCGCGGCGATCGTCAAGGCGACGACCTTCCACGACGACCCCGACGTCATCGCCAAGGTCTCGCGGGGCCTCGGCGAGGCGATGGTCGGCATCAACGTCGAGGAGATCGCCCAGCCGCATCGGCTGGCCGAGCGCGGCTGGTGACCCTGCTGGGCACACCCACGGTCGGGGTGCTCGCCCTGCAGGGCGACGTCCGCGAGCATCTGCGGGCACTCGAGGCGGCCGGCGCGGCCGCTCGGCCGGTGCGCCGGGAGCGCGAGCTCGCCGGGCTGCAGGGGCTGGTGCTGCCGGGCGGCGAGTCGACGGTCATCGACAAGCTGCTGCGCGCCTTCGAGCTGTTCGACCCGGTGCGCGAGCTGCTGCGCGGCGGGCTCGCGGCATACGGGTCGTGCGCGGGGATGATCCTGCTCGCCGACCGCATCGTCGACGCCACGGCCGACCAGCAGACGCTCGGCGGCCTCGACATCACGGTGCGGCGCAACGCCTTCGGCCGGCAGGTCGACTCCTTCGAGCAGGACCTCCGGTATGCCGCGTGGCCGGCTCCCGTCCGCGCCGTCTTCATCCGCGCGCCCTGGGTCGAGGAGGTCGGCGCGGGCGTCCAGGTGCTCGCCTCGGTCGAGCGTGGGGGAGCGGCGCACCCGGTGGCGGTCCGCCAGGGACGGCTGCTGGCCACCTCCTTCCACCCCGAGGTGACCGGCGACGACCGGGTGCACGCCCACTTCGTCGACATCGTCCGTGGCGGGAGCTAGCCGATGATGCCCGGTGCGCCCGGTCCGATGACGGGACAGGCAGGTCAGGGCGTGCCCTTCCCGTCATGCCGACCCCACGCTCGCGCCCCGGTAGGATCGACGGCGGTCTCCGGACGGCATACCGAAGCACGCAAGAGTTGAGGACACATGAGCGGGCACTCCAAGTGGGCGACGACCAAGCACAAGAAGGCGGCCATCGACGCCAAGCGGGGCAAGCTCTTCGCCAAGCTCATCAAGAACATCGAGGTCGCGGCCCGACAGGGCGGCGGTGACCCGGGGGGCAACCCGACCCTCTACGACGCGATCCAGAAGGCCAAGAAGTCCTCGGTCCCCAACGACAACATCGACCGCGCGGTCA